>CAYYVY010000122.1:0-8856 GCA_964475265.1 uncultured Anaerolineaceae bacterium | reverse complement strand
CCAAGCGACCATCGCTCCGCATGGGGGAATCAAAAGCGCTCATCCCGACAGGGGACGAGCGCTATACGGCCCGCGGTGCCACCCCGCTTAGGCTAGCGTTTGAAAGAAAAACCCCACCGGTGATGCGACGGGATCCGTGAGCCAGCCTCACTCTTTTCAGGCACAGCTTTCTCGGCGATGCCCTATGCCATGATAACGGTGGCAACTCCGGCACGGGCTACTCGATTTCCTTTCGCCCTGCAGCTCTGAGGCCCATTCCATACCGGCGTGCGGGTGGAACTCTCACCTGGCGCCACTCTCTGTGCCGTCGTATCGGTACGTACTCGCCCTCTTCACAGCCTTATACGTGGTCGATTTTGATCATTATAGAATTCGGGCATCACACTGTCAACACGGCGCCGACGCTCCAAAACCGATTGCCACAATTGCAGCGAGTATCCCCCGATCCTAGCCGAGCTTCACATGAGCGGAACAACTCAGGCAGGAATATGGCCTTCGAGTTTGGAAAGTATACGATTCTTCGGCATGAAGCCGGTGAGTCGACCGACGGGCTCGCCCTGGACGAACAGCAGCAAGGTAGGAACCCCCATGACACCAAAACGCATCGTGGTATCAACGTTGGCATCGATATCCAACTTCACCACTCTCACTTTTCCATCCCATTCCGCCGCCAATTCCTCAACGATGGGATCCAGTTGTCTACACGGGTGACACCACTCTGCGCCGAAATCCACCAAAACAGGGATTTCGGATTCGAGCACTTCCGAGTCAAAATTCTCATCCGTGATTTCCGGCAGATTGGCCATTACTCCTCCATTGACGGGGTGCTATGCATTACCACTCCCATCACCCGCAATGTCAGATGATGTCGTGGATGCGTTTCTTACCTTTCAGCAACGATAGCAACAAACTTCGGGCGAGATCGTACTTGCCCAGGGGACAATTGTCAACCCTCCATAAGGCCCACAACGCGCAGTTAACGAAATCATCGAATCTTCGCCACCCATAAGCAGCTCGGTCAAGAATCAAGGATCATCTTCACACGAATCCAATGCGCGCCGGTATGCCGCCATGGCTTTCTTGACGCCTCCAAAAGCGCATGGTATCATCGTTCTTGGCTGTATTAGCACTCTCAGATTGAGAGTGCTAAATTATCGTGTGAGGGAAGTATGGAGCCCCTGACAGAGCGTCAGGAGACGATTCTTGCGTTAATCGTTCACGATTACGTCGAGTCGGCTAAACCGACGGGATCGAAGACGCTGGTATCCAAATACAATCTGGCTGTGAGTTCCGCCACGGTGCGGAACGAAATGGCCTTTCTCACGGAACTCGAACTACTGCGTCAACCGCACACTTCGGCCGGACGCGTCCCTACGGAAAAGGGCTACCGCTACTTCGTGCGGAAATTGCTGGGGGACGCCGATCTTCCCGCCGCCGAAAAGCGTTTGATCAGCCATCAATTCCACCAGGCCAAGCGGGGCAGCGATGAATGGATCCAACTGGCGGCGACCGTCCTTGCCCAGCAATCCAAATCGGCATCTCTGGTAACCGCACCCAGCCCGGAACGATCCATTTTCAAACAGGTGGAACTGATCGCCACCCAAGAACACCAGGTGCTTCTGGTACTCGTGCTGCAAGGCGGAGACGTGCGGCAGCAGATGTTGGCCTTGGCCGAAGTCATCAAACCAGAACAGCTGCGTGAGACTTCAATGTTGATCACGCGCCTTTGCAATGGAAAGAACGCGGATCAAGTCGCACGCCAGGCAAATCAATTTCAGGATCTGGCGCAAGAGGTTACGCACCTGATTTCAGAGATAATGGCCCGCGCCGATGCGGTTTGGTCCGGTGAAATCTACCGCGACGGAATCAGCAATATGCTGGCGCAGCCCGAGTTCGTCGATTCTCCCCAAATTCAACAGGTGGTGCGCCTGCTTGAGGAACGCAGCTACCTGGAGGAGATTCTGGCCAAAGTGCTCAATCCCAGGGTCGGCGACGTGCAGGTCGTCATCGGAGGAGAAGGAGCGTGGGAAGAACTCAAGGATTTCTCGATCGTTCTGGCGAGATACGGCGCCCCGGGCCGCGCAACCGGCGCTTTGGGCGTGCTCGGACCAACTCGCATGGCATACGGTCGAACCATTTCAGCCGTGAGCTACGTAGCCGGTTTACTGAGTGATCTGGTTATCGGCACTTACTCGGATTAAAAGCAGGTTTGTGAACCTGGTTGCCGCGTACGGAAATCGTCAGCGAGGCAATGTGCCACGATTGATCGGCCACAAGTTGAAAATTAACGAATTTGAAAATACGAGGTACCCGTGACAAAAAAGAAATCTGAACAACAAGCTTCCCCGCGCGAAGACGCCGAGCAGCTTTCGTTTGAAGAACCATCCACCTCGTCCGAGGAGGACGAAAAGCGTCAGGATGAAAGCGTGCTGCAAGCGGACATCGCGCATGCGGGAAAAGAAGACCCCGAAACGATCGAGAACGACGCGCAGCCGGCCGAACCTGAAGAGGCCGAAGTCGACCTTACCTACGAGGAGCTACAGGAAAAAGTGGAATCGCTTCAAGCCGAAGTCGAGCAGCTTCGAAGCGAGTCTGCGGAATACCTCGATGGATGGCAGAGAGCGCGCGCTGAATTCGCCAATCTCAAAAGGCGCGTCGAACGCGAAAAGAACGAGATGCGGGAACGAATCATCAGCGAGATCATTTCACACTATCTCGACGTTCTCGATGATTATGATCGTGCCCTCAAAGATCGCCCCACAGGGGACGTGGATGAGGCCTGGATTGCAGGCCTCGAGATGATCCGCCAGAAACTTAAAGTCGTTCTCGAATCGGAAGGGGTGGAGGTCATACCGACAGAAGGATTGGATTTCGATCCGAACTTGCACGACGCTATCAGTTACGAAGAGAGCGAAGAATACGAGAACGGTCAGATCATCGATGTGGTCAAGCAAGGATATCGGCTGGGGGATCGAGTCATCCGTCCGGCTGTGGTGCGTGTGGCGAAATAGGAGGCACACATGAGCAAAATTATCGGCATCGACCTCGGCACAACAAATTCGGTCGCAGCAATCATGGAAGGCGGAGAGCCCACTTTAATCCCTTCTGCAGAAGGCAGTCGATTATTCCCTTCCGTTGTTGCCATTAATCCCAAAAACAACGAACGCGTCGTCGGTCTGGTTGCGCGGCGGCAAGCGATCGTCAATCCGGAGAACACGATCTTCTCCATCAAGCGCTTTATGGGCCGCAAAATGTCCGATCCCGAAGTCCAGCGCGGTCTGGGATTCATTCCCTACAAGGTAACCGAGGCACCGAACGGAGACGTGCGCGTTATGATGGGCGGAAAAGAATATGCACCGCCCGAAATTTCCGCCATGATCTTGGCCAAAATCAAAGCCGACGCGGAAGCCTACGTGGGCGAAGCGATCACACAGGCCGTCATCACCGTACCGGCCTATTTCAACGATGCACAACGCAACGCCACGAAAGACGCCGGCAGAATTGCCGGGCTGGAGGTTCTGCGCATCATCAACGAACCCACGGCCTCATCGCTGGCCTACGGACTCGATAAAAAGGCCGACGAAACCATCGCCGTCTACGATCTTGGAGGCGGCACCTTCGATATCTCGATCCTGGACGTTGGAGAGGGCGTCTTCGAAGTGCGCTCGACCAACGGGGATACTTTCCTCGGTGGCGATGACTTCGATCAAAGGATCATCGATTGGATTGCGGATCGATTCCTCGAACAAGAGGCGATCGACTTGCGATCCGATCGGCAAGCCCTGCAGCGGATGAAAGAAGCGGCCGAAAAGGCGAAGATCGAACTCTCGACGGTGATGGAAACGGAAATCAACCTGCCCTTCATTTCCGCCGATGCAAACGGGCCGAAACACCTGAATATCAATCTCACCCGCGCCAAGCTAGAGCAGTTGACGGAAGACCTTATCGAACGTTCGATCGCACCCTGCGAACAGGCACTCAAAGATTCGAATCTCAAAGCCAGTGATATCGATGAGATCATCCTGGTCGGAGGCATGACGCGTATGCCGGCCGTTCAGGCGGCGGTGCGAAAGATTTTTAGCAAAGAACCACACAAGGGTGTAAATCCGGATGAGGTCGTCGGACTGGGCGCCTCGATACAAGCAGGCGTCCTTGCCGGAGAGGTGAAAGACGTCCTGCTCCTGGATGTAACCCCACTGACTCTTTCCATCGAAACCCTTGGTGGCGTGGCGACAGCGTTGATCGAACGCAATACGACCATTCCCACGCGGAAAACACAAGTCTTTTCGACCGCAACAGATCATCAGCGGGAAGTGGAGATCCGTGTCGTGCAAGGGGAACGCCCGATGGCAGACGCCAATAAATCTCTCGGCCGGTTTACGCTCGACGGCATCCCGCCCGCACCGCGCGGGGAACCCCAAATTGAAGTGACGTTCGATATCGACGCAGACGGCATCTTGAAGGTCAGCGCCACCGACAAAGCCACTGGCAACAGTCAGCACATCACCGTTACAGCATCTTCGGGTCTTTCCAGCGAGGAAATCCATCGCATGCGTTCCGAGGCCGAGAGTCACGCAGAAGAAGATCAAATCAGGCGCACCGTTGTACAAGCTAAAAACGCTGCGGACAATGCGATTTACGCTACCGATAAAATCCTATCGGAAGCGACGACGGAGTTCCTGGAACAGATCCAGGAGGACGTCACGGAAAAAGTCGCCAAGGTGAGAGAAGCGCTCACAACGGAAGATCCCGCAACCATCAACACTGCGACGAACGAGCTGCTTCATTATCTACAAGGTATCGGAGCCACGATTCACGATCGGCCTTCTCAACCCTTGGGTGAGGAATCGGCTGAAAGCGCAAGCGCCTCCAACGAGTAAGTCGTTGTAGCAGACACAGGAGAATACAATACCGGCAAGTAATCGCAGAGATACTGCCAGTCTTTCGATATGGAACAAAAACGTGATTACTACGAAATATTGGAGTTGAATTCCAACGCCTCCGAGGAGGACATTCGGGCGGCATACAGGCACCTGGCAAAGAAATATCATCCGGACGTAAACAACAACCCGGATGCCTCAGATCGCTTCAAAGAAATCAACGAAGCCTACGCCGTCTTATCCGATGCCGAACGCAAAGCGGCGTACGATCGCTTCGGTCATTCCGGTTTGAAAGGAATGCCCTTCAACTTCGACTTCAACATCAATGACATCTTCGAGCAATTTTTCGGTTTCGGCATGAGCAGGGGCCGCAGCCGCAGAACTCCCCGTCGAGGATCGTCGCTGCGCCAAAATCTGACGCTCGAGTTCGAGGAAGCGGCTTTCGGTGTTGAGAAAGAGATCGAATTTTCTCGCTACGAAACATGCTCAAGCTGCAACGGCTCGGGAGCCGAACCTGGAACCACACCTATTCGCTGCGAGACCTGCGGCGGAAGTGGCGAGGTGCGTCAGGTTCGACAGACCTTTCTCGGTTCCATGGTCAACGTAACCACATGTCCGGCTTGCCGCGGCCAAGGAGAAACGATCAACACTCCTTGCCGTATATGTAATGGAGAAGGGCGAGTACGCAACACCATCACTCGTCAGATACCCATTCCCGCCGGAGTCGACGACGGCACCCAGGTACGCCTATCGGGCGAGGGAGAACCCGGTTTGAATGGGGGCCCGCCGGGCGATCTCTTCATCGCCATCCAGGTCAAACCGCACCACTTCTTTCGACGCCGTGGAGACGATATCCTGCTCGACATGTCGATTAACCTCGCCCAGGCAACGCTCGGCGCCGACATCGAAATCCCCACGCTCGAAGGCGATCACACGCTTGAAATCCCGGAAGGTACCCAACCCGGCAAGGTGTTCCGTCTCAGGAACAAAGGCGTGCAGCACGTCAACCGCAACGGCCGCGGCGATCAACTCGTCGTCGTCTCGGTCGAGGTCCCTCGGTCCCTGACAGCGGAACAGAAACAGCTGTTTGAGGACCTGGCGAAATCCCTGGGCACGGAAGTGACTTTTCGCCAACGCAGCTTTCTCGATTCACTCAAGGAATTTTTCGGAGGCCTTTCCGATTGAAATGGCTTGAGGTCTCGTTGACCGTGGACGGGGAGCTGGCGGAAGCCGTCGCGGACGTTCTCTCCCGCCATGCCCCTAACGGCGTTGCGCTTCAAATCGAAGGTTCACAAGAGCATATAACCGCTTCGACACCCGTCAAAGTCCTTGCCTATCTGGAAGTCGACGACGGGATCGATGCCAAACGGGAAAACATCGAGCAAGGTTTGTGGCACCTGGGCCAGATCCAATCGGTGCCTCCCCCTGCTTTTCGCTTCATCGAAGAGGAAAACTGGAGCGATATATGGAAAGCGAAGTACAAGCCGATTTCGATCGGTGAGAAATTACTCGTACTTCCCGCCTGGTACGAAGCGCCCAAGGGGAATCGGCATGCGATCGTCCTCGATCCCGGGATGGCCTTCGGTACCGGTTTACACCCCACCACACAACTCTGCCTGGCCGCCATGGAAGATCACCTGGGCTCCGGCGCATCGGTCGTCGATCTCGGCTGCGGATCGGGAATACTCAGCATCGCCGCCATCCTGCTCGGCGCCGGCATGGTTTGGGCGCTGGATACGGACCCCGTCGCAGTTCAAAATGCACGCACGAACATCGCACGTAACGGTATGCTCGAGAAAATCCGTCTCGAAGAGGGTTCGCTGAAAACGCTTTTACACAACGAGCTGGAGCGGGAATTGGCGGACGTATTACTGGCGAACATCTACGCAACCATCCTCGATAGACTGCTCGATTCCGGGCTTATCCGAGCCGTTCGCCCCCGCGGAACGTTGATTCTATCCGGAATCATGAACCATCAAGCGGAGGCGATGCAAGCGAAGTGCGCCGCTCTCGGGGCGCAAATCCTCGAAACCCGCCGGGAGGGGGATTGGGTGGCGCTGGTATTGCAAAGCCCGCCTGAAATATAGATTTCACAATAAAGAGCCCTACGGGATCCGAGAGATGCTGCTCAAGTTAAACGCAGATACCCCCGTACGAGGGTATCTGACTATTGATCGATTTATCTGGACGAATGCTCCGCAATCAGCTTTCCTGATCCGCCACGCGTTTTCTGTAACGATAGATGATTCTGCCGCGCGTGAGATCGTATGGCGAAACCTCGACGCGGACTCGATCTCCGAGCAAGATGCGAATGTAATAGCGACGCATCTTCCCCGAGAGGTAAGCCAGCACTTCATGACTATTATCGAGCTCCACCCGGAACTGTGTGCCCGGCAGTGCCTCGACGACGGTCCCTTCTAATTCGATCTTCTCCTCTTTACTCATGCATTCCTCCAGATACTGATTCTTTCCAGACTACCATCAAACGGCGATCCTTGGTGGTATCAATCCCGAAAACGGGCTTCTATCTTCCGCTGGCGGCGTTTGAGTCGGCGAATGGCCTTCTTGCGCTGAATCCTACGCAGCTCACTCTTTGAAACAAACCAGCGTTTCCGACGAACAGTGCTTAAAAGCCCGCTTTTCGCGACTTTCTTGCGAAAGCGTTTCAGCAACTGCTCTTGTGATTCGTTCGGTCTAAGCACGACCGTTGGCACTTGTCCTCACCTCACTCTCACTTGCACATTTGTGTAGCTGCACAATTACGTGATTCACTCTTCGTCTTCGAGCGTTGTTGCCAACTCCTCTACGACGAGTTCTAAATCCAACCGCTCGCGTTCCGGGTTGAATTCGGATACGCGCACACGCACTTCTTGGCCCACGGATAGAACCGGCCTGTCATCATCACCCTGCAGGAGGCCTTCCGGGCCTGCCTCGACGATGATATAAACACCCGATGCTGCAATGTGGGACACGATTCCATCGAGTTCCTGTCCCGCTTCAATTTTCCCAACCGCAGCTTCCCATGGACTGGGCTGCAAGCGTTTGAGACTCAATCCAATCCGATTTGCCTCATGATCCAAACGGATGACTTGAATTTCGATTTCCTGACCGATTCTTACGATCTCGCTCGGATCATCGACCCGCTTCCAGGACAGTTCGGAAATGTGGATCAGACCGTCCGCACCGCCGATATCGACGAAGGCGCCGAATTCGCGCAAGCTTGTGACCCTTCCGCTGCGGATTTCACCTTCTTCAAGTTTATTGATCATTTCCGTCTTTCGTTCCTGGCGCCATTGGCGCACAGCTTTGCGTTCAGAAAGGACGAGCCTGCGCCTGCGAGGGTCAACTTCGATGACCTTGAAGGGCATTCTCCGGCCAACCATACATTCCAAATGCACCGCTCGATTCGCTTCGTCCAACCCTTTGGGCAACTCGCTAAGGTGTGACGCGGGAACAAAAGCCCGCAATCGGCCGAAAGGCACGATCAAACCACCTCGATTGTAGCCACTGGGTTCAAGCTCCATAATTATCTCTTGATCCATCAAGCGGTTGGCTTTAATCCAATCTGCGCTTTCTCTAGCTTGAGAAATCGAGACGATGAGATTTCCGTCACGATCCAACGGATCGATCACCATCACGGCAACTTCATCACCAACGTCCGGAGCGGTATCATCGGCAGATAGTTTATCCAAATCCATGCAGGGGACGATGCCGTCTCGTTTCAATCCCAGATCGACGATCAACCCTTCCGTGTCGATCGCCAGTATGTGACCATGCAACAAATCCCCTCTGCGGGGATTCGCCATCTCCTCGACGTTGTCGAGAAGTGTGGTGAAATCGTCCAAATTGTCGGTCATCCCCTCTGCATCTTTGTAAAAAAATCTGGCCAGCGCGATCTCAAGCCGGCCAGACCAACTCACCCACCTCGACTCGATTCCTATCCAGCTACCCGCCCTCGCACACTCCTATTGATCTT
>CAYYVY010000121.1:0-9071 GCA_964475265.1 uncultured Anaerolineaceae bacterium | reverse complement strand
GGTGACATTTTCACAGAACTATTCATACATGACATTTTCATTGGACTATATCAATTGTCGAGAACCGACTTGACAACAAAGAACGTTTGTTCTATACTGCTGCATACCAGCACACTTGTTCTATATGGAGGTGTTCTATGTCTACCTATGCAAAATACAGCCATGTGGACGAAACAAACAGCGCATTCGGCGCACTCATCAACAAAATCTCGCCATACTTGCGTCTGGATCGCAAACAATCCTTCGGGATCATGATTTTCGGCGCACTCGTCGCTTTCGAAATCTTCAATTACAGCACCACCGAGTTCGCCCTTTCGGATTTAATGGGTTCGCTTCGTTTCGCCGGGCTGCGCTGGTCGACCATCCTGGCACTGGCGTTCTGCGGCATGGATTTCGCTGGCATTGCCCGACTCTTCACACAGGAAGATACAGAACGAGAATCGACATCGACCTGGTATCTCCTGGGCGCCTGGCTGATTGCGGGCTCGATGAACGCCATGTTGTCCTGGTGGGCTGTATCCCTGGCGCTGCTCGGGCATCAAGGTCTTGGAAATGAGGTGATCGGCCGCGACGCTCTGCTCACCGTAGTGCCCATCTTCGTTGCCATCCTTGTTTGGCTGATCCGCATTCTCATTATTGGCAACTTCACCGTCACCGGTGGCAACATTTTCACATTCGCATTCACACGTAAAGCGGCCAAAGTTCATCAACCTCAACGCGCCCCGCTATCTGCCGCCCCACCACGACGAGAACCGCAAAACGGCAGGCAGAATCGTCCCGTTCGTCCGGCCCCGAAACCGGCAGCAATTCCTCAACACCGCCTGCCCGACATGGCACAGCGTCCGCTGTCCGCACATCCGCCGCGGCGCAGATAACCCATGCGCAGTTCGAGTCTCGATTCCGCGCGTTTACAATACGGTCGTCCGTTGCCCTCTCGAAGTTCGACCAGCAAACGGACGACCGTATTCTCCTTGCCAGTGTCCTCGATACCCATTGCATTGGCGATCTTTCTCGTCCTTCTCACTGCCTGGTCTTTTTCGATACTCGCGCCTCGACTGCGCGCAGCCCTGCATTCCGTGGGCACTTTCAGCGCGAATGCCGATGCTGGTACACCCGACTCCACATTTCTACCTCAGTCTTCCAGCGTGGATTCAATCCAGCTTGCCACCATCTTTACGCCTCAAGTCCTATTCTGGTCTGAGGACATCCTTAAATGGGCACACGAGTATGAACTTGATCCCAACATCATCGCCCTGGTAATGCAAATCGAATCTTGCGGGTATCCGCAGGCTCATTCACAAGCCGGAGCCAGGGGATTATTCCAGGTTATGCCATTTCATTTTGGCCATGACGAGGATCCTTACGACCCTGCGACAAACGCCCGGCGAGGTTTGTCCTATCTGGTTCGCTCATTGGAACTCGCGGAGGGGAAGTTGGATTTGGCTTTGGCGGGCTATAACGGTGGCCATCAGATGATTCAGACCAGTCCGTCTCTTTGGCCGGAAGAAACCCAACGGTACGTATATTGGGGTGGTCACATATATAACGAGATCGGCAACGACGAATCCATTTCCCCGACTCTACAGGAGTGGCTTGATACGGGAGGAGAGCGTCTTTGCGAAAGAGCGGCGGCAGCGCAAGCGGAGTAACTTCATCACACGAACATTCCATTCATGAATTCCCGCCGCAATCCTCCTCGATTCTCGGCAGCCAAATGGAGAATACGGAACCTTCTCCGGGTTGAGATGAAACTTCGATTCGACCCCCATGATTAATCACGATCCAGTTGGCAATGGACAGGCCCAACCCTACGCCGCCACTTGCCTTACGCTGGCGCGAGCGGTCCACCCGGTAAAATCTTTTAAATATGTGCGGCAATTCATTCTCCGGTATCCCCGATCCCGTGTCCTCAATGCTCAAGCAAGCCCAATCTTCCACGCAGCGCAAGCTCAAGGTTACTTTGCCCCCATTCGGTGTATGATCCAACGCATTGGATACGAGATTGAGAACGACTTGCTTTAATCGATCCCGGTCGCCTTTTACCCGGGCTTGGTCCTCTTGTCCGATACAGACTTCCACCTGCGCGCGTGCAAGAATTTTCGCCTGCCTATAGATCTCGAGCATCAATGTGTCAAGTTCGACGATTTCTTCTGCCAATGCAATCTTTCCCGATTCCGCCTTGGCCAGTAAAAGCAGATCTCCGACTAAACGCGTCATACGGTCGACCTCATCGGTTATCGCACTCAGGGATTCGGCATCCGCTTCACCGGTATGACCGATGAGATCGACGTTCCCACGTATAGCGGTCAGCGGTGTTCTTAGTTCGTGGGACACATCCGCCAGAAAACGGCGCTGTGCATGAAACAAATCTTCCAACCGCTCGAGCGTTTCGTTAATCGCCATGATGAGACGGCCGTCCTCACTTGTCCTCGGCGCTGATATTGGAATCCTTCTGGAAAGATCATCTGCACGAGTGATCTGCAACACTGTTTCTGTCACTTGATCGATAGGCCGCAGCGCCGAACTTGCAGCGATATAACCGATAACAGCCGCCATTATTGTTGCAATCAATCCCGCGGCAATCAATACGTTCAGCAGCATTCTGCGCACCAGGTCGATTGTCTCGAGCGAGCTGGCAAGCTGCAACCGAGCAACAACGCTGCCATCCGCTTGCAGCATCACCGGCACCGTAAGCACGCGCAGATGTGTATCTGCCAACTCCTGCGTGGCATATACATTTTCCTCGAGAAGCAACGAAGCCGGATCGAATGCGGCGTCTTGAAGTGGCAAATTTGTCGTTTGCCACACGAGTTCTTCTTCGTCGTCCCAAACTTGAACGTACACATTTGAAGTTATATTCAAAGCCCGGAGTGTGATCGGCAATGAATCCGGACTTCGATACGCGCTGATGATTTCGTTGGCTACTCGACTCAGTGTATGATCGATTTGAGCGGTGAGGCTATAGGTGAGCGCCACGTAGACGACTCCACCGAAGGCCAGCAATACGAAAACCAGTACCAATGCATACCAGAGCGTCAAACGCAATCGGAGAGTCACGCAGGTTCTCTCAGGACATACCCAACGCCACGGACGGTGTGCAACAAGCGAGACAAACCCCCTTCTTCTGTTTTCTGGCGCAAATAGCGAATGTATACTTCGATTATGTTGCTTTCACCCCCAAAATCGTAGCCCCAAACCCGATCATAGATAACGTCGCGTGTGAGCACTTGTCTGGGGTTCCGCAGAAAAAGTTCCAGTAACTCGTATTCCTTCGCCGTCAATTCAATTGGGTTATCACCCCGGAATGCTTGATGAGTCCCCGTATCAAGACGGAGGTCTTCAAATTTCAACGCTTCGGGAACCGTGGTCTTTGCACGACGCATCAGGGCGCGTACCCTTGCCAGCAGTTCGTTCAACGCAAATGGCTTGACCAGATAATCATCTGCGCCGGCGTCCAAGCCCATCACCCGATCTTCTACGGAGTCTCTCGCGGTTAACATGATAATCGGCACGTCTCCCACGTCTCGCAATCTGCGGCAGACCTCCAAACCATCCAATCCCGGTTCGATTTCAGGCAGCATCCAGTCGATGATCACCAGATCCGGCGATTTCTCCTGCGCCAAGGCAAGGCCATCTGTTCCATTTGTTGCACTATCAATGGAATAGCCTTCGAATTCTAGGCCGCGCTCCAAAAATTGAAGGATGCGATCTTCGTCTTCAATTAATAGAATTCGCTTTCGCATAACTCCCCCCTTCGAATATACCACAGCCTATCCATATAATATTAGAGCCGCCTATGATATAGGCGGCTCCATAGATATGGCTCGCAAAGTTAATTGAGTTCTACCGTCGCGCCAGCAGCTTCGAGCTTACTTTTCGCATCATTCGCTGCCTCTTTGCCAACTTGTTCCATCACCTTGGCATCTGCCGTCTCGGCCATCAGCTTTGCATCTTTGAGACCCAGGGTGGTGATCTGACGAATCGCCTTGATTACGTCAATCTTCTTGGGACCAACGTCCTTGATGATAACATCGAACTCGGTCTTTTCATCATCCTGAGCTGCATCTGCGGGAGCTGCGGCAGCAGCAACGGCTACAGGCGCAGCCGCAGAAACGCCCCACTCTTCCTCGAGCATTTTTGTTAGTTCGGCTGCTTCCAGAACCGTGAGAGCACTCAAATCCTTCGCTAATTTATTCAAGTCTGCCATCTTATGTTTTCTCCTTGTAACATATGTATTGCAAGTATGTTTTCAAATTTATTACGCAAGTAACTCCACACTTTGAACGAGTATCCAGCCTATGCAGGCGCCTCGGAGTCCGAATACGCTTTCATCACATTCACGACTTGACGTACAGAGCTGGCAAGTGCGCGCGCGATGTTCCCGGCCGGAGTCTGGATCAAACTCAACAACTGAGCCTGAACAACAGGCAGAGGCGGCAATTCGGCCAAGCGAAGTACCTGCCGGCCGCTGAACACCACACCGTCGATGATTGCCCCTTTGACCGAGATTATCTCCGTTTCCTTGGAAAGATCGACTATCGCCTTAGCGATGTCGACAGCATTTTCCGGTGCAAACCCGATCGCTGTTGGCCCATCGAGAGCGCCTTCCGGCAAAGGTAAATCTATTTCGCCAAAGGCGATTTCCGCCAACGTGTTCTTGATGATGTGGAATTCCCCACCTGTTTCACGGATTTGTGATCGCAATGCTTCGATTTGTTTAACACTCAATCCAGAATAATCCGTGAGAATTATTGCCGAATTGGATTCCACGAGGTTCTTGTATTGCGATACCAAATCTTGTTTTCTTTCTTTTGAGATTGCCAAGCGATATCACCTCCTTCAAAATCAAAAGTCTTTGCTTCGCGCTGTTCGCCTCAGCAAAGACTTTTATCGCCGCAATGGCAAAGCGATATTTACTATCGCTAGTCTTCACCTAGGCAGGAAATTAAGTCTCATTTTGAGACACCTGCTTTCTGGGGCGAAGCATGATTCGAATGCTAAACAGGAAATTTCAATTCGATACGATATACCCTTGTTAGCTATGCGATCAAAGAACTCGGTTCGACCCGAATTCCCGGTCCCATCGTGCTCGTGACTGTGATTTTACGAATATACGCCCCTTTTGCCGAAGCAGGGCGAACGCGTTTCACCGCATCCATCAAGGCCATAAAGTTTTCGTACAGCTTCTCGGCTTCGAAGGACGCCTTTCCTATGGGGACGTGAAGATTTGCCGTTCGATCGATTCGAAATTCGACCCGACCGGCTTTCAATTCATCGATCACCCGCACGATATCATCTTCCTGCACGACTGTGCCGGCTTTTGGATTCGGCATTAATCCACGCGGTCCCAGAATCTTGCCCAGTCGACCAACCTTCCCCATCATATTCGGCGTTGCGACGGTGGCGTCGAAATCCATCCAGCCGTTCTGGATGCGTTCGATCGTTTCATCGTCGGCGATATAGTCCGCACCGGCTTGCTGCGCATTTCGAGCGGCATCGCCTTCGGCGAACACCAACACCCGCACCGTTTTCCCAAGTCCGTTGGGCAGCATTACGGTATCGCGCACTTGTTGATCCGCATGACGAGGATCTACACCCAATCGAATATGAACTTCGATTGTGCTGTCGAATCGTGTGACCGCGGTCTCCTGCGCAAGCCGGACCGCTTCACGGGGCGCATAGAGCTTATTGCGATCCACCTTTTCACTTGCTTCCCGATATTTCTTTCCGCGTTTTGCCATCTTTACTCCTTGTGGTACAAACGGACCGTATTCAGCCGATCCTCCCACGTTGTGTGGTGTTATCCTTCAACGATGATACCCATGTTTCGTGCCGTTCCTTCAATTTGACGCATGGCACCTTCGATATCGATCGCGTTGAGGTCTTTCATCTTGATCTCAGCAATCTCACGGATTTGATCGCTGGTTACTTTACCCACCTTCTCCCGATTCGGTTCCGCAGATCCTTTCTCCACGCCGGCAGCTTTTCGCAATAATACTGCGGTGGGAGGCGTCTTCAAGATAAAGTTAAAGGACCCATCGGCGTAAATGGTAATTTCTGCGGGAATTATTTCACCCGCTTTGCTGGATGTCCTGGCGTTATATTCTTTGCAGAAGCCCATCAGGTTAATCCCATGAGGTGCCAACGCGGGACCGATCGGCGGTGCAGGATTCGCCTTGCCAGCTTCAATTTGAAGTCTAACGACTGCTTTCACTCTCTTTGCCACTTCCCAACTCCTCTTGTGGTCATAACGGGCGACGAATTCACCCTCCCACTATTCCACATTTACGTATCTTGTACTCAAGCCTTTTCTACTTGCAAGAAATCGAGTTCCACGGGTGTCTCTCTACCGAAAAACGACACCATCACGCGGACCTTTGCCCGATCCATATCAATTTCAGAAACCGTACCGATGAAATCATTAAACGGGCCATCGATAATCCGGACCTTCTGGCCGGTCTTATAAGTCACCTTGATCCTTGGCGCTTCGGCTTCCATGCGCTTCACGATCTGGCTCACTTCTTCAGGCCGCAGCGGAGTGGGCTCGTTGCCCATACCGACAAAGCCGGTTACACCTGGCGTGTTGCGCACGACGTACCATGAATCCTCGTCCATGATCATCTGAACGAGAATGTATCCAGGAAATACCCGCCGCTCGACTGTTTTTCGTTTGCCGTCTTTAATCTCGATTTCCTCTTCCGTTGGAACGACGACGTCGAAAATTTTCGACTTCATGCCCATCGTTTCAATTCGCTGCTCGAGATTATGACGCACTTTATTTTCGTACCCCGAGTAACAATGAACCACAAACCAATAACGGTCGCTTTCCTGATCGACATCCGGACCCGTGACATCTGATTCGGAAACCGATTCCTCTTCCGCCTCATCCTGCGGCTCTTCAATCACCTCGGCGGCAGTTTCAACATCCACTTCATCAACGGTTTCCACGTCAGAATCGTTCAAACTTGAGACATCCTCAGATGATTCCGCTTCTGCCGCGTCTTGTGGATCTGCGTCGTCAGCGTGCGCCTCCGCAGCTGTCTCTTCCGTCTTCGATTCCTCAACGGAAGCGGAGCCCTCCGTTTCATTTTCCGCAGGGATTCCTTCTTCCATTTCGGATGAAGTCATTTCTTCAAGGCGTTCGCTTTCATTCTCAGCCATGATATCCGTTCCAACCTATGCACAAACTACAAGTCTCAAACCCGCTTCTCTGGGTTTGCAATAGCCAAAATCCCTCGAATCGCGTTCTAACCGAGTCCGACGATCAATGCGAACAGGCGTGAAAAGAGTAAATCCAAAACACCCAGCAATAGACTCATTAGAAAAACGACAACGAGAACGATGACCGTTAGTTGCGTGGCTTCCTGGCGAGTTGGCCAATTGACCTTCCGCAGCTCTGCGATCGTTTCCCGGAAATAGCGTACGATTCCCAATTGACGCCGGCGCGTCACTGCTTTCGTTTTTGCCAATCAAGTACTCCTTCGTCTAGGCAATCAAGCAACGCCTATTGCAACCGGCGTTGCGATCCAATCAGGCAGGCCAGGTAGGACTCGAACCCACAACCCCCGGTTTTGGAGACCGGTGCTCTGCCAAATTGAGCTACTGGCCTTAGAGGGCATCGTCAGGCATGCCCTTCGACTTACTTTGTTTCACGATGTAACGTGTGCTTCCGACATCGCGAACAGTATTTATTAAACTCCATCCTGCCAGGATCGTTGCGACGGTTTTTTTCCGTCGTATAGTTCCGCTCCAGGCATTCCGTACATTCCATTGTAACTACCGGACGAACATCCTTCTTAGCCATCTGTCACCAACAACGTGATCCAAATGATGTGGAACGCGTTTTCCTTTCGTTTATTCCAATATCTCGGTGATCACACCCGCGCCGACCGTGAGGCCTCCCTCACGGATGGCGAAATTCGAGCCCTTCTCCAGCGCCACCGGCGTGATCAGCTCTACCTTCAGATTCACGTTATCGCCCGGCATCACCATCTCGACGCCTTCCGGCAGCGTTATCGTGCCCGTCACGTCCATCGTGCGCACGTAGAACTGCGGCCGGTATCCGTCGAAGAACGCCTTGTGTCTGCCCCCCTCTTCCTTCGTCAGCACGTACACTTCGCTCATGAACTTCGTATGCGGCGTGATCGATCCCGGCGCCGCAATCACCATGCCGCGCTCCACTTCGTCGCGATCGACACCCCGCAGCAGCAAGCCCACGTTGTCCCCGGCCTGGCCCTGATCCAACGTCTTGTGGAACATCTCCACGCCGGTCACTACTGTGCTCATCGTCTTGTCGCGCAATCCCACGATGTCCACGTTATCGCCCGTGTTTACCATACCGCGGTCGATCCGCCCGGTCACCACCGTGCCGCGACCCTTGATCGAAAACACATCCTCCACCGACATCATGAACGGTTTGTCCGTCTCACGTTTCGGCTCCGGTATGTACTCGTCGACCACCCGCAGCAGTTCCTTGATGCTCGCATACTCCGGCGCTTCCGGATCGGTGCTGTCGCTTTCCAGCGCCTTCAGCGCACTGCCGCGCACGATCGGAATCTCGTCGCCGGGGAATTTGTACTCCGTCAGCAGCTCCCGCAGTTCCAACTCCACCAACTCCAGCAGCTCCTCGTCGTCCATCATGTCCACTTTGTTCAAGTACACCACGATCGACGGCACTTCCACCTGGCGCGCCAGAAGCACATGCTCCCGCGTCTGCGGCATCGCACCGTCCGGTGCCGCCACCACCAATATGGCGCCGTCCACCTGCGCTGCTCCCGTGATCATGTTCTTGATGTAGTCCCGGTGTCCCGGCATGTCCACGTGCGCATAGTGCCGTTTTTCCGTCTCGTACTCCACGTGCGCAATGGCGATCGTGATGCCCCGCTCTTTCTCCTCCGGCGCATTGTCGATCGAATCAAACGGCCTGAAGTCCGCATTTCCCGTGAACGAGCAGTACTTCGTGATCGCTGCAGTCAGCGTCGTCTTGCCGTGGTCAATGTGGCCGATCGTGCCCACATTCATGTGCGGCTTTGTGCGTTCAAATTTGCCTTTCGCCATGATCCTAATCTCCT
>CAYYVY010000120.1:0-9171 GCA_964475265.1 uncultured Anaerolineaceae bacterium | reverse complement strand
CCGCGTCCTACCACGAAGGCGTGCGCCTCGTCCCGGCCGCCGCGGCGCTGGCCCGGCTGGCCGGACCCGAAACCCCGAGAGACTTGCTGCGCCTGGCGTTAGGTGAAAATCCCTATGCACGGGATCCGCTCGTGATCATCGATACCGGCCCCGACATCACGCTCTGCGAGATGAGCATCGCCGCGGCGGATTTGATCTTCATCCCCATCACGCTCTCGCATCAAAGCGGCGTGCCGACGCTGAATACGCTGCAGGCAGCTTTGCGGCTCGGTTGCCCCATTGGGGGCCTGATTCCAACCATGGTGGGAACATCCCAATGGAGTGACAAGCGCGTCGCACAATGGCGCGAGAGTCTGCGCAATACACAACTGGTAAAAACCCGCAAGATCAAACTTCTGGCCGCGATGCCGTATTCGCAGTCGGCCATTCGGGGAACCTGGCGTTGGGGAAAACTTCCCCACCTATTCGTCCCCACACTCGAGGGGATCAAAGCGCAGATTTTTTCCGGCTGCCACAGGGCGGATGATGTGAATACCGACGGACCCGATTCATGCGCCAGGACGGTGGAAGGGATGATTACCCATGGCTGACCTCGATCGAGGCACGGTCCTCGAAGCCAATCTCAAAATCAGCGACTTAAATACCTATCGGATGACCCAACCAAAGCGCACGATCGGACGTCTCAGATGGCCGATTATGATGATTCCGCTGGAAGCGATTGCATCGGAGAGCCCAGCCCAGACGCGCCAGGAGGTGTTCGATCCGCATCGATATCCTGAGGATGCAGAGTTGGCGGCAAGCATTCGCCAGTACGGCGTGATCGAACCCATTCTGGTGTGTCGGATATCGGAGCCTGGGGACGAGACGCAGTATCAGTTGATCGCTGGCGATCGCCGCCGCCGCGCCGCGGTTCACATCGGACAGGAAATGATCCCCGCCATCATCCGCCAGAATGATGAGCAGATCAACCTGCTGACGCTTGCCGAGAACTCTGGGCGACGAGATCTTACGCCTTATGAAAAGGCGATTGCATTAATCAAGATCATGGAGGTGAATGAAGACGGACTCTCTCTTCGAAAGCTGGCCAAGAAGACTGGCATCGGTCTTTCATCGGTCTCGAATCTCATCAAGGCATATCGGGAATCCCCACCAGCTCTGCGCAAGTTGTTTGCAGAAGGTATGGAGTCGCGGGCGGTCGTCGAGATGCAAAGTGTCTTCAGGAAAATTGACGAGGCAGGGCAGTTGGAACTCGCGATGAAACTCCGGGGGTTGTCGAAAAGACAGGTGTTGGCGATCAAAGTTCTGCTTGAGCGAGAGATCCCCATTGATGCCGCGCTCGAGACGATTCTAGGGCCAAAGCTGCCTCCTGATGTATCGGGAAACAAGCCACAGAATGCTGCATTAATTAAGGAACCTACCGATACCACACGATCTGACGATGATCAAATCGAGGCTATTGCAGACCTTACCGGGGCTTCCCCAAAAGCAGTTAAAGGTGTATTTTCTAGAGCAAAGAAGAACCAGTCCAGCATGGACGCCGTTTTTCTTGCGTGCGCTTTCGTAGGTCGGGGAGGCACTCCACACAACGCACTGAACAACGCCGAGCTTCTTGCTCAAAACCACAAGGCGTCAAAACTCGTACGTAGGTATCTCGTCCTTCTGAACGAAGTGAAGAACGTCATCAAGCGATTGGATGACGATTCCCAGAAGGATTTTCTTCATATTATCTTTTTCGGGGGATAAGTCGTAATGGGGATTCACGCTACAGTTCAGGATCATCTCACGGCGATCGGCGATTCGCCTGAATGGGTAATATCTCTGGCGAAAATAATCCAGAAGCTGTTGGGCTCATCGTCCGCCATTGCGTCAGCGAGGGCGAGAGATTTGAGCCGTCTTCCGACGATCGGAATGGGGCTCGAATCAATCATTCGAGGCTGGGAAATCTTGAACTCTTCCGATCTCCAGAACTTATCGCCCCTTCAGATGGAGACGATTGAAAAAGTAGTGTTTAGGATTTTATGCGACGTTCAAAATAACATCGCTATTTCGAGGAGGATGGAAAGATGATTAATCGTGGTTTGCTCATCATAGGAATTGTGCTCGCTGTCATCGGTTTCGGTGCAGCTTTTGTTCTCAACCAAATCATCGTTCGGCCAACAGACTACATCATCGCTGCGAGAATGGATATATCAGCCGGCACATACATCAATGAACTCCCTGAAGATGCCTTTATCCAAGTTCCCGTCCAGTTCGAAAATTCCTCTGCTCGGAAAATGCTGGAGGGCGTGGCGCAACCACAACATCTCTTCGCCATGCGAGCCGCGAATGCCGTGATCATCCAAGATATTTATACATACCAACCGCTCGTCCTCGGCGCAGTTATCAGCGCAGATAACCCGGCCGCCTCACGCATCACTCGTCTTGGGTTAGACAATCCAGACTTCATGGTAATTACCATTCCAGCGTCAGGTAATGTTCCGGCCGGTCTCATAGCAGGTGACCGCATCGATCTTGCCGTGACTGTTTCCTCCGTAGCAGATCCTCTCGAGCTTTCGGAAGATGAACCCGTCACAGCTCTCCCATTCTCACAAACAAGTCTTGGTGCCATACCCCCAGAAGCACTTGCGGAGATTCTGGAAGCCTCAGGCTATTCGATAACTGCTCCAGACGAAGAGAATGCGATGGACTCTAGAACATCTACGGATGAAGGGGAAGAAACACACATGAACGAGCCTAAAGAGCCAATTCTTCGCGAGCCGGTCACGAAACTCTTAGTAAGCGGTTCTTTGGTTCTCAACGTTCAATTTGCCAGGTCGGTTGCAGGGATTACTGCAGAAGGCGAAGCCCAGCTCATGCGTGGAGACATTACCGGCATTGACGTCATCATCCCCCGAGAGGCATTTGAATTCGTGACGATGGCCATTAACAGCGGAAATCTGCAGATTGGTCTGCTCTCGCCTCTCGTTGATGAGACCAGTCATAAGCCCACACTTGGTGCTTCATTGCAGGACTTCCTGGATCTCTATCTGAGCGATCGAGAAGAACTTATGGCCGAATCGGAGACAACAAATTTATCGGAATAAAACTGATTTGGTGTTGCGGTAAGAAAAACACCCACCAGTTTGCGACTCAAGAGGTTGCCTCAATGTCAGACCAACAAATCGAGTATCTTACGGCGTTGTTATTCGCAAGACCGGAAATCAGTGCACAAATGAACGCACAAATGCACATAGCTACTAACAGAAAAGTGCGGCTTGCCACACTGTTGCCGCTGTTCGATGTTTCCAAGGCAGTCGAAATCTTGCAGTCAATGAAACCTCAGGTGGTCATCATTGACGCCCATGTGAACGGTTTTGAACTCTCCCATATTGTTCATCTTCGCCAGCAAGCTGCCGATCCATTTGTTGTCGTTGGTCTCGCGCAAGCAGGTTCGACAGAAATGGAGCAATTGCTGGGCTATGATCTCGACGCCACGTATACGTTACCGCTCAACCCCCAAATGTATGATCGCTTTGATCAAGATCTTCCGGGTATATATAAGCAGGTATCGCAGGCATGGGGGAAAGGAGCCTGGGGAGCTGGAGCCCCCGAAGCGATCAAAGCGGCCACAGCAGCAGCCGGAGCAACATCCTGGCAACGATCTGCAATCGCGGTTTATTCCCCCAAAGGCGGAGTAGGGAAAACCGTTATCGCATGTGAGCTGGCCGCGACACTTGCTGCCCTCGGCGGAAGAGAGGTCGCACTTATTGACGCCAATATGAACGGCGGCCATGTGAAACTACGTTTGAATGTGGATGTCCCTCACGGGATCCTTAATGCGGCCGCAACGTATCACACCAATAAGGGACACCCGTCTTTGGAGGCGGACGCGCTCAAGAAGGTTCTTGGATACCTTGTGCCTCTCGCTGGAACCAGCAACCTGAAAGTCCTCCCTGGCGTTGTCAATATGGAACAATCGCTCAACGAGAGTTTACTCGGCGAAGCAGGCATGGACTTCATGATGTGGATTATCCCCATCCTCAAACGCCAGTTCGATTTCGTTGTAATCGACATGGGCAGCTCAATCAATGTCGGTGTGCACATTGGTGTACTTAAAAGTGTCGATTTTATTATTGCAGTATGTGAACCCGATCTCACGAGTCTTGCAGACATCAAGGAAGCCATACACCGAAGTATCGTCGCAAAGCATGGCGTCGGTCTCGACAGAATCGGTCTGGTGATTAACAAATGGCAGGATGATTTGGGAATTTCCTTGAAAGAAGCCTCAAAATATGCCGAGGTCACAGCAATGGGCATCATCGCAAACGATGGCACAGGAAATATCACACGTGCCGGGAATCAAAGCCAATCCTACTTAGCCAAATACATCAATGAGAAGAAAAATCCCAAAGAAACCGAACAAACGATTCATGGATTCGCTCAATTGGCCGGGCAATTTTATCCTCCGATTTCCGCAGCCTGGTCGGAAAGATTAAAAAGCGGACGCAAGAATAAACGCTGGCGGTGAACATGCAATTTGAAGATGACCATGCTGCAAAGCTCAGCAAACAAACACTTGAAGACACGAGGGATGATCCATACGAAAGTGGATTAAAAAAAGTCCGAGATCGTATTGCAGGCGAGTTTAATCCACAACAGATTGATAACGCTGGTCCCTTGGTCACAGAAACCGCATCGCGCACAGCGCACGAGATCTATCACGCCTTCAACCAAGAAGCGCTGTCGAAGAATCTGGCCCGCATCATGATGCCCGAGGAACAATTCGTGGAAATGGTACTGGCCGATCTACTTGGTATGGGTGCCATTGACACTTTACTCAGCGACGCCAGCGTAGAGGACATAGCCATCAACGGACCTACAGAAGTCATGGTCTATCGACAAGGGCAATGGGAAGAAACAGATCTTACATTTCCTTCGGCCGACCGACTGCTAGAGATACTCAATCGTGGCTTAGCACACTCAAATCGCAAAGCCAACATGGTCACACCAATTGCCGATGCCGTATTAAAAGGCAAACAGCGCATCAGCGTCGTGACTCATCCGGTAGCGACGCCTCATCCCACGGCCGTCATTCGTATCCCGAGAGCAAGAGATATCACGCTTGAAGATATGGTCAAACCATCTCAAACCAAAGACGAAGACTACAAGAAAGATTTCTCCATTGATTACGACAGCCTTGTCGATGGCGATGCTCAGGGTTTGCTTACGCCAAAAGCAGCTCTTTACCTTCATGCCGTCGTGTTGGCTGGAGGAAACATCGTTGCAATCGGTCCGACAGGATCAGGAAAGACTACGCTCTTGATGGCGCTTGGCCGGAAAATTCCAAGAGGAGAACGAATACTCATCATCGAGGACACACCGGAGATCGATTTACATCCAGACACCGATAAACCATTAAACGTTCTTTATCTACGTACTCGCCCCTCGACAGTGGAGGGTTTGCGCGAAATACCTCAGGAGGATTTGGTCAAACTGGCACTGCGGCAGAGACCAGATGCGCTGACTCTGGGCGAGGCTCGGGGACCGGAGGTTTTCGATCTACTCAACGCGCTGAACACCGGCCATAAAAATGGCCTTACAAGTCTACATGCCTATGGTGTGGAGGAACTCTTCGGACGAGTTTTCCTCATGCTCTCACAAAGTGAGCGAGGACGACATTTGGATGCATATCGTGCCGCTAATCTCGTTGCTTCCACACTCCACGTCGCTGTTTCGATCGAGATGGTTGGGAATTTACGCTTCGTGAAAACCATTGCCGAACTTACCGGCAAAGTAAAAAAAATCGGAACGTCTTATGAACCAGAGGTAAAGCCGATTTTCCAGCGATCTGGAAGCCGCGGCAAACTTAATGGACCCCTCGCAGATTCTTCTCACGCCAATCTGTTCCGCCTGGCAGGCATACCTAAACATGTTTATTCGGCGGAGTGAAGACGTGAGAGAGGGTCAAAGAACTAACGAAACCGGAGTAAATCTATGCTGACCAATATCATTCTTGCCTTCTCTGCTGGCTTTGGCATTTTTTTCATCATTCTCTCGTATCGTTATCAAGCACCAAAACGAAATCTCGAGCGCCTCGCAGCGCTGCGAAAAACGTCCGAGGAGATAGCGACGGAATCAGAACCGGAGGATTCGTTTTATCGAAACCTCCGCTATCGAGGTCTTGATGTTGCTTTGGCCCAAGCCGATCTCGACGTAACCACGATTGGCTTTATTCGCGTTGGCATTCTGATCGCTGGAATTACATTCGCCTTGGGTGTTGTCATCAGTGGTGGATTGCTTGTTGCTTTGTTCATGGGAGGTGTAAGTGTTTTCCTCTACTACTTCTGGCTCAGCCTGCGGCGAGATGCCAAAAAACTCGAATATGAGGAAGCGATCGCCGACACTTGTGACCGCATCTCAGCTGGCGCGCAACTCACGCCCACGCTGCTGGGCGCCATCACACATGCAGCAGAGACGTGTCCAGAGATCATAAAAGATGACATCGTTCTGATCTCCAATCAATTATCTCAGGGCGCAAGTATCGATATTGCCTTTGGAGAAATCGTGGAACGCAGGCAGAGCTATTCCCTCGGACTCATGGCGCAAACACTCAAGATATGGAGTGTTCGTGGAACAACTTTTCCCCTTCAAGAAGTGATTAAGCCACTAAAGGAAGCCATCCGGGATATGGCGGACACGGGCAGAAGAATGGACGCCGAACTTACACAATCCAGATTAACCGCAACGATTGTCACGATTGCGCCGCCGATTTTCGTGTTCTTCTTCAGGACCGCCATCCCCTCGACGGATCCGATATATTCTAGTGCAACCGGGCAGATGATCCAGATTTTTTCTTACGCCCTCTCTGCTATTGGTTTCATATTGACCATGCGCATTATTCGCAACGTTCGTAAGGTCCTGGAAATCCAACGGGACTAGGAGATTGATATGGATTCATCCATCGTTTTATCCTTTTCACTGGCGTTGTTGGCAGGGATCGGTATCTTCCTGGTCGCCGCATCGATCAGCATCCCCATGAAATCATGGACCAGCCGAATTCGTGATGATGGCACGGGACCGCGAATTAGTGGTATGGCGGAAAGCAAGATTTTCCAGGCATTTTTCGTTGATCTGAGTAAGCGTATACGGCCTGTATCCGGCAGTCTTGAAGACACACTGCGGCGATCCGGTTGGCGATTCGAATCGGAGATCCATTTCTATGCCCGCCGCATGCTTGCCGCATTCATGGTGATGGCGCTGTGCGTTATCGTTGGCATTGCTTCGAACGTCGTCCTGGGAATATCGGTTGGGTTCTTGCAAATTGCCGTTTTTTCCTGTCTTGGTGCTTTATTGGGTTTCATGTTGCCCGACATTGAACTCAGGAACGCCATTGACCGTCGTCGCATTCGACTCAAAAAGGAAATGGGCTTTGGACTGGACCAAATCCACATATATTTGCAGTCCGGCGCAGACCTGATGGAAGCATTGTCGCAAGTCGCACACATGGGCATCTTCGGAAAAGCCTGTGAGGCCATCGCCGCCCAAGTAAGCACTGGAGAACCGATCAGTACGGTGACGGAAAACGTGCAGAAGACGCTTCCCCAGACCCCGGAGTTCGATGAATTCCTAAAACTGTTACGCATGGGCATTCAGAAGGGCGAGGCCGTTCAAGAGCCGTTCCGAGAACGCGCGGCTTCGATGCGGCAGATGCTTGTGCGCTCAATCATCGAAGAAGGGCACAAATCCAGAATCAAAGTTACCTTCCTGACGATTATTTTCATGCTGGTGGCTACTATGATCGTTACCATAGTCCCGATCACGTTGCTGCTGTTTGAGGGCGCCTTCTAAAGAGGTGTGACAAAATATCATACCGAAGGTGTGCTGTGTCGAAAGAATCTCGGGTCAAAATGAGTCAGGTTCGAACATTGTCAACTTCTCGATTGGGGGATTGTATCGGGAAAGTTGAACCGGAAGAAATGGCGACCTTGATCGAGGGAGTAAACGAAATCGTTGCCGATTAATTTTCGGGAGACGATCCGGGGAACGCCGTAAGGCGGGATGTTCATCGTGGTTCTCGTGGGGCTAAAGTGGTAGGATTCGAATCCAAATTCGAGTTCGTAGCAAGGTTCTTTACTATGGGATGGAAGAAAGCTCTCGTCTATATCCTGATCTTTATCTGCCTCGTCGGATTGATCAGCTTTGCTGAAATGGATGATGTGGCGGCGGAGATAAACGATTTGTCCGATGCAGCGCAAAGCGATCCGCTCACGCCGGACTTACCTCTGGAAGAACGGCTTTCCTTGGCATTCCCTAGAATCAATGTGAGAAATAAGGACCTGGATCGGCTCGTGTATGGCAATCAGCTCGATTGGCCCGAGATGCGCTATCTCAACGAAGGCGCAGAGCTTCTCGGAAGAACGATCACGCCCGTTGATTTTCAGATCTTTCCAGGCGGTGATACAGTTAGTATATATTCGCCACGTGATGAACAATTGTACACTGATACCCTCTGGTATATTACGGATGTCCTTGAGAAAGGCAAAAGAGCCTTTGACGCAGTCATGATCCCTCCCGGTGGAAGTCTGGTGATGATTCAAATCGAAGTCGAACCCCCAATTTCAAATCCCGACGAAACCTGTGGTTCATCCTACGAAGGGCCTCGTGGGGATTCATTCCGCATCGCATATCCCGGTTTAGGGGAACACACCGTTGCCTACACCCCCTCGTATCCGTATAGTGAAGGTTACAAACTCGAGGAGTACGCCGCGCCGTTCGTAGATTGCCCCGACGATGGATGGCTCTACTTTTACCTGCCCACGCTCGAGGCCGATCCCGCCAAGCTCTGGCTCGAGTTCGTGCAAACAGACGATGGATATGATGATATAACAGGAGAACGGTTTACCGAGACGACGCTGTCCTTCTGGACTTTAACGGAACGTCCCTGAGCATTAGTTGACTGGCTGGGTTGAAGGGTACCGAAACCCTATATCTCACCCTCGACGTACTCGGGTTACGTTGGTTGCGGATATTCATCCGCAACCGATATCGGGCAGGTTTCAATCTGCCGATCCTCCCTTCACGATGAAATATTTTGGCGTGGAATTCATGTATCCCCCAATTCCCATTCTCGCGTGAGCAGAGATAGATACATATCCCCCCCTCACGGGCGACGGATGCATATCCGTCGCCAAC
>CAYYVY010000119.1:0-9209 GCA_964475265.1 uncultured Anaerolineaceae bacterium | reverse complement strand
TGACGACGCTGTTTACTAAGCTTTGTGAAAACAGGAGTAAGCAAATGATACGCAAGACATCCAAGACATTTCTGCTGTGCCTGACTCTGTTCGTCGTCGGCGGGTGCAGCGGCCGCAACGGAGAAGATACTTCGCTCATCGAGGCGACGGGAACGATCGCCGCCGATGACATCGCCATCGCTTCCGAAATAGGCGGCCTGGTCGCCGAGGTTTTCGTCGAGGAGGGCGACGGTGTCGCGCAGGATGATCTACTCTTCCGCGTGGACGACGAGCTGCTGCAAGCGCAGTACGATCAAGCTTCGTCGGCGCTGGACGTGGCAAAGGCGGCCGTCGAGATGGCACAATCCCAACGCGACCAGGCGGCAGTGCAGTATGATTTGGCGCTGCAAGCCGCCAGAATGCAGGACGTCGGTGGCCAGGCAGCTTTCTGGCATCAGCGAGTGACCGCTGAGACGGAACTGCCCGCCTGGTATTTCGAGAAGGACGAACGCATTCAGGCCATGGAAGCGGAGGTGGCCGCGGCGCAGGTGGCGCTGGAAAAGAAGCTGGACAATCTCGACAGCGAACTCGCGGACGTCAGTGGAGGTGATTTCGTGGCCGCGGAGCAGCGGCTTGCGCAGGCGGAGAGTGCTTTCGAAGTCGCTGCCCAGACCCGCGATCAGGCTTACGCCGCCCTGGATAATGCAGACCTGCGCGATGCGGCGGACGAGGCCTACGACTCAGCGTCGGCCGAACTTGAAGCTACACAGCAGGCGTACGAGAGTCTGTTGAGTTCGAGCGAGGCGCAAACAATCCTCGAAGCTCGCGCCGGGGTCGCCGTGGCGCGCGAGCGATTAAGCCGCGCTCGCCAGGCGCTGGATGCGATGCGCAGCGGGGAGCAGTCCTTGCAGGTCGACGCGGCGCAGGCTGCGTTACATGCGGCCGAAACCGCCGTTACCCAGGCCGAGGCCAACGCAGCGTTGGCGCAGGATGCCTTACAGATCTTGTCGATCCAGCTGGAGAAAGTCAGCGTGAAGGCACCCTCCGACGGTGTGGTGCTACTTAGCAATCTCGAGGCCGGTGAGATCATCTCTCCGGGCGGCACGGTCATGCGCCTCGGACGTCTGGATGAAGTGCGCCTGACGGTATACATAGCGGAAGATCAATATGGGCGAATTAACCTGGGCCAAGAGGTGCTGATCCGCTCCGATTCGTTCCCCGCATACGTCTTCAACGGCGAAGTGAAACACATTGCCGAAACGGCGGAATTCACTCCGCGGAACGTGCAGACGGTCGACGGCCGTAAATCAACCGTGTTCGCCATCGACATCCGTGTCCCCAACGCAGAGGGGAAGTTGAAGCCCGGCATGCCCGTCGACGTGACGTTTGTGGATGACTAGTTCCGAATTGTGTAATGATCTGTAGAGGCAACCCCCTGTGGTTGCCCGGGTTACAGGTGACCGACCCTGCAGATTAGTGTCGTATGCTTTTGTAGGGGCAGGTTTCAAACCCGCCCCTACATCGTCATTTACGAACGAGAGGACGGTATGTAAGTGATTGGACATGACGGTTAATCCATCGAAAGCCAAATGGACTGCCTGATGATCTATTCAGACAGCCTATTCTCGATTCGGCACCTTCCCGGAGTGCTCATACAAATGGTTTCCGGGAGTGGGTCAAATCAAATGTGACTGCCGTCCTGCGCCTCATCACCGACCCAGGCGTTGGCCATCATGGCGTCGTCCTCGAGCTGCAGCTCGTCCACCGTCTGTTCCAGATGGTCGATGCGCTCGGAGAGCACCTGCAGCCGTTCCATGGTGAGATCGGGCAGCCGGTCGTGACGCAGGTCCTCCGGCTGCGGCTCGGATAGCTGGACCCCGTTGCGGCTGCGAATCCTGCCGGGAACGCCGACCACCACGGAGCGGGGGGGAATGTCCTTGACCACAACCGAGTTGGCGCCAATGCGGCTGTGGGCGCCGATGCGAATCGGACCCAGGATTTGCGCTCCGGCGCCGATCACGACGTGATCCTCCAGAGTCGGGTGTCGTTTGGTTTTTTCGAAACTGACTCCACCCAGGGTCACGTTGTGATACATGGTGACGCATTTGCCGACTTCGGCGGTTTCCCCGATCACCGTGCCCATGCCGTGGTCGATGAAGAAACCATGACCGATGGTCGCCGCCGGATGGATTTCGATTCCCGTCAGCCAGCGGTTGACGTGGCTCAGGCCGCGGGCAACGAGCTTCAAACCTTTGCCCCACAACCAGTGTGCCAGACGGTGCATCCAGATGGCGTGAAATCCCGGATAAAGGAGAATAACCTCCAGGGCGTTGCGGGCTGCGGGATCTCGCTGCAGTGCGGCGCGGATGTCCTCGCGAATTGTCTTAAACATAGTCTTCCTCCGGTCACTCGCGCAGATCGGCGAAGAGCGGCGTGCTCAAGTAGCGTTCGCCGTAGGAAGGTACGATGGCGACGATGCGTTTACCTGCATTTTCGGCGCGCGAAGCGACTTTCACCGCGGCGTGAACGGCGGCTCCCGAGCTGATTCCCACCAGGATTCCTTCTTCCTTGGGCATACGCCGGGCCATGGCGAAGGCCTCTTCGTTCGACACCTTCACTACTTCGTCGATCAACGAGGTATCCAGCACTTTGGGGATGAAGCCGGCGCCGATCCCCTGAATCTTGTGCGGCCCCGGATCGCCGCCGGAGAGCACCGCTGAGCCCTCGGGTTCTACCGCAACGATCTGGATATCGGGATTACGCTCTTTCAACACCTGACCTACTCCGGTGATCGTGCCGCCGGTGCCGACGCCCGCCACGAATATGTCAATCTTGCCTTCGGTATCGCGCCAGATTTCCTCCGCCGTCGTGCGGCGGTGGATTTCCGGATTGGCCGGATTTTCAAACTGCTGCGGAATGAAGTAACGTTTATCCTTGGCGGCCAATTCCTTGGCTTTGTCGATCGCCCCTTTCATACCTTCCGATCCGGGCGTGAGGATCAATTCCGCACCAAACGCCTTCAACAACAGCCTGCGTTCGATACTCATTGTGTCTGGCATCACCAGGGCACAGCGATAGCCTTTTGCGGCGGATACCATGGCTAGGCCGATTCCCGTGTTGCCGCTCGTGGGTTCGAGAATGACCGTATCCGCCTTGATTTTGCCTGCCTTTTCGGCAGCGGTAATCATGCTCAATGCGATTCGATCTTTGACGCTCGAACCCGGGTTTTGAAATTCCAATTTCACCAGCACTTCGGCTTTCGTTCCATCAGTAACATTGTGCAGGCGCACAAGTGGGGTATTGCCGATTAATTCCGTAACATTATCTGCGATGGCTGACATTTTCTATCTCCCTTCGAGTTGATACCTCGGTTTAGTGCGATAAACCACAACGACTCATCGGATTAACACGCCATTCGATGAGTCTCGGGTTTACTTTATCGGACGTGCTGGATGATGATTCGCCATACATCCAGCCGATGTTTAGCTGTGTTTAATAACAAACTACCCTGCGACACTCATCGCCCGGTCTTATGCAAAGCAGGCAAGTCCGGCGGGTCGCCGGCACACTGCCTGCTAAAGACAGGAGCAGGCGTGAGGTGTCAGGTTCAGGGTAGCGTTGATTACCATAATATATTTGTAGTCCCTTGTATCAAAGTCTACCGAAACGGGTCCGAATTGTCAAACGCAGTGTCCAACGCGCCTCAGCATTCCTGCAGCAATTTCTCCAGCGTGAGTCGAATGACGTCGATTGAACGCTGGAACTCATCCAGGTCGAGGTGCTCTTCCGGTGTGTGATCCAAACTCGAATCACCCGGTCCGTAGGCGGCGATGGGGCAGTTCCAAACCGGCGCCACGATGTTCATATCCGCCGTACCGGTTTTCTTGACGAAGCGCGGCTGCCCGCCGCTGGAACGGATCGCCTGCAAAAGGGCGCGCGTCAGGAAGGTATTCTTATCGGCCACGTACGTGACTTCGCGGCTCGAAAATTCGAGACTTGCTTCCTCATCCAATTCCCGCAGGTCCGTTTCGAGCTGCTCGAGCTGCAGATCGGGCGGCAAGCGGAACACCAGCTGCATCTTGGCCACGCCGTAACAGCCTCGCTGATGGGTGTTCAAATTGCGCAGTGAAACGTCAAGACGATCGAAAACTCCAGGGTGATCACTGTTGAAATCGTCTGCGTAATGCTGCACTTTTTGCCAGTAATGAAAGGCATATTCTGCTGGGGTCCGGGTCGGCGCGGCGGAGTGCGCTAACCCTCTGGAATACGACCAACGCAGCATGAGATGACCTTTGTAGGCCAGGGTAATCCTGTCCCAACTGCTGGGTTCGCCGATCAGACAGGCTTTCGGCCGGAAGCGATTCAGGGCGGCTCGGGCTCCGCGGCTGTCCGTCTCCTCACCGGTGGCTCCAATGACGATCAATCGAGTGCCGCGAGGAGGCTCCACTTGCGTGGCGGCGAGAATGAACGCCGCCAGCGGACCTTTGGCGTCGACGCTGCCCCGGCCGTAGAGCATTCGGCCGTCGATGCGTACCGGGATTTCACCGGGAACCGTGTCGATGTGACCCAAAAGCACAATTTCGGAGTCGCCCTCGCCGCGAATGCCTACAACGCTGTTGGTTCGATCGACGTAGGCATGCATGCCGTGGTCGCCCATCCAATGGGCCAGAAACAAGGCGGCGGTGGCTTCGTCGCTGGAAGGGCTGGGGATGGAAACCAGATTGTAGATGAAGCGTTCACGCTCGTCGAGCAGCGTTAAATCGCTTCGCGTTGGCGCTAGTTCAATCACCATAAACCTCTTCTAACGCATCCAGGAAGGTCGTCCGAACCCGTTCCAGGTCTTGTTCCGGGATACTTAAGGGTGGCAGAAGCCGCACCACGGTCGTTCCGGCGGGCAATGCGAGTACACCGTTTTCTGCCATGGCCTGCAAGACGGGAGTGGCGCGCCGGCGTAATTCGATGCCGATCATCAGGCCGCGCCCGCGGACCTGGCGTATCAGCGGATGCTCGATCGAGCGCAAGGTATCGAGAAAACGTTCGCCGATTTCCGCTGCTCGTTCGGGCAGGCTTTCCGCTTCAAGGACCTGAAGTGTGGCATTCGCCGCAGCACAGACGAGCGGGTTGCCGCCGAACGTGCTCCCGTGAGTGTGCTGTGGGAAAGTTCCCAGATCCGAGCGCCAGGCAAGCGCACCCATCGGCAGTCCGCCGGCGATGCCTTTGCCGAGACAGATGAGATCCGGGATGACTTCGTGGTGTTCGTAGCAGAACCAGCGCCCCGTGCGGCCCAGTCCGGTTTGAATCTCGTCGAAGATGAGCAGTGCGCCGCGTTCGCTGCACAGCGAGCGAAGTCCATGGAGAAATTCGTCTTCGACCGGATTGATGCCGCCTTCGCCCTGGATCAACTCGACGATCACTGCGGCCGTGGAATCATTCACGGCGGCTTGCGCCGCTTCGAGGTCGTTGAAGGGAATATGTTCGAATCCGGGAACGAGGGGTCCGAACGGTTCGCGGTATTTCGGACGCCAGGTGGCAGATAACGCGCCGAGCGTGCGGCCGTGGAAACAGCCCTGCATGGCGACGATGCCGGCGCGTTGGGTCAGGGCGCGCGAGAGTTTGAATGCGGCTTCGACCGCTTCCGCGCCCGAGTTACACAGGAAATAGCGTCCGAATCTGGGTGCCAGGTGTGCCTGCAATGATTGGTACAAGCGCGCACGTTGATCGTTGTAGAAAATCTCGGGACAGGTGACGATGCGCTCGTATTGCTGGGTAATCGCTTCCAGGATGGCCGTATGCCGGTGTCCGAGCAGGCAGACTCCGTGGCCGCCGACCATGTCGATGTACTCTTTCCCTTCGGCGTCGATCAGCCGCGCACCCTCCGCGGCGACGATGGCCATGGGTCGCTTGCCGTAGGCGCCGGATGTATGCAGGTCCTCGCAGGCGAGAATATCAGCTTGATTTGCAGCATCTGCTGCGGCATGTAAAACGATTTCGTTAAGCAAACCAGGTTCCTCCTCCGGCGAGCGCGGCCTGCAGCGGCTGCGGACGTCGTCCGTCGATGATGGCGGCCTGCGTGACGCCGTTTTCCAACGCTTCACGCACGCTTAAAACTTTGTGTTTCATCTGGCCGTCCGCCCAAGACATGGCCGTGTCCAGCTGTCCCCGGGGCACCATGTGCACCAGACTGGATTGATCTTCAAAATCGCGGTACAGGCCGACGACGTTGGAGAGCATCAGGAGCATGTCGGCCGAGAGCGCTGCGGAAACTGCCGCGGCGGCGCGATCGCCGTTGACGTTCAGATAGCCGTCCGAATCGCTGTACGCCAAGGGTGGAATCACGGGCACTTTGCCCTGATCCAGAATCTCCAGAATCCGGTCCCGGGCAACACCGCTGAGACTTCCGGAGTAGTCGTCGTGGATCACGCGGATGCGCCCGTCGATCACGGCGCGGATGGCGTTTTTCCGATCGCCGCGCAAGACACAGTCTTCTGTTGTGTTCAAACCCACCGTCGGCACGCCGAAACGCCGCAGTTCACGGCAGATGTCGTCGTTGAACGAAGTCACCGCCTCCACGAAGATGTCGCGCATCGTGGCGTCCGTATAGCGGCTGACGAAGTTGGACGGCGAGCGCAGGTATTGCGGTGGGTGGCCCATTTCGGTGGCGAGTTGATTGGCGCGTTCCGACCCACCGTGCACCAGGACGATGCGCTGGCCCTGGGCGATCATGGCGGCGATGTCCTCGCAGATCGGTGTGAGCTGGATGTCTCGGGCGCCCCCGATTTTGATGACGATGAGACGATTGTTTTCCATGTTTGCTCCAATTTCAACGATAGTGCTTTGCGTGTGATGAGACTCAGATGGGATGTAGGCCCGGGAATTCCAATCCCAGGCGTTCATCGAGGCCGAACATCAAATTCATGGCTTGAACGGCCGTTCCCGCGCCGCCTTTCATCAAATTATCGAGTGCGGCGATGATGATCAACATGTTCGCTTCCTGGTCGAAAGCGAAACCGATGTCGCAGTAATTCGAACCGGATAGAATTTTTGGCTCGGGATAGCGGTACCCACCGCTGCGATCCGCCACGAGGCGAATGAAGGGTTCCTGCTGGTACGCCTGCCGGTAGCAAGACCACACGTCCCGCAGGGTCTCTACCTGCGCATTTTCGGTCAGGAAACAATGTGCGGTGAGGTGCGCCCCGCGCACCAGCTCGATGGCGGTCAGGGTGAGATGGACGGGGAAGTCGCCCAGTTCCTGTTCGACTTCGGCCAGATGACGATGCCCGCTGGGGCTGTAAACGCGCACTACGCCGCTGCGTTCGGGGTGGTGCGAGCCGGTATTGACGGAAGCTCCGGCCTCCGAAGATCCGACTTTCACTTCCGCCGTGACCCGTTCGAGCCAGCCGGCGTCAGCGAGCGGTCCCAGCGCCAGGTTGATCAGCGTGGCATTGCAGCCGACACCGGAGGCGTACTGCGCCTGTCTCAATTCATCACGGTGGCGCTCCGGTAAACCGTAGACGAAGCGTTCCAGCCATTCCGGCGTGGGGTGTTCCCAGTCGTACCATTTCGGATAGGCTTCTTTGCAGCGCAGCCTGAAATCGGCGGAGCAGTCGATGATGTGCTCGGCCAGCTGCGCATGTGTCTCGATATCCGCAGCGACTCCGCCGTGGGGCAGGGCGAGGAAGAGAATATCACAAGGTTGTAGATCGTCTGCGTGGCAGTAGCGTAGATCGGTCAGGCCGCGCATGTTGGGGTGTGTGCTGTGAAGGTAACGGCCGATCTGGCTGCGGGAGGACACTTGAGTCAATTCCACCTGGGGGTGCAGCGTGAGCATGCGGATCAATTCCCCACCCAGGTAGCCCGATCCACCGACGATTGCCGCACGGATACTCATAGCTGCACCTCGTGCAGGGCAGCGCCTTCGTCGGCCGTTTGGAGCGCGAAATCGACGATCGCCGCGGGAATGTCGACTCCCGTGGGTTCGATGCTGTTGCGGAATTCCATCGAGTGGTTGACTTCGTTGACCAGGTAACCCGCCTCTGTTTCGAACAGGTCGATGGCGACGATGCCACCTCCCACGGCGGCTGCAGCCCGCTGTGAAATGTCGGCAATTTCTTCCGTGATTTCACAATTGGTGGCTACGCCGCCGCGCGCCGTGTTGGTGATCCAATGCTGCGAGGTGCGGTAAATAGCGCACAGCGTGCGGTCGCCCACGACGAACGAACGGATGTCGCGTCCGTTGGGTTTGTGGACGTAATCCTGTACGTATCCGGTATGATAGGGATAATTGCCCAGCGTAAAGCGATGTTCCAGGATCGCTTCCGCGGACTGTCGATCGTTGACTTTGGTCACCAGGCGTCCCCACGATCCGGTGAGTGGTTTCAGCACGGCAGGATAACCCCGATTCTCGATTGCTTCCAGGATCGATTCTTCCGAGAAAGCGATGCTGACCTGCGCTTGTGGAACGGAATGGCGCGCCAGCGCCAGGGTGGTGCTGAGTTTGTCGCTGCAGATGCTCGCGGTGTGGTAATTATTCAGTGTCGGAACCCCCCAGGTTTCCAGGATCTGCAGCGTGGCGAGCGTGCGGGAGCCGCTGATGCTGCGTTCGAGGATCAGGTCGTACGCCAGCCAGCGCGGATCCGGATCGAGTGGATGGAGGATTAACTCCCCGTCGTTGAGCACATCGATCTGGATTCCGCGCGCTTGAAACGCTTCCATGAGAAGCTTTTCTTCGCGCCGGACCCTCGAGACGATCATGCCGATCTGCATGCTACTCGCCCCAATCCTCTTCGACTTCCGGAGCCAGGGCCAGAGTCAGTGGGTCGAGGTCGATAATTTCCAATTCGACGCCGCACTCGGGACAGGGCAGGATTTCGTTCAAGACGACGTCCTCTGGAAGGTTGATCTCCGCTCCGCATTCTGTGCATGTTGGGTTGGCCATTCTTTTCCTCCGATAGTGTTGATATATTGGCATCGAAAAAGCCAGCGACCTTTGACCTGGATCGCTGGCCCTTCATCTCCGCGTAGGAATAGGAAGCGCGTGCTTATCCAGGACCTGGGTCAGGTCGCTTGAGGCGCTTCTTCTTCAAGTTGGAGATGGTTTCTCGGTTCGTCATGTCAATAAGACTCGTATTTAAGAAAAAACCCCGCTCATCTGGCGGGTCCTAGGCAAACTGTTCCTTTGCAGGCAAAGACTAGCCAGACAGGCTCCTACCCGGCTTCTTGCTGCACTTCTT
>CAYYVY010000118.1:0-9210 GCA_964475265.1 uncultured Anaerolineaceae bacterium | reverse complement strand
CAGGTATTCTTCAATCATTCACCCGCTGTTGCACTTGGTAGTTGAATCCAGGATTATTAAAAACAGAAGGAAGCGCCTATTATGTGGCGCTTCCTTCAGGGCTTGCTCGTTGCAAGATCATGAGCTTAATTGAAAAATTGCCATGCGTATCCGAAGTTGACGCTGGAGTTATTCTCGCCTTCGGCGATGGTAACGGTCTGGTGGTATCCAGCCGAGCCGCGCTGCGGGTATGTCGGCCCACCGGGGATGAGAATAACGTCGTTGCCATCTGTAAGGGCATTATAGGACACACAATACGTGCCAGCCGGAAGACCGCTGAAGCTGTAGACGCCATTTGCATTCGTCACCGCGGTGGCAAGCCCCGTCGAGGGGCAGGCGCCGCTGCCGATGTGCAAAGTGACCCCGGCCCATCCGGTTTCAAAGGCATCGTACACTTGATTGGGGCCAAATTCACCAATATTCGGATCTCCCCAGGACACGCAGCCCTGTCCAAGGACGACGGGCTCATCCGCTTCTCCGCCGGTGAACTGACAGATTTCGTGCCAAAGAACACCGCCGATCGAGCCTAACACGGGAGTGGGCGTGGGCGGTGAGGCAACGATGCTGAGAACGGCCGGATCGAAATTGATGGAAACGATCGAAGCGGATATCCAGCAAGCTTTGGGGCGATCTGGCAGTTGCGCCACGTACCAGCTGTTGTCACTTGCCCTGCCGATTGCCGGTGCGGATTCCCCTTCGAGTAGATAGCCATACTCGTCGAAAATGACGTTCGGTCCAGTACGGCAATTTGCGTTGACATTGGCCGTCAACCTGTGCGGCTCATCGGTTGGTTCGAGCGTTGCAGTGGAAGTTGGCAAGCGTATTTGCTCTTCTTCGGTGGCTGTTGGTCGCGGCTTTGATCCATCCCGTGTGTCCCGCGTCGATGTTGCCGTAGGTGGCTCTTCGGGTTCCTCTTGAACCAGCTGAAAGCCGGGAAAATCACAAGCCACGAACAGCAGCGAGGCGACGGCAAGTACGATGAGCCATGATCGTAGACTACGAATACGCATTTCATTTTCCTTTCTTACATGCTGCGAGTGGTCTCGAATTATTCGTCGGATAAAAATTCCTTTCAATCCTAGAACGAGCCGGGAGATCGATTTGTGACGCGTCGATAGAAGAAAATCGACGATTAACTCACCCCTCCACGACAGCGAAAGGGAAACCAAAATCGTTCTCGCATCTGGTGGCGATTTATATCCGCCAAGAAATACGCTGTGATCCTTGCGATGCTTCGCTAGGCATCCTTCGTCAGTGACATCTCGCCTACAGCAGAGTCTCCCGTCGTAAAAGTAACGATGTACTCGAGAGAAATTTCCTCCGGAGTAACCGTTCCGACCGCAGAAACCTTATCGATCCTTTCATCGGGCACCGATTCGCCAACAATGACGACCTCACCGTCTGCCGTAACGGTGATGGTCAGATCACCGAGCAGCGGATCGCCGGGGATATTGAAGACAGCTCCTTCGGCGTCGAAATTGCCGCTGTAGGTAACCGGATCGGGATCGAGGGCACCGAAGACGAAGCCATCCAGATCAACGCTGAAGGTCATCGTGCCGTCTTCATCGGCGCTGACTGTTGCGCTAACGGCACCGGAAGAACCAAAGGTGGTATTGCGCCACTCTCCACTCCAGGCACCCAGATATGCCTGAAGGGCTTGAAAGGCAGCGTCTTCCGTCGGCGTCGGCGGGACTTGCGTAGTTGGTTCGGGCGCGGGCGTGACCGTCGATTCCGGTATCTCTTCAGCACCGCAGGCGGCGAGCATCAGGGCCATGAGTAGAACCATGATGAAAATATGTTTCCGCATTCTCTTCTCCTCTGTTTGATCGGATGCTACGGATTCGATTTGGACGCTTCCAGAGATATCGAACGATATTTCCCATTACAAATTTGACATATCTTATCGAGAATTTCATTGTTTGCAAGTTGTTCAAATCGTTGACCACACGCTTGCAATCGTTTGTTAAGGTTTACAAATTTCTCATTGCCTACTTTCGTTTTTTCAGTGATACTGGTGTCTCATAGTAGATCATACGGAGCTATATTGTCCATGTTGAAAAATTCTCTTCACGGCAATCAAAACCGCAGGGACCTTCTATCGAGTTCCTGCGTGGTTTCAGATTCGGTTCGCTGTGTACAATGCGGTATCTGCTCATTCAACTGCCCCCTGGGAATCGATGTGCGCGGACAGGTTTGGAAGAGCCAGCCAATTGTAGAACAAGGCTGTATCACCTGCGGGGAATGTATTGCACGCTGTCCTCGCGGCGTGCTGCGTTTCGAAACGCTACCCTCGATAACGATGAGCGACAGGTAACAAGGGATTCATGATGCCGCGGACCTACGCTATCATTGGCTCTGGCGTTGCTGGATTGAGTGCTGCTGAAAGCATTCGCAAGTACGATGCCTCGGGTCGTATCGTTTTGATAACCGAAGACCCGCATGGATTTTATTCACGCCCTGGGCTGGCCTATGTCTTAAACGGCCTCATCCCTGAGGATCAAATCCTAACCGACTACACGAAAGCTCTCGAAGATAAAAACGTGGAAATAAAAATGGAACCGGTCAAGGCTTTGCAGCCAGAGACACGGCGAGTCTTATTTGATGGGGAGCAGCTTGCCTATGACGCGCTTATGTTGGCGGTGGGTGCATGTGCCGTGTTGCCTGAAATCCCCGGGATCCACGCTACCGGCGTCGTCACGCTTGATAATCTCGACAATCTTAAAGCAATCCTTCGGTTGGTACGTGGCGCACGGAGTGCGGTGGTAATTGGCGGCGGCATCACGGCGCTCGAACTGGCAGAAGGCTTTGCAGCACGAAAGCTGCGTACCCACTACCTATTACGCAGAGATCGATATTGGCCAAGCGTCCTGGATGAATATGAATCACGACTCGTAGAATCGAAATTAATCGAAGAAGGCATTCAATTGCATCATCGTACCGAGGTCGCTCGCATCATCGAAAAGCGGGGGCGAGTGCATGCCGTCGAGACGAAAGACGGCAAGCCGATCGAATGTCAACTCGTTGGTGTGGCCATCGGCATCCGTCCGCGCCTGGACCTGGCGCGTTCCGCACATTTGAATGTTGACTGTGGAATTCTTGTAGACCAGTTCATGCAATCGAGTGTCGAAGGTATATACGCCGCAGGAGATGTTGCCCAAGTCTATGACCCTGTAAGTGGCGAGTACCGCTTGGACAGTCTCTGGTGGGTCGCCAGGCAGCAGGGCGAGATCGCCGGGGCAAACATGGCGGGTGCAGCAATTGCGTATCACAAGCCGGTCGCTTTCAACGTCACGCACATCGGAGGATTGACCACAACCGTGATCGGTACGATCGGAACGGTCGAAGAAGACGAAGACTTGATTGCCATCGTGAGAGGTGAAAGCGAAACCTGGCATGATCCGGCGGACAATCTGGTGTCGGAATTTGTCGATAGCGGATCTCGTCTGCGTATCAATTTTGGAGATCATTACATTCTCGGAGCACTGGTAATGGGTGATCAGGAATTATCAAGACCTCTGCAGGAGATGATTGTTAACCAGGTGGATATATCCCCCATTCGACACCTGCTGATCCAACAGCCGAGTGAAACACCAAGGATTATTACCCGATACTGGGAAGCTTGGAGGACGAACCAACGTGCAACTGAAGTGTGAGATAAAGGATGTGTCGCTCGCGCTTTATCATATGGAGAGTAACAAACCGAGAATTCCGCGACGCCGCCATACTGAAGTCGAGTGATATGCTGGAGTACGTCTCTGGCGTGATAGGAATGCATTCATGAAGAATAGACCCTTGGGTTGTCTAACCGCAACGGGAATGATAGCCGCAGTCCTCACTGGTGTGGCGATATTGGCCTCATTCGCGGTTTCTGGCGGAGCGATGTTTAACCCGGGAAGCTTGAACGCCGCAGAAGGCGATTTTCCGAAAGGGGGAGTACGCAGCCACGCGGAACTCGCCAGGGAATGTGAAGCTTGTCACACCGCATTTTGGGATGAGGCACGAATGCAAGATCGCTGCCTTGGTTGTCACACCGCAGTTGCTGCAGAACTTACAGATCCTGTCAGCATGCATGCTTCCTTCGTGGCTTTGAACACCTGTCGGGCTTGTCACCCGGAACATCTGGGAGCGACATCTCCACTCACGGATTTCGACCTCGTCGTCTTTCCACACGAGGCCGTAGGTTTTTCACTGCGTGCGCATCGCGAAGAGTTGCCCGGGCGCGAGCTTGAGTGTCGCTCCTGCCACCCGATTAGCGTACGGGAATTCGATGTCAGCGAATGCCAGGATTGCCATAGCGAGATTGATGAAGCCGCATTGGCTGCCCACATCGACACTTTCGATGTACATTGCCTCAGTTGTCATGATGGCGTCGATCGCTATGGCGCGGATTTCGATCATAATTCGACGCGCTATCCGCTTCAAGGAAGTCATGTCGATCTAGCATGTATCAATTGCCATGAAAAGGCTTCAAGCGTCAGCGATTTACAAGCTACATCACATGAATGTGTCGATTGCCATTTTGAGGTCGACATCCACGAGGGGCGTCTGGGCACGAGCTGCGATCAATGCCACGAACCCTCCGATTGGAATACGGCCACAATCGACCATGCGCTAACCGGATTCTCATTACTCGACGCACACGCTGAGTTATCATGTCAGACCTGCCATGTCGACAATCAGTGGGTCGGTCTGGAAACGACGTGCTACGGATGCCACGCAGATCAGGACAAGCACGAAGGTCGATACGGAACCCGGTGTGAGGCCTGCCATCAAGAAACGGCCTGGAGCGATGTGACTTTCGACCACGCACTCTCAGCATTCCCGTTAACCGGAGCACATGCGAATCTATCCTGCGAAAGCTGTCATCTGAATGCTGAATTTACTCCACTGCCGACAGCATGTGCTGCTTGCCACACCGATCCCGCCTACCACGCTGGTCTTTTTAGCGCCGATTGCGCCGCCTGTCACTCGACTTCCGCCTGGCACCCGGCCTCATATAATCTCCCGCATTCTTTCCCGCTTGGTCACGGCGGCGGAAGCGCTTCCTGCGCCACTTGCCATCCCAACAATTTGAGCACCTACACTTGTTACGGGTGTCACGCGCATGACCGCAACCGTGTGATCGCAAAACATCAGGAGGAAGGAATCAACAACATCGCCAACTGCCTGCGCTGTCATCCCGCTGGTCGGGAAGCGAATGACGATTAGCCCAGTTGGCTGATATCAAGCAGATTCCACCCCGTTTATGGCACATTTGTCTCTGAAGATGCTGCGCGAGTAAACCGTAAATAATGGCGTAGCCCTTCACGTGCCCTCATATTGGATTTATGTCATAATGGTTCACGAGTTCGGTAGAAGATCCAAAATCTGCGGGTGATTGCTGCGTAGATCGGGGGGATCCCGGGTTGTTGAATTCGTGCAAGATTCCATCATGAAGAAGTCAGGCTTATCCCCCGCTAACAACCATACAATCGAAGAACAGAAAGTCCCTTCACAACCAAATACTCGAATCTGATGCGAGAGGAGGGAAGATCAGCGTGAGATTGCATCGTGAGATCACCCTGGCATTCATCGCCATACTTGTTATCACAGGTATCTATCTGGGATTCGCCTCGCGCCCAACCCTTCCGGAATCAAGTGGCTTGATTGGACATGGCATTGGGATCGTGGGTTTTTTGCTCATGCTGGCGACGGAAACACTATACTCGATTCGCAAGCGTGCCACGCGAGCGCGATGGGGCCGTATGCAGACATGGCTTCAATTCCACATTTTCACCGGGATCGTAGGGCCGTACCTCGTCTTGCTTCATAGTGCTTTTGCATTTCGCGGGCTTGCCGGAATCGTGACGCTGATGATGGCGGTTGTAGTTCTTAGCGGATTTGTCGGTCGTTATATCTACACTGCTGTACCACGGACTCCCGAGGGAGCAATCGTAGCTTATCAAGAATTGGAGCAAGCGCTTGCCGACGCGGAAAGAGAACTTCAGCAACTGGCTCCACAAGAAGCGCCAAGCATGTTGCAGGAATTCGAAAAGTCACCGGATGGGGTGGGCATCGTCTTTGGACGTACGCTCCTGCGTTGGCGCGCCAATATTGCGTGGCGCAGGCGGCTGCGAAAAGCCGATGCAAAGACGCGTGAGCATATGCTCCAGGTCGATTCCTTACGCAAGCGCAGAAACGATCTTTTGATACAAGTTCGTTCCAACGAGGTCGCGCGACGCATGCTGTCTGTTTGGCACAGCGTTCATGTTCCCATCGGAATCTCGCTTTTCGTCGCAGCTTTCGTACACATCGTGGCAGCACTTTACTATGCCACCCTGATGCGTTGATGATCGATCAAACACATTACCGTGAAGAATAGAATTTTTAGGTTTCTTACGAAACGTGGTCCACTGGCGGCGCTTTTTACGGGTGCTGCAGTTCTGAGCGTCTCTTTGATTTCGGGAGGCGCGATGTTCAGGCCCGGCGATCTAAACAGCACCGAAGGTAGCGTTCCAAAGAGGGGAGCCTTAAGCCACGCGGATCTCGGACAGGAATGTGATGCCTGCCACGTGCCTTACTGGAGTGAGGAACGCATGCAAGATCGATGTGTTGCGTGTCACACCGAGGTTGCGCAAGAACTCAAGATCGAGTTAAGCATGCATGAGTTTTTCGACACGATGTACACGTGTCGAGAGTGCCACCCAGAGCACCGGGGCGCCACGGCACCGCTCACGAATTTTGATCTCGTGGTTTTTCCGCACCAGGATGTGGGTTTTTTCCTCACTGCGCATCGTGAGTTGCCGCCTTCAAGCCAACCCGAGTGCCGATCGTGCCATCCACAAAGCGTGCGTGAGTTCGACGTTGATGCCTGTCGAAAGTGCCACGAGCAGCTAGACGCAGCCGGTACACAGAAGCACGTTAACTTATTCCATTCAGATTGTCTCAGATGCCACGATGGCCGCGACCGTTTCGGCGCCAACTTCGATCACCAACAGACCCGGTTTCCCCTCCAAGACACCCATCTCGACGTGCCCTGCGAGGCGTGTCATCAGATCGCCTCCAACATCACCGATCTGCAGGCCACCTCCCATCAATGCATCGATTGTCATGCTGGCAAGGACGAACATGCAGGACAACTGGGGGAAAATTGCGATCAATGTCATTCTCCACTGAATTGGCAAACCGTATCCGTCGATCACAACCTGACGGATTATCCCCTTGACGGCGCGCACATAAGTGTGCAGTGTTCCTCCTGTCACATCGACAAACAGTGGTTCGGTTTGGACACAGCGTGCTATGCCTGCCACGTTTCGAAAGATGAGCACGAAGGACAAAACGGAGTTCAGTGCGACATCTGCCATCAAGAATCGGCCTGGCGCGAGACGATATTCGACCACGCCGACACCGCCTTGCCACTCATCGGAGGTCATTCCAGTATCGCCTGTGACAACTGCCATCTGGAAATTGACTTTGCGGAGGTATCGGCGACATGTGCGGAATGCCACATCGACCCGGTACTCCATGCCGGGTATTTCAGGAGCGAATGCGGCGATTGCCACACCGCAGACGCCTGGTCGCCGGCGACCTACCGTCTCCCCCATGATGACTTCCCCCTCGGTCATGGCGGCGGAAGCCCTTCCTGTAAAACATGCCACCCTAATACGCTTGACGCCTATACCTGCTATGGATGTCACAGACACAATGCCGACAGACTATATCTGGAACATAAAAGATTGACGAAATTCTTAAATCCGGACGGCGGCCAAATCAAGAACTTTGACGCTTGTCACCGTTGTCATCCAACAGGCCGACAGTGTACTGGTCGCATCCACTGCGAGTAACAAAGGGCTATCTTCAACGAAGTCTTGTGTTGTAAATCGAACCTTTCATTCCTTATCGCGACTGATCAACGGCCCCAATACTTCTCCCACGCTGATCAAACCCAGGGTGACGAACGGCGTCGCAGCCCAGGCGCAGCCCATGGCCAGCAGCCAGCGCTGCGGCGGAGTCGCCGCCGCAAAGATGACCAGCGAAAACAAAACGGACAACCATACGGTCAGCAGCGGGAACACTGCCAGCGCGGTGAGCAAGAAGGTCGCCGAGCGGCGCACTTTTCGTTTACTGCCCTGTGCACGCCCCTGCGTCCAACGCCAACTCAACACCGACCAGGCCGTCAGGCTGTAGGCCATGAGCACAAACACCATCGCAATCCACAAGCCGGGATCGATGCGCCAAGCGGCAAAGGCACCTCCTTCGGTGAAGTAGCTGACGATGGCCAAAATATTGACCGTCAGGCTGATCAACCCCGTGATGACGACGAACACGTTCGAGCGTTTCATGGCGAGCTCCCGGCGGGCTGCAGCAGCAGTTGCCCACGACTTGCTCTTCTCAGCGGGAGACGGGCTGGTACATCCGCCTCCTGCCCCTTAACCCCTGCTCCCTTTTTCCCAACCCAAACAAATTTACTCTGCGCCAACAGCGGCATGCGGATGTCCGCACCGGGCGGCGGCAAAACCCCCGGGGGGCCCCAGTAGCCGGCGTTGGCCAGCAGCCAGGTTTCCAACGTGGTCCGGTCGACTCCAACGGTGGCAAAGACGCTCTCGACGGCGCGCAGCATGAGCTCGCTGTACGCTTCCCGATCGTAGGGAATCTCGCCCTCGATGTGCTCCCAGGCGCGCGCCTTTTCCGGGCCGGGAACGAGCAAGAAGCGCAGCCGCTCGCCCGGGCTGAGTTCCACGCCCCGGTGGGTCAACGCTGCGGCGACGCGGGCGGCAACCGTGCGTACGACGTATTCCTCCGGCCGGCGCGACAGGCGGTGCGTGACGACCAATTCATTCACCGGCACGCTGCCGGCGCGCAGCCGGTGCAGGCGCTGCGCGGCGTAGGCCACCGCGGCAGGCATGGCGGCGCGGAAACCGCTGGCGTCTTCGCCTTGCGCCAGGATTTCGAGCATCTCGAGCTGGGTTTGCTTGATGTAGGGCGGCGTGTCGCGGCGGCGGGCCTCGATGCCGCGCACTTTGAGTGAACCGTCTTCGTAGGCGCCGAAGTAGCGGTTGGCCACGGTCACGCGCGGCTCGGTGCGCGAGGGCAGGAAAGCCAACCAGCGGTAGATGCCCTCCAGGCCGATCTGCAGGCCGGTCTCGGCGTGTATCTCTTCGAGCAGCGCTTCGTAATCCGGGCGCTGCTGCG
>CAYYVY010000117.1:0-9360 GCA_964475265.1 uncultured Anaerolineaceae bacterium | reverse complement strand
GACCGCCATCAGCCAGTACATGGTTCATTCAGAGATGTGCAACAACTGGGGCTACGGGGAATTACATGAAGCCAAGGAAGGTCAAGCCATCGACGAAATGCATCATGCCGAGTGGCTTATCGAACGCATCCTCTTTCTCGAGGGCTCGCCGATTGTCTCCGAGCTCCTGCCCATGTCGTTCGGCACAACTGTACCTGAGATAATCAAGAATGACCTGGCTGCCGAATCGGGCGCAGTGAAGGCTTATAACGACGGCATTGCTTTGGCCAGTGAATTGGGTGACGAGAGCACCGCCGACTTGCTCGTTACGATCCTCAAGATGGAAGAGGGTCACACCGATTGGGCTGAAAAGCAATTGGCACAAATTGATCAGATGGGCCTCGAGAATTACCTTTCTCTGCAGATCGGTGAAGAAGAGGAAGAATAACCACATCCCCTCGATGATATTGGAATAAAGCATGGGATTGGTTTGATCGCCAATCCCACTCCAGAACCATCCACACATGAGAATGAGTGGGTGGTTTATTTTTTTAGATTCTGTCGTTCGCAATGGATTTGCAGTTAATGAACACAGTTCCAAACGATGCGAACGATAATCTTCGTGCGATTACACGCTTTTTACCAAACAGAAATCATCTCCTAACACCAGCGGGTTACTCTTGGGGGCAAATCAAACATGATGGGATTGGAATATTGAGATCCCGGGAGGAATGAAATGAGGAAGATCCGCAAGATAGCTGTCCTCGGAGTTGTTACCTTCGCACTAATTTCCTTGGTGGGTTGTACCTGGAGTTTTCAGTCAGGTAGGGTTGATGACACTTCAACTGATACGCAGGAAGACGTCGCCTACAATCCAACGCCCACGCAACAGAATAGCCAGAATCTGGCCAATAACCCGCAGGCGTCTTCGGACTGTACGAATCGTTTCGAGTTGTCGGGAGCGGTAAACGTATCTACAGGCCAGGAATTCCAGCCGGGTGAGGTTTTCCAGGTGGTGTGGCCGCTTACAAATACGGGCACTTGTGTGTGGGGTGCGGATTATGCCATGACGCTTGTTTCCGGCGATGCTTTGGGAGCCTCAACAGTCGTTCCTTTGGGTTCGATGGTATCCCCAGGCGAGACCTATGATTTCGCGCTGCAATTGACGGCACCTCTGCAAGCAGGACCGTATACCTCCTTGTGGCGTCTGCAGAGCGGTGAGGGTGAAATTTTTAGGCAGGACACTCCCGCCAATGTACCGCTGCGAATCGTGATAAAGGTCGCCGGAGTTGCGGCCGCCACGCCTGAACCGACGCCTACCCCAACCGGTTCGCCGCCAACAAATGGAAACGTTGCTATCAATCCGTATCCGTTCGTGGACGCGATTAGCAAAGCAATGGGAGAGACCATGATGGTCAACCAGTGTTTCGATCTGGTGTCCGGAGAAGTGATCAACTGCGGGCATCCGCATGCAGATTTCAAATACACCTACGCCAGCCAGCAGGGTGGCAATCTTCTACCCTGGAACGAACTCGAGTTTTCCGGTGAACGCGAATCACTTCCCAACCAGGAGGAATGTCAGGATGCGGCATATTACGGTCTGACGCTACAGCTGGCGCTTCCAGTGGAATCCTCAACAGGAAAGTTTTACTGCTTCCACACCGAGTATGAAGGGGATGTGGTCTACGGCATGATCCAGCCGACGGATTTCAATGCCGGCGGTTTGACCTTCAATTACATTACCTTCGAGCCCGAAGCCGGATTTCCGATCGAAAAAGTAACTGCAATGCCAAATCTCAACATGTTCGTCATGCTGCAGATGGAGGGAGTTACGCTGCTGGACGAGGAATGTTACGATCTAACCAGCGGGCAAGAGGTGTCGTGCAGCAGTACGGATGCCAGTTTTCGCTACAACCACAACAGTTATTACGGCGGCATCCTGGAGGCCAAACCGGCAATCGAATTTGCCGCGGCGGTGACGTCACAACCAATAAAAATCAGTTGTTCAACCTTGGCGTACATTCACGAGGCGGCCATCACGCTCGATTCGTATGAGACCAGTGTCTACGTCTGTTTCGAGGCGGAGTACAACGGCGATACCGTATACGGTTGGCTGCATCCAACCCATTACAACGAGAGCGGCATGACCTTCGACTTCGTGCTCTACGAACCGTGAAACCTGCACATTGATGATCCTGCGGAACATGGATGACGGACGTTCTGCCTCCGTCATCCATGTCTATTTAAGCCGGGTGGATTTCCATGCTCCGGACGTGGAACCTTCAGGCGGAAAGGAAGATTGATGCTAAGATAGAAAAGGGTGTGTGATTTCCGCTTCCGAGGAGAGTTTCGCGTGGAGGATGGTGTACTCCAGCTTTACCCACTGCCGACGAGAAAGGTTCCGCTAAAGGGACTCTATCTCAGCCACGATCTTCGCCAACATCAACGAGATTTGGGTCGGCTCTTTATGCTCACGAACTTCGTCACCAGTTTGGATGGCCGCATTTCGATTGAACCCCAAATTGGAGAAGAGACGATCCCGGATCAAATCACCAATGCGCGCGATTGGCGGCTGTTCCAGGAACTTGCCGTACAGGCGGATCTCATAATTACCTCGGGTCGCTACTTGCGGGATTATGCTGCTGAGGGTGCCCAGGATATCTTGCGGGTATACGATGATCCGGATTTGGCTGATCTCAAGGATTGGCGCATTGAACGAGGCCTGCAGCCCTATCCAGATCTGGCGGTGATCAGCGGGAGTATGAATTTCCCCGTGCCACATGCGCTGCTGCGCGGTGATCGAAAGGTGCTGGCCGTCACCACTCACAGTGTGGATACCTCGCTGGTTCAGGACATGGAAAACCAGGTCGATGAAGTCATTACTGTGGGTGACGAATCAGTCGACGGAGGGGAACTCAAAGCGGCGCTCGCGGCGCTGGGATACGGGGTGGTCTATTCCACGGCCGGACCCAAGGTGCATCGCCTTCTTCTTGCCGCCGGTGTTTTGGATCGCCTGTACCTCACCCTGGCGAGCAGGCTGCTGGGCGGAAAACGTTTCTCGAGCATCGTGGAGGGTGCGCTTCTCGATCCCGTGATCGCATGTCGTTTGCGCAGCCTCCACTACGATGCGGCTGCGTTCGAGGGCAGCGGACAGCTGTTCATGTCCTATGACGTCAGCGGGGGAACGCAGCCGTAGCGTGATCCCCACGAAGATCCTCCTGCGTTCGTACATGCGGCATTGACCTTATTTTCAGACTTGTGCGGCACCGATCTTGTTTGATTGCTTAGTCCTGGCAATGATTCATTTTGCCGTTGTGATTTTCGGCTCGGAATTGAAGCCTTTTTATTCCCCTGATTCGTAAGCCATCTGTAAAGCACAATCTCGAAGCCCTCTGCAATAATGAATATAGCTTTTGGCAATTTTTTCCGAGTGATGTTCGTGCGGTCCACATTCGGAGGGACGCAGCATTTTCGTTAGCGGAGTTGGTTTCCAGATTTCGAGGAAGGGTTAGATTGGTTTCATCGTAGAGATCGACCCAAAGCTCAAGCCAGTCGTCCCAGGAGGTAGATCGTGAAGTGTGAAACGTGTGGATCAGAGCTCGTGAGTGAATCGGACAGCTGCCTTTTTTGTAGCGCGCAGGGCGAGGTTCCGTCCCTGCCGGCTGAAGACAACGACCTTCCCTCAACACCCTGGCATCAATCCAGAGAGGTAGACGATGATTCATCAATTGGGGATCGTCCCTGGGGCGGTTTGCGATCGAAAATCCTGATTGATGAATCGCATAAGGAGCGGACGTGGACGGATGATTTCGAGCCTTTCAAGCGATACTTGCGCAAACGAGGCCGCATTACTGTCGAATGCGACGGTCCGATAACGAGTTCGAAGTTGGAAGGGGTGAAAATGGTCGTCGTCGGGGGCCCCGAGAAATCCTGGTTATTCGATCGTAAGGCAGATCTATGGCACGACGAAGAGATCGTCGATATGCGGCAGTATGTGAAAGACGGCGGCTGCCTGCTCGTCATGGGCGATAAATTGTCGGACGCGGAAAGGTTGAGTGCTTTGACTCAGCCGTTCGGGATTTCGTTCTCTCGTGTAACAGTCGGGGACGTTAGCATCCATCGCTCCGATATGGCACGACACCCGGTCCTGGAGGGTGTAAACGAATTCCGCCTGGGTAATTTTCATGGCAGCGGAGGGTACTTTCTCAACGTAATAGAGCCGGCCTTCGCATTGGCCTGGGTGGGAGGTCAACCCGTCCTTGCCGCCTGCTATTTCGGGCATGGCATGGTTGTTGCGATCTCGAATTTGATGGTTTTCTCAGAACGGCACCTGTCCGAAGTGGATAACGAGGTGTTCCTGGAGAAGTTAGTGGATGAGGTGCTGCGCGAGAATAAAACCCAAAAGGCGCAGCGCGAGAATGAGTTCGAAGGTGGACTGGCAGACACACTGTTGTCCCTGGAACCGACTGAAGAAGGCATGTATGAAGAGATCGAACTCGTTTATCCCGAAGTGCCCCCGGCTGAGGTCGTTGAAGAATTCGATGATGAAGAAGTTGCCGGGGAAATCGATGCGGAATTCGACCTGGAAGCTGAAGATGAAGAAACGGGAGTCGTTTTCGAAGAGTGTGAATCGGCCTGGCGAGAGACACTCGATGAATTGATTGAAGTCTGGCAAGCGTGGGAAGAATCCTTCGAAGCATTCATAGCCGATTACGAAGCCGTCGAGGAAGCGGAATTTCCCCAAGACCGTGATCTTCTCGTGGATGTTTGGGAGCGCGACATCGAGTACTGGCAGCCGAAATTCATCGAATTGATGGAGCGAGAATTAACGCTCTGGGCGGATATGCATGCAAAGGACGAGATCGACAAAGTGAGCCGTACCTTGCTGCACGACCTTCTGGTCAATCGGAAAACGGCCATCGTTCAACGAGAGCAGCATACGGATATTCTCAACAACCAACTCGAGGCGATGCAAAGCGGTGATCAATTTGCCGTCGAGGAGTTGTTTGGCGACGCCACCGACGCCAGTTGCGCAGCAGCGCTGCTGCGCAACGACTATGTAGATCTACTGCGGAATTTAACGGATCGCGGGCTTCCCGTCCCGGAAGAGCATATTCCCGAGAGTGAGGAAATGCAGAAGGAAGATTGGGAACGTGGCTGGTCGCTCATCGAGTGGATGCAGCCAATCCTTGTGCCTGAGAATGGGAAAGTGCACGTCGGGGTCTCCGAAGAGGATATCGACGAGTCCAGGTCGATGCTCGACTTGCAGCAGAACGACGATGAAGGGGAAAGCCTATCCGATCAAGATAACTTGGATCTCAAGGCGGCCTAAGGTTTCGATCACCGGCGTGTTGGGAAGCACGCTGTTCACGAATGAAAGAAAGGAGATCGGTGCAGCACGATCTCCTTTTTTGCTTTCGCTGGATCGAATCATAACAATCGCTTAACGCTCGTGATTTGTGATCCGCACAATCAATCAGGAAATGCTGCCTTCGAAGAATTGGCCCAAGGCTTTTCCAGCGAATCGCTCGCACAAGCATGCTTCGGAATGAAAAAAATTATCGTTGGATTACAACCGGCCCGGTCGGTGAATAGGACATGGAGAATATCGCTTTCGACATCAATACATGATAGAATTATCTACTATTAACCGACTTGATTTATTTAGATGTCGAGAGGCGCTTGAGTCAGCCCGGGGGAGGGTAAATGGAGCCAGCGACGATCTTATACGTCCAATGTGATTTAAGGGGGACAATGGCTCTTGCACTGGAAGCTTGCCAGAAATTGGGGTATTTTTTGTGGTCCCTGCGAGGAGACCCTGCCTCTCTGCGAGTGATGCCGAACGTCGCCGCGTTACGGGTGTCGATATTCCCGAATCTGGTTGGCGCCCACCGACCTCCGGAACTCGATAGCAGCATCGGAAGTATCCATCTGGTGAAAATATCCGAGGAGCGCTCCCGCATCTCACTTCAACGCGAGGACCTGGCCGGCAGTCCACTCCCGGAATCTAAAACGAAGGATTTTTCGATTTTTTGCGCCTCATTGGAGGACTATCTCGAATCGCAGGATTTCCTGCTCAGCGATCAAGAGACCGGAGGCAAAACAACCGTCTTCCGCAGGATGGCAGACACGGGACCTCTTCCGATCTGATTTATAGACAGCCGTACCTGAGATCGATTTCTCACGAAACTCGAGAGCCCCATTCTTCGCTGATGGGGCTCTTTTATTATCCGACATCTTACCGTGGCTCGAATATCAACTGGAGCTTGGGCAGTTCCGATCTCGAGCTTGAGCACATTGCCATTGATCCGGATGGAAAGGGATCACCGCGATGCGCTTAAAGGGACATATCCGCTGCGGGCGATTGCCGATTGTCCTTCCTCGGTGAGCAACCATTGATAAAGCAGGCGAGTTAAATGCTGCTCGTCCGTGTCGGCGCGGATGACAGCGTAGACTTCGGTGGTCAAAGGGTAGGATCGGTCGGCGATGGTGTCCGCACGCGGCGAGACTCCATCGACGGCGAGCAGCTTGATCTCTTCCAGGGGAAAGATGAACGTGGCATAAAAATAGACAGAGTAACCGATTCCCAACGGATCGGACGCCAGGGCGTTGATCGGCCCCATCATACCCTCGAGGATCATTTCCGGCGCGTCGACCATCGTTTCACCGCGCATAATCAAGCTCTCCATCAATTCTTGACTGCCGGAGTTACGGTTGCGTTGATAGGGGTGGATGTCCTGGTTTTGCCCACCCACCTGATCCCATGCTGTGATTTCGCCGCTGTAGATGGCGCGAATTTCTTGCTGGGCCAGATCGTCGACCGGGTTTTGGATGTTCACCAGAATGACGAAGGCGTCCAGCGCGACGGCGCGGATTTCGAGTTCTACGCCGGCTTGCCGCGCAGCTTGTTGCTCGTCTTCGGACGGTTGGCGCGCGACGAGAATCAGATCGACGTCTCCGTTGATAAGGTTGGTGTAAGACCCGTGTGTGCCGCTGTGCCATAGACTTTGGACCAGATTTCTTCTGTCTGCGTCACGCTCGCCCGGGCTGGGCACGACGCGCAGTGTGGGTGTAAACGGATCGTACATCCAGATACAGTGGATCCGAAAGATCTCGCAGGCCAATGTGGCCTGCAGTGGTAATGCCGACGTCGAGCCGTCGACGCGAGGATAGTTTTGGATGTTGATCGCCGAAATATCCACGTCTTGCGCCGCTTGCGTCGCGGTCGAGGTGGGTGTCGGCGTCTCGGTGGCTGCGGGTATTGACGGGCGACAGCTGGCAAGCAGCATCGCCAGGGTGAAGAGCAAAATAATCCATTTTTTCATCGTGTTAACTCCTGCGTTCCGTCGATTTGAATGCAGGGTAACAAGGCAATGTGGCGGGACAGTGTCTGGGCGGCGACGCTTTCGTGGCAGAAATCGAAGGCATGCAAATGGAACCAGCGAATTTCGGATGCTGCGGCTGGGGTGCGTGCCTTGAAATCAATGCGCGCAGGATCGCCAGCTGGAATTGAAAGGATGATCGTCCCAGCACATCCGGGTGCTTATTGTTAGTAGGGGGCGTGTACTTGCCTTAATTATCGAGCGAAGCGAACTAGCGGCTTTCTCGCGATCTCCACATCTGGCGCTTCATGAAAATTCCCAATACAGCGGAGGGCAGCAGGAAAGCGCTGAGGCAAGGGCGTCCGTTCGACTCCTGCGCTTCGGACTGCGGAACAACCTGTTCAACGGCGGTTTCGACCTCTTCGACCATCAAACGCACGTCGTCCGCCCAAAGTGTGCCTTGATATGCGGACGGATCACCTTCGAAGCCGAAACCAAAACCGGAAATCCGATCAACGGCGTTGAAGGTTGCGCCGGCATTCGCTTCCCAGGCCACGCGGGTAAAGGCGTCCCAGGGTAGGTCAACCTGGGTCCAATCCGCGGCGCCTTCGAGGTGGGCGACGTATGTTTCCAGGTTTTCATCCCAACCGATGTAGAGGTGCACGTCGAAAGGCAGGCCGGCCGGCGTGGAGGCAGCAAAGAAGGTGATGCCGTCGGCCGCGCTCCAGTCTTGCGCTTCACCATAGCGTTGAATGCAGGTCGCCCAGCCTGCGGCCGGCACTTCGAAGGCGATCTCGAGCGCCGCCGATCCGGCGTGTGACTTTCCTGCAGCCGCAGCGCAGGTGATCTGCGTGCCGACTTCGGCGCCCATGTAGTATTCCCAATCTGCGCCCAGGCTGGAAGCATTCATTTCGAAATCGTCGATCCATTCCGAGGGGACTGCCACTGGAACAGAGTCTGGCTGTGATTCTTCGTCGCTGAGCGATGGCGGGTTGTCTTGCGGCGCTGCCGACGAGGCAGGATCGCTTTGCCAGAGGTGATAATAAACATTCAGCAGCGGTGTGAACTCCTGCGTAGCTTTTCGATTTCCCGCCGAGGTTGGATGATCGTCGTCCGGTGCGCTGGGGTAGTAGAGCGTGTTCATCCCAGGCGAGTAACTGTGCTCGATTGCACCGTTTGTGAAACGATGGTGGTTGTCCGGGCCCGTGAGAACGTTGTAAAAATCGAATACGGCCACATTGTTGAGCGCATAATTGTTTTCCTGCAGCCATTCGTTCACCAGCCAGAGATTGAAACCGCGGGCGTTTTCCGCAAGCGAGGAGTCGGAGACTGGCGGTGCCGTGATGACCACGAAGAGCTTGTCCGGCCGGGTGCGGAAATATTTAAGCAGCTCGTTATATACGTACTTCGCGCCGGCGACCGTCATGTCTTCGTACGTGCCGGCGGGATCATCCGGCCGGCCTTCCAATTCGGAATTCGGGAAGCAGGATTTGAACATAATGATTTGATTCTCGCCTCCGGGGTCATCCAGGAATCGTTCGTATGGGGCGTTTTGGGCGCTTTCGGAATAGAGTGCCTGCGTGTAGCGAGGACTCTCTTCACTGCGAAACCAGGTCAACCAGTTGGGAATGTCCGTGCTGTCGCCGATGCCGTCCGGTCCCCATCCGTAATTGGTATCGCTCACGAAGTAATTGTTATTCTGTAAAGCGTTCGCAAGACCGCCATCGTCGTCGTTCAGCCAATTCTCACCACTGGAGTGATGGATGAAGATCAATCTGACGATCTCTGCAGGCTGGGTGGGATCGAGCTCTTGGGGCTGGGGCATTCTGGGGAATATGCTTCCACCGAGTAGGAAGGCTGTGGTCAGGATCAACGACCAATGAAACAACCGTGAATGTTTTACCGTCATGAGATGATCTCCTCGATTGGAGTGAACGGTTTATATAGAACATCATAGCGCAAGCTGACCAACTGTAAAAGTCAGCACATTCCGAAATCCGACCATTTACAGACTTGACAGAATGTCTCAATCCTCTTAGAATAGAACAAATGTTCTATA
>CAYYVY010000116.1:0-9659 GCA_964475265.1 uncultured Anaerolineaceae bacterium | reverse complement strand
CGATGATGGCAGAAGCACCGATTACGAAACGACCCTCCGAACGCGGCGTACAGCGTAACGAGGCACGCCAGGCGGTATGGAACACATTGGATGCCATGCCGACTATCTATCGTCAGGCGCTAATCCTACGGGAATTCAACGGACAGAGTTATAAAGAAGTCTCCCAGGCGCTCGAGTGCACGTATGACAATGCACGGCAGTTGGTCCATCGCGCTCGCCTTCGCTTCCGAGAACAGCATGGCATGCGCCTGTCGCTTGAGATGGGTGTCGAACGCTGCCGGGAACTCGGCGATCTGCTCTCGGCTTTCCAAGATGGTGAACTCGACGAGCAGCAGCGGGCGGCTGTGGAAGCGCATATCAAATCATGTGCACAATGTCGCCAGACGGAAAAAGATCTCAAGAAGGTGGGTGCATTGATCGCCGGTTTAGCTCCCATTTTACCGTCCCAAGCCTGGATTACGAAGGTGTTCGATCAACTTGGCATCGAAACCGTACCCACAGCAGGTGGCGGTGGTGGGCATGCTGGACCGCAGGCTGGAAGTGGCGCATCTGCAGATGGTGGCGCCGGAGGCATGGGTGGGGGTGGGTCGTCCGCCGGCTGGATGAACACGATCTCAGGTTGGAGCTGGATGATGAAAACGGGAGCCTTTACGATGGCTTCTGCGATCGTTATCGGCGCGGCTGTCTTGACTTCGCTCATCGTGTCTCCCCGTCCTCCGTCACCGCTGGCTCCACTTCCGTCTGAAGCTTCGGATTCGGAAGCAAGCGACACGTCGACGCCTGGCGCAACGCAGGAGTCTGGCGCTGCGGACGAGGCCTCCGCCGTAACGGCTTCTCCCACGAAGGAACGCACTGCGACGCAAACCACCACAGCTACGCTCGGTCCGCCGATGGCTACGGGAATCGATAATTGCAATTGCCGCTTCGGCCCGTCGCCGGATTATAAAGTCGTCGGCTATCTTCTGAAAGATCAATCGGCACCGATCGATGGGCGTAATGCAGAATGGACTTGGTGGTGGATCAAGCGGCAAGACGGCTATGGCCACTGTTGGGTCTGGGACGGTTTGGTGACTGTCAGCGGGGATACGAGCAACGTCCCGATTATCAATTCGCCGCCGACATCCACGCCGGACGACTCGACTCCGCCGACAGTTTCGATCAACTATAGTCCTAGCGGGTTTAAACGGCCGAACACTTCAGACATGGTTACCTTTACGGCAACGGCGCAGGATGACCACCAGGTAAAGCGCATCGAAATATGGGTTCGCGCTACCAGAGCGAATACTTTCATCAAAGTAGCCACCTGTCAGGATACGACGACCTGCGTCTATACTGCTGGACCCTACTCTTCCGGACATTTATACTTTTACGCTCGTGCCTACGATGAGGTCGGCAACATGGCTGAAAGCGCACAGCAGGTAGTAGAGATATTTATACTCGTATATTAGTGGTTGATCGTTCGTCTCGGTTATCATTCCTGTGTTTGTCCCGCGGAAAAGGAAATGCGATCTGCATAAGGGAACGTTGGTACCTTCGAGGAAGGCGATTGTGGTCGACTGGCGTGTAAACCGGGAGAATCTCGCAACGGAAGACGTTCTCTCAAGGATGTGTAGGAGAAAATTATGACACACTCAAATCGGAAGTTAATCGGACTCGCCTTCGTGCTTGGGATTGGCGTGTTGGCTGCCTGTGATTTCCCAACACCGGCATCGACGGCTTCGATCAGCGGGGACGTCTTCCACGATCTGTGTGCCGTACCCTATGCATTGATCCCGCCAGGTGATCCGTTACCGCCAGGATGTATCGATATTGGTCCGATAACAGGGCTTCAAGCGGACGGGATATATAATCCCGGCGAACCGGGGATTGAAAACGTAACCCTTCACCTGGGAAGCGGCGCTTGCCCATCAACTGGATTGGCAACAGCTACCACAGACGTCAATGGAAGTTACTCGTTTGGCGGTTTATCCGCCGGGACATATTGCGTGAGCGTTGATTCTCTGTCCGATGGCAATGATATGGTCATTATCCCGGGCGGTTGGACGTATCCTGTTCGCGATGCTAATCCGCAGGAAGTTACAGTAACCCTCACGGCGAATCAGCATAGAACGGATGTGAACTTCGGTTGGGACCATCAGTTTTTACCCCCGCCACCGGCATCGACGGCTTCGATCAGTGGTGACGTTTTCCACGACCTGTGTGCCGTGCCGTATGCATCGATTCCACCGGGCGATCCCTTGCCGGAAGGGTGTATCGATGCAGGTCCCGTCGAGGGGCTTCAGGCGGATGGCGTGTATGATCCCGGCGAACCGGGAATCGAGGCGATAACCCTGCACCTGGGAAGTGGTGCGTGTCCGTCCAGCGGGTTGACCACGGCAACCACGGACGTCAATGGAACCTACACGTTTGGCAGTTTGACCGCCGGGACGTACTGCCTCAGCGTGGATGCGTTGTCCGACGGTAACGACATGATTCTAATTCCCGGCGGCTGGACGTATCCCGTCCGGGATGCGAATCCGCAGGAGGTCACACTGACGCTCGCTGCGGGCCAGCACGAGTCCGACATAGATTTTGGTTGGGATTATCAGTTCCTGCCGGACCCGCCAGCACCTACAGCCACTACGACACCTGAAGGCCATATCGTGAGAGCGCTGATGGATTCCAATTGCCGCACGGGGCCGATGATAATTTTCGATCAATACGGCTTTCTGCTCGAAAATGAGCTGGCGGAAGCAAAGGGTCGTCTCGCAGATAACTCGTGGTTGTCCGTCAAACTCGATAATCAGCCAAATCAATGCTGGATTGCGGAGAATCTCCTGGAATACAGCTTCGACTTGAATGAATTGCCCATTTTGATTTTTCCGCCGACACCCACGCCGGCGCCTGGCGGAATTTCGGGCATCGTCTGGGATGATGAATGCAATCCCCCGAATCTGACACCAGATACCCCGGAGCCTCCACCGCCTGGTTGCGAGACCGACGGTATCGTGTATTGGGCCAACGGAATTTACGAAGCTGGTGAGCAAGGCATCCCCAACGTGATCGTACAACTTGGTGTGGGTTCGTGCCCGGCTACCGGTTTGCCGACGACGACCACCAACGGGAGCGGGGCGTTTAGTTTCTCGGGATTGGCACCGGGTAACTACTGTGTATCCATCTCCGTGGTGGGGAATGAGAGTGCTCTCGTACCTGGAACATGGTCCCATCCGGACGTGACCGGAAACTGGGCACGCATTAACGTGACGGTGAACCCAGGCGCCACGACAGGGAACGTCAATTTTGGCTGGGACTTTCAATTCTAAAGCGACCGCATGCCGCGAGCGTGATTTCGTCCCCGGCGCACCCCGGTCGACCGTCCGGGGCAATACACAGTCGCAGCCGCGGCAGGCGATTTGTTTCTGCGGAATCATTGTGGAGGAAGCAATCATGGCTGTACCGAAAAAACAAGCCCTAACCGTGTTTGCCTCGATCGCGCTGCTGCTGGCGGCGTGTAACCTGCCCGCGGCTTCGCCGACGGAGTCGTCCTTGCCCGCGCCGACCGATACGCCTCCCGAGTCGGGCAGCGAAACGAGTACGCCCAGCGAGCCGGGTGAGCCCATTTCCCCTGACGAGTTGGGTGAAGTTTTCGATCTGGCATTCGATCTCCAGGGGGTTCTCTGGGTGGGGACGACCGAAGGAGTGGTGCAGTGTGATGCAGGTATACAATCTTGCCAGCGGTATTCGTCGCTGGATGGATCACCCATAGATGAGGTGAGGGCCGTCGCTGTCGGGATGGATGGGTCGTTATGGTTCGGAACGTCGCAGGGACTGATCCGCGACCTCGAAGGGACCTGGTCGAAGTACACTGCGGCGGATGGGCTGCTGGCCGACACAATTCTCGATCTGCAGGTAGGCGCCGATGGAGCATTGTGGATCGGCACGAACAGCGGCGTCTCGAATTTCGCGAATGGGGTGTGGACGAATTACACGTCGGCCGACGGCCTGGCCGATGATTACGTCCATTGTGTGTACGACGCTGGTGTGCAGGGGATCTGGTTTGGGACCTCCATGGGGATATCGCGTTTCGATGGTGTGAATTGGACGAACTACGATCAAGATACCGGTTTGCCCGCAAGCGACGTTCTATCCATTGCTGAAGACGCGCAAGGTGCGATTTGGTTGGGAACGCTCTTCGGGGGTGCGGCTCGCTTTGATGCCGGCGGTTGGCAGAACTACACGTTTTCGGGCGATATGAGCGTCAATGTCGTGCAGGCGATGACCCTTGGCAGTGATGAGGCACTCTGGCTGGGGACGCGTGCGGGCGCCTTTCGTTTCGATGGGGTCGAGTGGCTGGGCTACAGCACTGCCCAAGGTTTGAGTGGAGATGATGTGCGTGCGATTGCCAGTGCGGCCGATGGGAGTGTTTATTTGGGCACCGAAGCTGGGATCACTCGTTTTACGCCGGGCGATGTGCCTAACGGGGTGGTTCAGCCTTCGATGCCGGCAGCTTCCACATTTCCCGAGGGAGATCCTATCCCACATCTTGCAGCCGGAGAGGAAATTAGCATCCATGCCATCCAGATGTCGGACGCGAATCAGGGTTGGGCGGTCGGGGGTTTGGCAGAATACGGGGATCACGTTTTGCGCACTTCGGACGGAGGCTTGACCTGGCAAGACGTGACACCTCCCGAGCCTGCTGCCGTTCCCGGGGATGCCGAGAAGATGGCCACGGCCTTTTTCATCGACGCTGCGACCGGTTGGGTGATCTATCATTCCGTAGCGCGCGAATCCGAATTGGGATCTACCGAATTGGCGGTCTGGCACACATTTGACGCAGGCCGCACCTGGCATTGGAGCGGCCCGCTCAGTGTGGATTTCGTGGGGTCGTCTTTTAACCCTGCGTACCTTGATTTCTCGACTGCACAGTCTGGCTGGATCATGGCCCGCCTGGGTGGTGTGGGTATGCACAAGTACCCGGTTTACCTGTTTGCTACAAATGACGGCGGGGCACATTGGAACCGCCTCATCGATCCGTATGAAAGTGTTTATCTGCAAAGCTGCCAGAAGACCGGAATGCGGTTTGCCTTCGAGCTGACAGGTTGGGTGACCATCGCCAGTTGTCCCATCGAGGGGGCTGAAGTCGTGGTGACGCGTGATGGTGGAGCGACCTGGGACGAGATCAGATTGCCGGCGCCCGAAGAACAGCCGGATTTATTCGATCAATCGAGCTGTGAATCCCACTCGCCGATGCTTTTCTCCAGCTCCCACGGTGCCCTGGCGGTGTCGTGCTTGCGTTGGGAAGATGATGAAAGGATCGAGGATCATTACGTGTACGTCTCGGAAGATGGGGGTGAAACGTGGCAGACTCACCGCTATCCCGGCGGCCCACTGTTGTTCCTTAATCCGGAACACGTCTGGTCACTGGCGCGTGACATTCAAGTGTCCCAGGATGGCGGCCAGACCTGGACGAAAGTCAAGACAGTGAGTTGGGACGGTCAATTCTCCTTCGTGAGTGAACAGCTTGGTTGGGCAGTGGCTCGCAATGAGACCGAGATCGCCCTGGTGAAAACGGAGGACGGTGGGCAGTCCTGGTTGATCATCGAACCGACGATATCTGCCGAGTGAGCGTGAGTCTTTCCGCTCACGAGAGTCGGGTCTCGCATGCCACATGTGCTGACCGCGACGAGATGCGCGTCACAAATAATGGATCTGTAACGTTGTTAGAGGTGAAAGGACAACGTTAATAGGCATGAGGAGAATACGATGAAACATTCACATCTATCACCGCAGTTGAGTTTGCTGCTTATCGCCGCCTTCCTGCTTTCGGCTTGTAATTATCCTCTCAACGTAAGCGTCGATACCTCGATGCCGACGGCGGACGCTGGCGAAGAGACGGGTGATTCAGAGAGCTCGGAACCTGAAACACAGCCTACTCCCACAGAAGAACCTTCGGCTCCGATGGACACACCGGAGCCGACACCCACGGCGACGACCGAACCGCCGACCGACACCCCGGAACCGACGGGCTGCACGAACTTCGCCAGCTTTGTCAGCGACGTTACCTATCCGGACGAAATGGAAGTGGAGGCGGATTCAGCCTTCACCAAGACCTGGCGGCTGCGCAACGATGGCACCTGCACGTGGACATCGTCCTATGCGCTGGTTTTCAGCCACGGCGATCGAATGGACGGACCAGCCGAGTCGAACCTTGCGGGCGCTGTACCGCCGGGAAGCACGGTGGACATTTCTTCCGGCATGACGGCGCCCACGGACGCGGGCACATATCAGGGCTTTTGGAAACTGCGCAGTAACGACGGCGTGCTCTTCGGCGTGGGTACCGACGGCAGCGTGGCCTTCTGGGTCAAAATCGTGGTGCCCTCCGAGGACGAAGGCATCGTCTTCGAACCCCTGGTTCCCGTGTTTGAAGCGTATCTACTCTTCAAGGCCAGCGGAACGGACTTGGTTCTCCCTAAAAACGGTTGTTTCGATCTCGACGATGGCGAGCAAGTAAGTTGTGGTGCAGCGCAAGCGGACTTTCGCTATGAGTATAGTCACATCCTATTTACCCACGATTATGAAATCAACCCGCTCCATGGTGTCGGCTTCAGGGATGTCGGCACGGAAGCACCGACGCGGGAGCAGTGTGACGTCGGAACAGTGAGTCCGGCAACGTTTGATTTGAAGCATCACTATTACTGCTATGAAACCTCCGACGGGAATCTCGGTTGGATCAAGATCACTGCCTACAGCCCCAGCGCAGTGTTTTTCGATTTCGCCACGTTCAATGAACCGTAGTGCGTAACGAGTAGACGAACATCGAGCCAGCCGCAATCCATGCGCTGGCTCTTTTTCTTTCGCCGTGCTTCCGGGGTTGAAGGCGTTCGTCTTTCTGGCTATACTTCTCTTCATCGGCTTACCCGTAAAGAAGTCTGCCTTGCGGGAAGCTGCATGAGGGAGATCATGAATTTCGGCGAAGAGCAGGCCGGTTCGTTAACGATCGTTTCTTTCGTGCTTGGACCGGTCTCGACGAACACTTATCTCGTTGCAGATACGGAAAGCGGTCACGCCGCAGTCATCGATTCTGCCTGGGATGGTGGAGTCATCGTCGCGGAGGCGAAGCGCCGGAAGTGGAATCTCGACGGAATTTGGCTTACCCATGCCCATTTCGACCACTTCGGCGGCGCAGCGGAGGTGGCGAACGCCGCGCCGCAACCGCTGCCGGTGGCGCTGCATCCTGCCGACATGCCGCTGTGGCGCGTGCAGGGCGGCGCGGCGATGTTCGGTTTTCAAGAATTCGATCCCGGCCCGGAACCCAGCATTGAGCTAGAAGATGGCATGCATTTACAGCTTGGAAAGCGGACCTTCGAGGTGCGGCACACGCCCGGCCACAGCCGAGGGCATGTGATATTTCTAGATCGCCAAGATGGGGTTGTCTTCTGCGGGGATTTGATCTTTCAAGGCAGCGTTGGACGTACGGATTTACCCGGCGGGAGTGGGCAAATGCTGCTCGAAAGCATCCACCGGGAGATTCTGACCCTACCGGACGAGGTGCGTTTGTACAGCGGCCACGGTCCGGTGACGACAGTCGCTGCCGAACGCGCCACGAATCCGTTCCTAACGGGTGCGATTCCGTTGTAAATCTCCAGAATTCAATCAAGAATTCGAACACGCAGAACGGAACTCGTCGCTTCGATTCCAGGTTCAAACACGGCTGTCTTTCGAATTGGGCTTTAGGGCGCTGCAGTCTCTACAGGCGATTGGATGGCGAGGAGCCAATTCCGCAGCGCGCCTTGTGGTTCTTCGAGTGCGTAGGCAATCACCGGCAGGACCAGCGGATAACGCCCGCTGCGCACGTTCGCACTACTCGGTTCCACGTTGTCCACTCGCAGCGCACGTACTTCGTCCGTGAGCGATGAAAAGGGCAGATAACCGATCGCGCCCGGGTACTGTGCCACGAGTTGAATCATCGCCGCCGGAGTCGGGGCGAGCAGCGCCTTCACCGAGGCCGCTTCGTCCCCCATAACGAGCTGCTCGAAGTGAATCCGGGTTTCATCCGCGGGCAGCGGAATGACGGGTTGAACGGCTGCATCTGCATCCTTCAGTGCGGACCAATTGGCGATCCGCCCGCTGACGAGTCCCTCGAGCTCATCGAGGGACAGCGAGCGGATGTTGTTATCCGCGTGTACGATGACAGCGATACCTTCTGCATACAGCGGTGTGGCGAAGGCATCCTCCGGCGGCGTGCCGCCCACGATGGCAAGCTGCACGCTGCCGTCTTCGATTGCCCCGGGCATTTCCAGCGGGGCAAGCGTGTGAAGGTCGAAATGGTCGATGTCCGACGCGGGAATCTCCACGATCCAGTTTTCGACCAGCGCTTCGAGTGCCGGTGTGGTGGTGATGATGACGACGGTCGGTGGGGCGGGCGTGAGGCTGGGCGTGCTGCAGGCGCACAAGGTCACACACGCCAGGGCGAGGCTGATTTTTCTACGCACGGATCACGCTCAGGAGCAGTCCCAGTCCACCCACGATGGCGCAGTAGAGGGCAAAAGTGGATAGCGATTTGTGGGTGAGGAAGCGGATCAACCAACGGATGGCGATGTAACCAACGACGACGGCGGCCAGGAAGCCGACCACGAGCGCGGAGACCTGGCTGTTTCCGTCCGGAATTTGGGCCAGATCGAACACGGCGACCAAACCGGCGCCGAACATCACGGGTATGGCGATCAAAAACGAAAATCGAGCGGCATGCGGGCGCTGAAAATGGCGCGCCAGCCCTGCGGCGATCGTCGCACCGGAACGCGAGATGCCGGGGAACAATGCGAGCGCCTGGGCGAGTCCGATGTACAAAGCATCCGTCGCCGTGAGTGTATCGAGGCTTCGCTCGAATTTTCCGATGCGTTCGCTGAGAAACATCATTACCGCAGTCACGAGCAATAAAAGCGAGACCGTCGTTGGATTTTCAAATGCCTGGGACACCTGTGTCTTGAGCGCTACACCGACGATGGTTGCCGGTATGCTTGCCGCCAGGATCAACCAGGCGAGGCGCGCATCGGTGTCCTGCGTGGGTCTGCGAGAGCGTAAGCCGCGCCAGGCTGCGCTTACCATCGCCTGAAGATCATGTCGAAAGTAGAAAACGACGGCGAGCAGCGTGCCCCACTGCACGAGGATGTTGAAGATGAAGGCCGCCTTAGGGTCGAATTCCCACTTCAGCAACCACGGTACGAGAACGAGATGTGCCGAGGAGGAAATGGGTAAAAATTCTGTGGCGCCTTGCACGATGCCGAGTACAAGTGCTTGGATGAGGCTCATGGACTAGATCTCCGGCGATCGGTGTTTGCGGTAATTGGCTAGAAAGTCGGCAGCAAAATCTTCCAGCTTCGCATCGGCGATAGCCTGACGTAAGTCGCCGACGAGCGTCGTGAGCGTTTGTATGTTATGGATCGAAAGCAGCGTCGCCGCGAGCATCTCCTTGGCGGTGCAGAGATGACGGATGTAGGCGCGGCTGAACGTCCGGCAAGTATAGCACGTACATGTTCCGTCGATCGGGCGTTGGTCGTCGACGAAGGGGGAGTTGCGTAGATTCAAACGTCCGAGTCGTGTGAGCGCCGTGTGATTGCGCGCCAGGCGCGTCGGCAGCACGCAATCGAACATATCGACGCCCCGCAGCACGCATTCCACGA
>CAYYVY010000115.1:0-9910 GCA_964475265.1 uncultured Anaerolineaceae bacterium | reverse complement strand
GAGTAATGCACGAAGACGTCGTCGCCTTCTTCACGCTCGATGAAGCCGTAGCCCTTGCTGCTGTTGAACCACTTGACCGTTCCAAGAACTCGCTCCGACATTAGACATTGCCTCCTTATGGCAATCGGGTTGAAGGTGCCTGACTCGTTCTCGGAGGTCGATTTGATGGCAGCCATCCGGTGCAGTTGAAATTGCCCAGGCCGTGATCATGCGACTCCCAGACAGAACTTACATGCAACCTATTCGTGAAGATTCTATCATTATGCGCTTTCTTTGGGTAGGGCCTTGCGCATGCTGCGGAATTCAAGGGCCGGGAGATTTCATTCCGCTCATCATCGACAACCATCCTACCAATGCCATTCCGGTGTAGTGTACCCTTGCTCAGATCATGGGGAAAACAGCAAGCAGCATCCAACTTAAAAACATCGCGCCGCACAGCGCAGTCGGCCAATGTCCCCGCAACCGGGCCGTTGACAGCTCGATCAATCCCAGGACGACCGGCAGCAGGGGCAGCACCAGGACCAGCACGCCCAATCCGGGGATGATGAGCAGCGAAGCGATGAATCCCGCCGCCAGAAGGGTTGTATGGACCAGCCACGCTAGCGACCTGTGAATGATTCCCTGCCCTCGCAAACTCTCCCCGATGCACACAAACCAAGGCAAGGTCAATAAGACGGCGAACGGCCAGAGCATCAATCGTTTCATGATGGGCAGCCAGGGCACCCATACCAGGTTCGCCAACAACCCCACACCAACCCAGAGAATCAAAAATGCAAAGACGCCGCCGATGATCGAACGCCGAGACGGAAGCGAGATGCGGAACTTGAGCATGGAGAGGCCAATCAACCCCGCCAATGCATACCAAATCAACAAATAGCCGCCCACGATCAAACCCAAAGTATGCTTCGTGTTGATGCCCAATCCGTTGACCAGGGCAAGCAAGGCGGTTGCAGCAAGCGCTCCACCAAGCGGGGGCATCAGTCGTCGCCAAAGTGGTAGCAACGTTCGCCGTGCCTCCCCATGGACCACGAAGAGCGGTGACAACTCCCAACCTACCAGCAAAGCAGCAAAAATCCCCAGTCCATACCAAAGAATACGTCGATCGACGTACGGTGTGGCGTCGGGCTGCGGTCCGAACACTTGATCCAACCAGGTTCGTGCCGCAGCGTGACTGTCCGGGTCGAAAAGAATGGATATGTGCTCGACTCCTTCGATGACGATCAATGCGCGCCCTGTTCCATCCGCCGGATTACCGCCTGCGCCGCCGGCATCCGCCAGCAGTTCTTTAGCGGTTTCCATAAATTCGTGTTCGAAGCTTCCCGCCAGCAGCAACAGGTTGCGGGGGGAATCCGGTGTAACCTTGCGCCGAATGGGAGAGATGGCGATTGTGGCCTGCGTTTCTGGGTGGTCGACCCCATAATCGAGTGCCACGCCGCTTCCCATCGAGTGCCCCAGGATCGCGACCTCCGATCCGCTTGCATACCCGGCGGATTGGGCGATTCGAAGCGCCGCTTCTGCATTTTCAACCAACACGTCACTCGCATGCCGCAGTGGGTATGGTTGCTGGTTGGCCCCGTGACCGTCAAAATCCCAGGCCACAACCGTATAACCCGCGTGCGCCAAAGAAAGTGAAAAACCGCGCATTAGCAATTTCGAGCCGGTAAATCCATGGCCGACTAAAACCGTGGGTCGCATTTCAGAACGATCTTCTACAAGGGTGATGACGGTCGTTGGCGGGTCAGAATTGGGAAGTTGGATGATCTCAAGATCATGTGTGGCAGCCTGGATTTGTAAGATTGAGAATCCAAATAATGCCAAGCCGACCAACGCGAGGACCCAATCGGATCGTTTCATACCGCCTCACTTTTACCCGGAATTCAACTTGCGCATTTTGACCGATCGTCATTCCGTTAAGCGGTACTTGGTTCAGCGAATCGTTTTGTCTGAGGGAAAATCGAGAGTGCATAACAGATCAACGCAAGCAGATAGAGGCTGCGAATTCCCAGCGCAAGCGAAGCGTACTCTGCCAGGCCGCCCAGCACGCCTCCAAACAAGTTGGAGCCCATTACCACCGGAATCGAAGTCACGTCACGAAAACGAATGGCAAAAATCATCGCCGCAAAAAACAACGGCGCCACTTGTTCCAAACTGGCCAACATCATACGTAATATCGTTGGCAGCTCTAAAAACGTCCGCACCGGGATGAAGTAACTGAGGATCAACGTTAGACCGAGGAATATATACAGGGTACGCGTGTCGCTCAGCTTGAATCGATCGACGAGGATGTTGGCCAACACGATCATGAGTAATATGGCGCTGATCACCACAGCATTGACCACCCAGGTTGATCCGAACAGCAGAGCCATCTCCGTCACACTCTTGGTCTCGAGTAAGAAAAAGCCCGCACCCAGGAAAAAGAAACCGGGCTTGAAGTGCGTAAAGCCAGGCAAACTGCGGCGAATAAGAAAGAAGGCAAGTATGCCAATTCCCAATATGGCAACGACGTGCGTGGAAGGGATCGCCTTGTCGCGCAGATAGAGATATGGCCAATCGTCGGTCGTTCCCGGGATGTCTTCACGGTAAGAATAATCCGGCCGAGGGTTTAACCGTGTATCCTCGACGGTATATTGGCTGCCCGGATGTCGTCCGATGAGGAACAAAATGTCATTCGTCGGGAACTCATAGACTTGCGGTGGATGACCGAAAGCATCCGTCAAGGTTCGGTACAGGCGAAGACCGATCCATTCATTTTCCACCGGCACGCCGTAAGAAATCGCCAGCAGACCATCGTCGGCCAATAAATCCCGCACACGGGTGAAGCTTTCACGAGTGTAGACGAAATTATCCAGCCGTGCGCTTGCATTGGGACTGAAGAGGGCATGAGAATCCAGAAATCCAAAGACGATCATATCGTATTCACCGGTCGCGTCCGTAAAGAACGTACGTGCATCTTCGACGACTTCCGTTACGACCGGGTTGGAATACGGTTTTTCCGGATGGTACTCCTCACCCAAACGTAGAATCAGCGGATCAATTTCAACCGCGACAACTTCCTGCGCTCCGGCGCGCAACGCACCAGCCACGTCGTTTCCCGTACCCGCACCGACGATCAACACCCGGGTCAGAGACGGCGCTGCCATATAGGCGGCATCATAAATCGCTTGCCTCGAATCGAAATATTCCGGAGCCATGGCGTAATTTGCGGCTACGAATTCCGGATCCAGGTTGACCATCTCTTGGTGGAACGCCAGATTCACAGAGAGATCGTATCCCAGCAAAACGTCAGAGGTTCCCGGTAACCGGTTTTCCTGCATGTCGATGCGATAGTACGGGGACCAGAGGGTTCTCATCGCCGAAGTCGGCCATACAAGAACCATCACTGCGGGAATAAACGCCATGATCATAGCTATCCAACGCAATCGGAACGTCATCTGCAGGAGAAAGTAAGTAAAGCCTGCAGCCGCAAGGAAGAACCAGATCGCCGGTGGTAAAGACATGAACGAGATTCCCGCATAGAAAAGTACCCCTGCCACACTGCCCAGGACGTTGATGCTGTACCCTTTAAGCGGACGAAATACAACGAATTTCGCTGCGATCAGCTCACCGAGCGGGACAAAGACGAGCGTCAACGCCAGAAACATACCCAGCAAGAGACCGTGGAGAGCGATCTGCCGCAGCGCCATGATTTGGGAACTCAATTGCTCTATCGATCCCGCCCAGAAGTACTCCTGTGCATTGAAGCGGTTGCTGAGCAGGATATCGCTCAGCAACGTTCGCCCCAAACCCAACACGACGCCGACGATAAGGATCATCAATGGCAGGTAAACGCGGAACAAGGAACGCAGGCCGCGTTCCTTGTTGTACACGACGAAACCCAAACCCATGCCGAGGTACGCCGCAATCAGGGCGATATTTTTATAGAAGGAAAAGAGGCGTAACTCAGATGCGATCCAGCGAATGAAAACGAGTTCGACAAAAAGCCCCAGCGCGCTGGAGAGGAAAAGATCGAAAACCGGACGCTTTCTCTTCACCATCGAGTGTCATTCTCCACCAAGCGGACGTTTGGACACCTCAAATTTCGGTAGGATTATAAATAAAAAGGGGAATAATTGAAACCATACCGCTACTGTCTTAATCTAATCCTCTTATGCATTTCACGGCATGCTTCATCCGTATGTCGTAAGTCTGAGAGTCGATGTCACGAAATCCGTCTCGATTCAGGCGAACCGCACGATTTCCCGGACGAGAGGCGTCGTATGCGACGATCCAATGTTCGCCCGACTTAAGGAGGAATCAATAGCACCATTGTCAATTTGGCGATGCTGTTTTATCCACTGGCAGTCGGATCAGCCTGTGAAATACGAGAACCAACGTCCGTCTTGAAGCGCCCATCCGCGCTCACCGGTGAAACAATCCTCGAACTGCCACCAGATATAGCCATCCGCCTCAACCGGGCCATCGACGATCTTCAGCAGCGTGTAGAGGTACTCCAGTTCAAACGCGGTCGGGCTGGCAAAGCCCGCTTCTTCTCGCAGTTCCAACCCGATTCCCTGCTCCGTAACTTCGTATGCCGCACCGATGTAGAATCCGGTGACGTCGGTAGAGCTGCCGCCGGAGAGGACGAATTGGCGCGACCACGAAGGAAGAGATGGCGCACTCGCTCCATCCAAGCGCGCTCTCCAGGCTTCGTCCGTCAGTCGGTCCGTTCTTGGCTGAACGAATTCGTAATACGAGTACACGCCTCCCTGTGCCACGTAAAACCTGCCGTCGAGGGGTACGACGACGAAAATGCGATCCACGTAGCCGGTGGCGACCTCCAGGACGCCGGGGTTGGCGCCTGCGGCGGCAGCCACGATGGGCAATGGATCCATAGATGTACTCATACATTCGTGCACTCCGAGGCAGGCTTGGATCAGTGCATAATCATCTGCCGTCAGAATCTCCCCCGCCAGTTCTTTAACGGCGAGATCGCCGAGCGCCTTAAATCGCTCTCCAAGTTCCGCCATACAGTTCTTTAAGCCGTCTAATGCATCTGGAAGACACCAATCAACTCCATAATTTGCGATCCCCCTCTGATCCAGGCCTTCGGCGATCACGGACGCTACGTAAGCCATGCGATAGAAAGCTTCTGGATTTGCCTCCACGTATCCCGGTGGTGGATCCGAACCACAAGGAGGACCGCCGCCACCCGCACCTTCGGGCATTTTTACGTATAGAATCGTGTCGTGCTTCAATTCCGCCCAGCTTCCCAAACAGGTGTTCATCTCCCGTACGGCCCAGGCTTGGGTGTTCATGACATTCGGATAGGAGTCGCCTTTCGGCGCAAGAACGGGCAGGAAGGCATAAAGCCAGGAATCATAAAAAACGGACCGCCATTGCTCTGGAGTCTGCGCCCCGACGGTTTCCTGCAGCATGGTCATCTGTTCCAGGTAATTCGGATATGCATCCTCTCCCAAGCCCATGAGGATGTCCATTGCGGCTTCCGAGCCCAACGCAGCCATCACGTCCGGGCCGGTGGGAAGCCAACGGTTATCGCCGTTCGGTTTGGCCTCGATGTTATCGAAGATGAGATTCTGCAGAATGAATGCGTCGATCGTAAATCGCTGTCCCAGGAAACGCCATCCAACCAGGGCCTCTGCATCCTCCAGGTAATCCACGAAGAGGGAATTGATCTGGGGTTGAGGAAGGTCCTCGCGTTTCGTTACAAATTCTGCCCACAGCGCCTCGTCGGCCAGATCGATGGGCGTGATGGAAGTACCGTAGACTTCATCCATCAGCACGGCAAACTCGGGAGGACCGGGATCGTCGGTCGGTCCGATGAGGAACGCGAGCACCTCGTCCAACTCCGCCCACGCCTCGGATGCACTCCGCCCGCCAATCTGCGCACGACGCAGCGCCAGGGTCACGAGTAGTGGAAGACGAGATGATGTTTCATCCTCGAGGGCAAAATTTACCCGACCCAACCAGCTCATGGCCCGGAAATAAGCCTCGAGTTCCGGATCACCAGCGTAATGCCCCACCGGCCGGTATGCGCCATAGTCATCTTCGAAGTCCGGGAAGAGAACGGACTCTTGTTTGCCGCCCTCGGCCATGATTTGAGCGAACTGCGCCTCAACCACGTCTGCCACGCTTGCATCGACTGCCGCGTCCGGATCGAGAAGCTTCAATGTCACTGAGAGGTAGGCGATAGCCTTCTCCAAATCGGCTTCCACGGCGGTTCCTTCCAGATCGGGTGCGTATCTTTGCAGCTCGGTCAGCGTGGCCTGTGCAATGTCGACGACCGAATCACCCAACCGCTCCTTCTCGAGCGCCTTTAGCAGGTCGTTAAACGTTAAATGCAGCGCATGAAAGGCGGCATCCGTGGTGAGGTAATAAGGTTGGCCGTATCGCTCGGAGACTCTCGTCCGGATTGTTTTAAACTGTGCCTCCTGGCTGTGCATCACGACAAAGCCGTGTTTGAGCAAGAATTCTTCCTGCGCCTCGGTCAGCCCGTTGAGCACAAAACGATTGACGATCAGATCGTAATCCAGCGGCAGCGAATAATCCAAACCTTGATAGGGCGTGGGCTCCCAACTGCTTGTCTCGAACTGCGCAAACGGACTGTCCAGTTTGACTTCGAAGGGTTCGAGGGCCGACGCTTGCGGAATGGGTTCTTCCGGCGTGGTCTCCTGGGTTGCAGTCGCTGCCGACGTCGCAGTTGGAGACGCAGCCGAAGTCAGTCCCGGTTCGGTGGAAGGCGTCGCCACACCCCGGCAACTGGCGAGAAGGCTGAGTAAGACAACCAACCTAATAAATACCTGGTAGAAACGTTTCATCGCTCCCTCCTGCATACCAATCAAAATTTCAAGCCGCTCACGGAGATTGAGTGCTGATGGCGACTGACTGAGAGACTCGTTGCCGCGAGGGTATTACCTCACTCAACTCTCTCCGACCAAATACGTGAACAGCGCAGCCATTTCCTCAAACAAACCGCTGTAGTCGTCGAAGACAACTTCCGGTGAGGCGAAATCCAGATGGTATTGGAAATCCTGTCCCACAAAGATGAACTCGATGTGGCTCTCGGTCTCGATTTCACCCTTCACCGTGCGATCGTAGCGAAATTCCACCACGCCAACGTCGCCACCCCCGATCCTGCGCGTGGCGTGATCAATGGCGCGATATTCCGGTTGCAATGCCAGGTCGTCGCTCAAATCCTGGGCATACTGCCGGGCGCCCTTGCCCTCTGCGAGGTCGTACACGCTGACTGTTAATGTAGGACAAGATTGGTCCTCGCTGCAAACTGCGCTCAGTTCAACGCGCCGCAGTTCTGAGTTCCACACATCGGCAAACCATTCACGCGGGTAGCGTACGACGAAAAAAGTCTCATCCTGCACGTAATCGATCATCGCCGCGTTGGAGCGATCCACGCTGCCCAGCACAATGGCCTGATTCAGTGAAGCCACCAGAGCGGCACGATCCATAGGAGCGGCCTGGAAGTCGCGCACACGCACCTCGGCGTGCAAGCCGCGCTCAGCACGTCCCAGGGTCAGGTTGACCAGTCTTCCAGTATCAGCATCGAGTTCAAGCACCACCCGATCGAGTGATTGTCCCGTGCCAGTAGCATTGTATTCACCCTGGCGTTCGTAGGCACGCCAGTTCGCGCCCTGCAGCTCCTCCGGCAGGCTGAAAGCCGTTTCCGGCAGAGCCGTCTCCAATATGCTGGCCTGATCTTCGTAACTTGTCTGACTCACACGGCCATTATCAAAATCGGTGTAATAGGTTCCGTCGATCACCCAAATGTTGTTATCGCTGCGCAGCGTTTCACCAGAAACGGCGTGCAGATGCAATTCGAGGCGATAATCATCGCCCACCCGCGTCACCGTGTAATCTCACTCAAGATCATCGTTATCGTTCGTGGTCTGGTAGCTGTACTGCACCCGATTGGCTGACCTGGCAGCGAGCAGCGCCTGATCGGCTCTTTCCGAGACGCCGATGCCCAAACCATCCATGAGCGGAAGTTCTACCATCCCTATTGAATTGTTAATCAGCAAAGAAATATATAACGTTGATCGACGAGCAATCGAGCGTACGATCCATCTTAAACAACCAGGGCAATATTGCATCAGGGTTGGAGATTAATCTGGACATCGATTTTAAATCCCATAACTCCAGAGCCAACGGAGCGATTGCATTCGCCGACATTAACGATAGTGAAACTATCGTACAGCTACCATAGGGGAAAGTCAAATTTATCGCCTGCTGGTGGAGATCACTCCATAGCCATACTATAATATAGCCCCTACTGGAAAGCTCCCCTGCTCTCCGGCATACGGCAGACAATCAGAGAAATGTGTACAATGCAGGCTGATCACACCGGGTCTACCAGAACGGAAGGATATGCCTATGACTTCCACGCCAAACACCCGTATCTTGCGCATCGTTCCGATTGTCCTCATCCTGGCAGTACTCGCCTGCGAATTTCCCGGTAGCACTCCGACACCGGACGCTCCGAAAGCCAGCGACACACCTGCTCCCAACACGGCCACAGCGACCGACACCGTTGCTGCAGCCACAAAAACGGAAACGCCCAAACCCCCGACCCCAACGCATACGCTAGCACCGCCCAGCGCGACGCCGACGACTTCCCCCTGGGTGTTTGTCAGCGGGACATGGTCGGGATGTGTGATTTCATCAGGTCCGCCTACCACGACCGGTCCTTGCTCCAGCGCACTTGGTCCCTTTGTCACGCTATACCTTCAACCCACGTGTGTAATCGGCCAACACTGCGGCAATTATGTTAAAGGCGCCTTCGAGAGCGAATTTATCCTGTTGAAATTGTCGCTGATCGGTATCAATGGTTCCACGATCTGGATGCACGCCGAAGCCGTCAGCGGCATGTTTTCCTGGGCCAGCACAGACGTGAAGATCGAGCGCGTGGGCGCCAATGTGCGCATCACGGAGGTCGCCGGATCGGGAGACATCGTTCTACTCCCGCCCGGCTGTGACTCGAAAATTCAGACCCAGACGACCATCGGCTGCTACGAGCACGTGCCTTAAGCCGTTTCCCGGACTGGGAATCCGATAGCAAACCCCACGCTATCATCACGCCGCGTGCCTGAAGGCGCGTACGGCTCTTAATTCCAGGTTGTGGATTTGCAGTCATGATCGATTCGGGAATGCCCCCAATCGATCATCGCTTACTGCAGGAACGACAATGTTTGTTCTGTGTAGTTGCTCAGCGGTTAAGAAAAAGGCTTCTTCGATGGTCCACACATGACGTGGCGACCAATAGAAGAAGCCCTCCCCCTCCAGGAAGAATTCACCTTGGCGTTATTCGTCCTTCAGTGGAAATAGAATATGCGTTTGCAGTTCTTCTTGCGGCGTCTGCTCGGGATCGTTCAAATAGAATTCATACGAAACACCAGTGGTCTCTTTTTCCTGCTCCTGAATCCACGCCATAAGCGCGTTGTAAGCAGGTTCGATCTCGGCATATGCGCCCGTGTAAAGACAGGCCGCAAATCTTCCGTCCGGGATCTCGCTTGCCTGAATATCCCCCTCCCCCTGCACGGCTTTGCTGACGGGGAAACCAATCTCTACGTCTAAATCCTGCATGTCCATGTTGTAATATGCCGAGTAAGGCGGTCCCGCAGGCTGGACGCCAATCTTCCCCAGATATTGCACCAGCTTGTCGAAAGTTTGGCCCATCAGGACCGGTAGGTCCGAGATGCTGGTTCGGGTGCGGATGGAAACCGTAGCTTGTTGGGGTCTTTCAAGAATTTCTATCGGGTAACTCATTTTCTTTTCTCCTTATTATTGCTCGTCTCGAGAAGGACGAGAAGATTCCGAATTACAATCGCGTTGGACGATCTTGGTGAAGATTGCAGGGATGATCCTTGGATATCTATATAGAACATTTGTTCTATTCTAAGAG
>CAYYVY010000114.1:0-9912 GCA_964475265.1 uncultured Anaerolineaceae bacterium | reverse complement strand
CGGGCAGCGACTCGTTATCGAAATACGAGGCGATAATCAAATACTGGTTTGAGGCACCCAGTTCGCTGCCAATTTGCGTGTCCATGGCTTGATTTAGTGACTTACTAATTAACATCGTCATTTGCTCCTTCCAACGATGCACTCCTCTTGGCGTGCATTCGTATAAAATAAATGGATACACTTCACTTCTTTAGATGAAAAGAATTCACGGAAGTTACCTGCGTTTGATATCGGGAGATCGAACGCCTATGGCAAAGCACCGATATACTCAAGTGCATAGTGGGCATCGAAGTAGTTGGGATTCACACGCAGTGCAGCCCGAAAATCTTCGATGGCGCCGTTGATATCCCCGAGTTGATAGCGCGCCCAACCTCGCCAAAGCATGGATTCTTCCGCCTTGTTCGTCCTTTTCAACGTCGCGTCAGCCAGGTCGATCACATCTTGATAGCGGCCCTGGTTGAAATAGGCGATATACGGACCGAACTGATAGCGCGTAAAACGCCAGGGGAGACCGAGGCTTAGCGCGGTATCGAATGCGTGCGCGGCTTCGCTATATCGATCGAAGTAGAGCAAGTTGGTGCCCAGATTAAACCAGGCATAGGCGTCTTCAACATCGAGTTCGATTTCATCGCCAGCCGTCTGCAATGCCCCCTCCCGATTCGTAGTCTCATCCAAGTCATCCCCGAGCAATCCCTCGACGATCGAACGCTGGTCGACCGGATACAGGATCATGTACACCCGGTTAAAGGCTTCCCAACCTTCATCCAAAGCCGAGTAACTCACTTCGCGATCCGGTCCTTCGAAAGCGTCTTGGGTGATGAAGACCTGGCCGGGATCATCGTATCCCGTCAGCAGCAGGTAGTGTCCCGCCCATCCTGCATCCGGCCCGTCGCTCACAATTACGTACCCCTTTTCGACGATCGTGGGATAGCCTGCGGCAAGAAAACGTTTCAAGGTCTCCAAAGTGCCATCGACGCGATACGCCACCCCCATCCAGCCTGCCTGCGTTCGAACGTAGTACGCCAATTCATCGATATTTACGTTGCGGTCGCCGCGATCGGGCTTGACTAAATTCGAAATGGAAAATTGGTCTCCTTCCCACCCGTAATAACGCAATCCCAATGCCAACGTCGTGGGTCCACAATTGTTCCAATCCTGTTTTTCCCATTCCGGAGAGGCGAGCCGCACCATATCCGCTATCGGTGTGGGAGTCAGCGCAGGAGTTGCAGAGGCAGTCGGCTCGGAATTCAACACCGTGCTTGTGGCACTCGGATAAGGCCTCACAACTGCCGTCGCCGCGCCGGACGGGGTCGGCAGCGTATCTCCAGGATACAGCCAGCCACGCACAATTCCCGCTGCTGCATCCAAGCGCCACTCCAGTTCATCTTTCAGGGGGGTAAATTGGTAGACGCACCAAAGCAGTGCCGCCGAAATGATTGCGCCCGATATAAACCACAAGATTCGTGAACGCATGCGTGCATTATACCGCTCGTGACTCAATCATCCGCTGGTTCCCCAACCGACGGAATGACGACGAATTTTAGGCAATCCAACTTTCTTCCTACCGGACAACCCTACAATCCAGCCAGGAATGCGTTAAAATAAGGGCTAGCTTCGTATGAAACGGAGCAAATACAAGCCTGAGATCGGATAAGTCCGCAGCGCATCACACTTTCCAATCGACACGGAATGCGGGAATGAATATCAAAGCTCGGATGTTTTCTATCGGGCAGCACCGCTTCCGTTCCAGGCGATCCGTGAGATGATTCATGGAACTCGAAAGCGCTCTACTCATCGTGCCACCTCGGCCCGTCCAATCGTTCGCCTATCCGATTCGCGAATTGCATGATGCCGAATCCTTCAACCGCGTTCCTGCGCACATCACGCTGCTTTACCCCTTCGTGCCACCGGACGAAGTTGAAGAAGCAGAGAAAGCCCTAATCAAGATTTGTAAGAAGATTCCCGCATTTGAGCTGACTTTGGATCGATATGGTCAATTTGAAAACACCCTCTTCCTCGAGCCATCACAACCCGAGAAGATCTTGGAATTGTTCGCCCAAATCTCTGCAGCCTTCCCTGACTATCCCGCCTACGAAGGAGCACACGGCAAGGGACTTCATCCGCACCTAACTCTGGCGAGGTTTGAAAAACCCGCGCAAGCCAAGAAAATCGAGCTGCCCCCCGAACCCCAATTCACGTTCGAGGTAAAGCAGATCCATATTTACCTGGGTGCATCGGACGACGATACGCCTTTCATTCCGCGTGCTGTAATTCCCCTGGGCAAGTAAACATGGTCACAAGAGGCGCTGACGGGCGGAAGCGAAGCATCCGCCAGATGTTCGCACGTCTAGCTCCCCGCTACAATTTGATCAATCGCATCATGACCCTGGGCTACGACCGTCAATGGCGCAAGGAAACCATCGATCGCCTCGCGCTGCATGAACACAACCGACTTCTCGATCTGGGAACCGGCACCGGCGAACTGGCATTCGAAGTTCTACGTCGCGCGCCGAAAACGAAAATCATCGCCGTTGATTTCACGCCCCAGATGATCCGCATCGGGCAGAAACGAGATCGCCGCGCCGCAGTTTCCTGGGTCATCGCCGACGCCCTCCACCTCCCCTTTGCCGCCGCCGCCTTTGATGCCGTTGTGTCCGGATTCTTGCTCCGCAACGTCGTTGACATCGACCGCGCCTTGGAAGAACAAAACCGCATCCTGAAACCTCGAGGTCACATCGCTTGTTTGGAGACAACGCCGCTTGCCAGAAATATCGTCAGCCTGGTGATCGGATTCTACATGCGCCACATCCTACCCGTGCTCGGCCGGCTGCTCAGCGGGGATGGCGAAGCCTTCCGCTACCTCGAACGCTCCACGCAGGCATTCCTGCCCACCGCCACCCTGTCCCGACGCATCCGCTCCGCAAACTTCGATGCCGTCCAGTTTTCTCACCACATGTTCGGCAACGTGGCCATTCATTGGGCAAGAAAAATGCATTGAAAAGGAAGCCCTTTCGTCATGGATCTGCTCGTTGAAATTGTGAAGGAATTCCTACTGCCTGGATCACTGCCCTTTCTTTTATTTGGGTTGCTCATCGGCATCTTATTGCTTTACCGCGGCGAGAAATGGAATCGGCGGGGAAAGTGCTGGCTCACTTTACTGCTGCTCGGCTACTGGGTTCTGAGCATGCCGCTTTTCGCTCGAGGGATCGAATCATGGCTCGGGCGCGGGTATGAACCGCTCGAGGGGCAGGAAATCCAGGGAGATATAGATACCATCGTCATCCTCGGAGGCGGAAGCAGCACCTTTCGGGTGGGTGAATTCGAACGAAACGTACTGAGCGAAGCGGGGATTCTGCGGGCCATGGAGGGCGCGCGCTTATACGTAAAGATGAACGAGCCGTGGGTGATCGTCTCTGGTGGAACGAACACGCGTGCCGGGGTATTAGCCCCGGAGAGTGAACCGCTGCAGGATGCACTACTGGATTTTGGCGTACCCGCATCGCGGATCCTGCTCGAATCTGCATCGGGCGACACCTACGAACAAGCCCTCAACCTCAAACGAATGCTCGCTGCGCGGGGGGTCGAGCGTTTCATACTGGTAACCTCACCGACCCACATGCGGCGCGCCTTGGCTGCATTTGAAGCACAAGGCCTGCAACCGATCCCGGCGATCTCCGCACAGCACGGCGTTGGATTTTTGGAGAACAGCGTTGCCTTTCTACCCAACGCTGACGCGCTCCACGCCAGTTGGATGGCTATGCGGGAGATCGTTGCCACCCTCTATTACGCGTTGGCAGGCCGCTTCTAACGGTTGATGAACCACGACCACTCCAGCATTGTCGCCGGGAGCAAGCGGTTTATAATGTTCAACCGAGCCGAAGCCCCGATTCTCAGGGCGAGATGTTAACGTACCACGAGGCGCACGAAATGCCCGAACTGGAATCCTGGCGCACCCTGAAGAGAAACCTGCTGCTCGACCGCTCACCCTGGATGCGCATTTACGCCGACGACGTCGAATTGCCCGACGGACAGATTGTCGAAGGTTACCTGCGGCTTGAATCACCCAGCTACGTTACGATCGTGCCACTCGATCGTAAAAATCGAGTCGGGCTGATACGTTCCTACAAACGCGGCGTCGATGCGATCGACATTCAACCCCCTGCTGGAATCATCGAAGCCGCCGAGCCGCCGCTGCAGGCAGCGCAGCGCGAACTCATCGAGGAACTCGGCTGCTCGGCCGAGGCCTGGCATTCGCTGGGAAGTTACGTGCTTGGAGGCAATTTCGGCGGAGGACCGGCTCACTTCTTTCTGGCGACCGGCTGCGAGCAAATCCAAGCACCGGATTCGGGAGATCTGGAAGAACAGCAGGTCCTGTGGCTTCCGTTGCCCGAAGTCCGGCAGCGCTGGCTGGCGGGCCAGTTCCGTCAACTGGCCTCGGTTGCGGCACTTGGTTTGGCTTTGGCACACCTCGATTCGCCTGACGGCACATCCTCATCCGCCGGCGTTGAGGTGCAAACGTGACCCAGGTTGATCGCAATCCGGCTGCGCTGCGGGGTGAACCATCCTACGTGTGGCGTGCCGGCCAGGCCAGACGCTTGCGTATGATTCTCGATCATGCGCAGAACCGCACGCAGGGGGATGTTTTAGACGATGGTTGCGGCATCGGTGTCTATCTCGAACGCCTGGCCCAGAATGCAAATTTCGCCGTCGGCGTCGAATACGAAATTCCCAGGGCAAGAAAAGCCGGGGAACGGGGGCTGCAAGTCATCGGCGCTGCAGCAGAGCGCTTGCCATTCCCTGCCGACAGATTCGATCTTGTGCTTTCTCACGAAGTGCTCGAACACGTCGTTGACGATCGTGCGGCGCTCAAAGAAATCGTCCGTACGCTGCGTGCTCCCGATGCCTCGACAGGTACACCGGGCGGGCGTCTATTCCTCTTCGTGCCCAATCGTGGTTACCCGTTCGAAACGCACGGCATTTACTGGCGCGGGCGCTATCGTTTCGGCAACATCCCCTTGGTCAATTATCTGCCGCACAGATTGCGCGATCGTTTGGCGCCTCACGTGCGTGTGTATTCCCGTGGGGATGTGAATCGCCTCGTGCACGGCCTTCCTCTGGATATCATCCACGCCAGCGTAATATTTGGCGCGTACGACAACATCATCGCCCGTTGGCCCTGGTTTGGCCGCGCCTTGCGGGCGATGCTTCAGTTCCTCGAACGGACGCCGTTCAAGCACTTTGGCCTGTCGCATTTTTGGGTTTTGGAGCGAACCTAAGCGGGTCGCGGTCAAGCTGCTGAACCCAGTCGCCAACGAACGTCAGATATGAATGGCATGCCCCTCCGCGGCGTGGGCGGCTTCCATCAGCGCTTCGCTCAGCGTTGGATGCGCATGTACGTTCCGGGCAATCTCCTCTGAAGTTAGCTCCATCATCTGCGCCAAGGTTAATTCGGGCAGCAATTCGGTCACCTCCGGCCCAATCATGTGGGCTCCGAGAATCTCACCGTATTGCGCCTCGACGATCAATTTAACCCACCCGGCGTAATCATCCAGACCGAGTGCCTTGCCGTTGGCTTGAAAAGGGAAACGGCCAACTTTCACTTCATAGCCCCGTTCCTGTGCTTGCTGCTCGGTAAACCCGAAGGAAGCCACCTGGGGTTGGGAATACGTCGCCCGGGGCATCATCTCGTAATTCAACCTGGATGTCTCCACACCAGCGATGTTCTCGGCGCAGACGATGCCCATGGCGGAGGCGACGTGCGCAAGCATGAGTTTGCCGGTCACGTCACCGATCGCCCACACGCCCGCAACGTTGGTCGCCATCCGCTCGTCGATTTCGACAGCGCCATTCTTCGCCAGCGACACACCAATCCCCTCCAGACCGAGATTTGCACTGTTGGGACGGAATCCAATCGCCATCAATACCTGTGCAGCCTCAAGACTCGCTGCACCGTCGGTTCCCGATACATCGACCTTGACCTTGGTCTTCAAACGTTTGACGCTCTCCACTTTCGTTCCGCTCATGATCTTTATGCCACGTTTCGTCAGCGCTTTTTTCAATTCCGCACTGACTTCTTCATCCTCGAGTGGGGCGATATTGGGCAGCATCTCGACCAGCGTTACGTCCACACCGTAGGAATTCCAAACCGTGGCAAATTCGAGACCGATCGCGCCACCTCCGACGATAACGACGCTTTTGGGCAGTTCGTCCTGCAGGATCGCTTCTCGATAACTTAGGACCTGTTTGCCGTCGATCTCGACGCCCGGGATGGTCATCGCCGAAGCGCCGGTGGCGATGACGATGGCCTTGGCCTTCAAGGTTTGAGTCGAACCATCCTCGGCAGTGACGAGCAGGGTGTCCGCTGCTTCGAACTTCGCCGTGCCCATGTGCACATCGATTTGGTTCTTCTTCATCAGGAAGCCGACGCCCTTCGTCAGCCGATTCGAGACTACTCGGCTGCGTTTCACTGCAGCGGTGTAGTCGAGTTTGAGACCATCGATCTCGAATCCGAAATCTTTGCCGCGCTCGCGCAGCAGGTGGGCCACTTCGGCGTTGCGCAGCAGAGATTTCGACGGGATGCAGCCTATGTTCAGGCAAACGCCGCCGAGGAACTCTTTTTCAACGATCGCCGTCTTTTTCCCCAACTGCGCCGCTCGAATGGCGCAGACATAACCGCCCGGTCCGGCGCCGATCACAATCACATCATAATCAGACATATGGAAATCCTCCATCGGGTCATTTTCCACTAAATTCTATCGCATCCTGTCGGCGGTCGTGCGGCTGCGACGCTTCTGTTTTCCTGCTTGGAGATGAGACGCCCAGCCTAACGGCGGTCACTTCCGCTCGACTGCAAATACACCGGCATAGTCTTTATCCCTTCGTGTTCGTACTCGAGATCGCCAGCAGCCATTTCAAATCTGCTCGACGAGCAAGCCGCCGCTCGACCTGCAGACAATCGACCCCCAGAAAACGTAGAAAGCGCTTGAAGCAGCGAGCGAGTTCATGGACCATCGTCTTCGTCGGTGACGCATCCGCTTCCCACCACCAATTTTTGATCACCAGAGCAGCGTTTTGCTTATCCCGGCCCGGCTCGAAGCGGGCGATGAAACGGTCCCCGTACAGCACGGGAAGCACATAATAACCATACGCACGTTCGGCGACCGGTTTATATACTTCCCAAACGTAGGAAAAACCGAACAGCGCCTCGATGAGGTGACGGTCCCAGAGCAGATTGTCCAATGGTGCCAGGATCGCTGCCCGCCTGCGTCGGGCGCGAGAACCCAACATGGTTTCGAGCAGGCCACGATCTTCGTACCGCATGTAAAGCGGCGCATCGATGCCCCTGACTTGCCCTTCGATGAGTTTGCCGGATGCCAGCAAGCGCTCGAAAGCCGCTTTTCGTTGTGGGCTTTTCACACCCAGCATCCCCAGCCAGGCGTTGCCCGCCCGGTTCCAGAGCAAACCCACTGCGCCGATACGGCGGTAGACATACCAATCGTGAAAGTCTTCCTCGCTTTGGTTGGGATCGGCCGCCGTCAGCAACTTTTGCGGGAGATGACGGCTGGCAAAATCGTACACCTTACGTGTGTGAATCCGATGATGAATCACCAACTCGCCCCAGGAGTACATGCTTTCCAGGGCCGCTCGGGAGATACGCGTCGGCGCCCAGGCCCAATCCACGCTTCGATCGAAATCCAGATCGATCGACGACAACGGTCCGCGGTTTTCGATCGCCGCCCGCACCTGCGGCATGATTTGTGTGGCCGGCCGATCGTCCCCGCCGTAGTGACGAACGGCGTGATTGCGCTGGCGTTGGAAATACGGCCAATCTTCCACGGGATAGATGGACATGTTCTTGTCCCAGCCATCGAGCAGTTTGCGATGCTCGTACAGCAATTCCTGCAGCATCTCTGGCTTAAAATCCGCCACACGTGCTTGCAGCACCAATTCCGGATTGTTGCCCACAATATTTAACGGGTCGTATTGAATACAGCCCACGCGACGGATGTAGTCCAGAATCCCCGCATTCCCTTTCCACGAATATCCCGCTCCTAGTCCGTGATGGGCGAGTAGGAAACGGCGGGCTTGTGCGTTCGTCAGTTCGACTTTGTCCCACATGTCAGACAGCGTGCTCCTGGTTGCGAAGTGGATCAATCGCTGGACTTGTTCTGCACAATTGGAACACCCAGCAGTGCTTGCGAAGATGGGCGAATATCTCCCCCAGCGAGGTTTCTCCCAATTGTTGGCGGCTGCTATAAAATCTGCTCTTCCCCGACGTATTCGAACCAATCGAAATCAGCCACATTTTCACTGGCTTCGCCGTTGCTGCTGGCGTACAGGCCGACGTAGGCGCCGATAAAACCGCCTGCGACGGGCGTACTGAGGAGGCGGCCGTCCACGTTCAACGCCAGGGGCTGCCAGGATTCAGGCCGGGTCGAGAAGTAGAAACTGTAATCCTGACCCCGGGCTGTTACTCTGAAATAAAGTCGCTCCCCGTCAACATATTCTTCCGCAAGGATGGTTTCCTCCCCCGCACGGCGCTGAATCAGCCGGATCAGGTTTCCCGCTTTCCCGGCTTGCGAAACGACGCAGCGAAAGTGGAAGTCATTGTTCTGCAGCAGGACCACGCCGGCACACTCATCCGGACTTTGGGGTGAAAATTGCATGCATGTACGCACACTGAAGTCGAGGTGCCGCTGCCGCCGGCCGACGAAACTGGGGTTTGAGAGTTCCGAAAGCCGTTCCGGCCGCAAACGCAGCCGCAGGAAACCGGGACGATCTCGCAGACTCCAGAAATCGTCGCGCGGCGTGCGCAGAAAATTCCAATCCAACCCCAGCGACTCCGTTTCGAAGTGATCGCAGGTCGGTTGAGGAGGCCAAGGATGTAGCGGCAGATTTGGCGCCGCATGTTCGAATTCGACCCTTCCGATCCCGGGGCTGACGATCGGCCAGCCTTCCTCCCAGATGACCGGCACCAGAAACGTCTCGCGGCCCAGGTTGTAGAAATACCCACCATACGGACGCATGGCCAACAGTACCATCCACCATTCTCCATTTTGAGTCTGGACCAGATCGGCATGGCCGGTGCCTACAATGGGATGATCGAGGCCCAGATGACGATGCGTGAGGATGGGATTGCGGGGATTGTTCTCGTACGGTCCGGTGATTTTCTTGCTGCGAGCGATAGTTATTGCATGGTTATGAGCAGTGCCGGCCTCCGCGATCATGAGGTAATACGAGCCCTCGATCTTGTAAAGATGCGGCGCTTCGGCGTGCACGGCACCCTTGACGGCGCCATCCCAAAGTGCGAATTTTTCTCCTTTTAGCTGCATCTTCTTCAGATCGAGTTCCTGCAGCCAGATTTCCCGGTGACCGTGGTAGCGTTCACCGTCTGGTGGAATGCGGTTGCCGGTGTACCATACCCGATCGTCGTCGTCGAAAAACAGTGAAGTATCGATTCCCGGCGCGTCGTACATACAGTAGGGCCCCGACCACGGTACCGCCGGATCGGTTGCAGTGACGATGTATTTGGCCGATTCTTTTAACCCGCGAACGAGCGTGTTGATGACGTAGAAAGTACCCTTGTGGTAGCGAAAGGTGGGCGCGTATAAACCGGCTGAAGGTTCAATGCCATCCAGCGGCAGCTGCGACGGCCGATCGAGTACATGGCCGATCTGCCGCCAATGCACCAGATCGCGGCTGTGAAAAACGGGCAAACCCGGAAAGAACTCGAAGGTCGATGTGACCAGGTAGTAATCCTCGCCAACTCGGCAGAACGAAGGATCGGGGTAAAAGCCAGGCAAAATCGGATTGCGGTATTTTCGATGCATGACACTCTTCCATTCACACTAAATGATAAGCTAGATTCAACTCCGAAGTGCAACTTTGAAGGTTGGACTAAGAGGTAAGCTG
>CAYYVY010000113.1:0-10162 GCA_964475265.1 uncultured Anaerolineaceae bacterium | reverse complement strand
AATTCCGATATTCCATCTGTAGCCTCTTTCTAATTGCGTTGGCTTGCAGTAATGTGAAAATATACCCACAGCAGAAACGCATCGGTGAGTGAGTCTCGGTCGATATATTGTACAATACGGCGGTTAGCCGGCTGTTCGCGAAAAAGATCGAATTAGCCTGTTAGCCCAACATCCGAACGTCATCTTGAACGTGAAGGACAGCGCAGCCGACGAACACCGAAATGCAACGAATTGGGATTGCCCTGAGGAGAATATCATCATGATCGAGTACAACGGGAAACAAACACGCTGTGGCGAATGTCCACTGCGCAAACGCGCCGAAGCGAGACCCAACTCCCTACTTGCCCGCTTCTGGCGCTGGCACACCAGCTGGTGTCCCGGCTGGAAGGCCTATCAGGAATATCTCGCCGCGCAGGAAGGTGCTCCTGAGGCATGAGATAGAGCCCCCCTGTCTTCTGCAATTCTATTGGTCGAGGTTCTTGACCTCACGCAACGGGTTTGCCGAGGTCAAAACAGCCCATACCAAGATCAGTATGCCGGTGGGGAGAATAATGCGGTCTGCACTCGTCTCAAGCTGTAATTTCAAATCCCGGGTAAATGAAGCGATATAATAGAGGGCAAGCGTGGAAAAGCCCATGATGAACGACATTGCCAAAACGGCAAAGTCACCTGGGCGGCGTCGGACAACCATCTTCCTCCAGTTCCGAAAGCTGATGAGGATCACGACGGGAACGATCAATCCCCATGATTCCAGCTTGAGAACCTGCGCGCCAATGTATCGCAGTGTTTCGTAGATGGCGTCGAAATGGAAATCGAAAGCCAACCATGACTCAAAGGCGGCTGCCAGCGTGCGCTGGACGACGATGTTGCCGTTATGGGATTGGGTGAATACAAGCCACAATCCAAGCATAACTACCACCGGGGAAGTCCAATCCACGAGGAAGACCTTGCCTCTTTTCTGGGAACGAAGAATTAGAAACAATGCAAGCATCAACAACGGAACCAGGAATGCTCCCTCAGAACGCGTCCAGCAGGCCATGCTCAGCATTAGCCCACTCCATCTTTGTCGGGCACGATCCCGGCGCTGGATGCCGGCTACCCCAATGAGGGCTCCGAGAAGTAAATAAACGCAGAAGGGCAAATTGGTATACCCACAGGTGCTGTGCTGAAAAACGATGGGTAATGAGCCTAAAAACAAAGCCCCAACTGCAGCCACGGATTTCTCTACGCGTTGACTCCTCCAAAAATCGTATGTGCCGCCAAGCAAACTGGCGAAAAATAGGGAATACAATAATTTTGAACCCGGGAGGACGTCTCCATCCAGGATGCGAAATAAGGAAATCAGTATGGGCACGTTCATTGGCCGCGACAATCCGAGAGCCCCCCACTCTTTACCGGCAAGGATCGATCCTTCAAGGGCAATCCCATACCCTTTTCCCGCATATATCGCGATGGCGTCCCAGGTGGAATATGCCAACCCGGTTGAAATTACGGCTGAAGTGATGAACATCAACACTCCGATTGCACACAAACCTATGAAGCCGGGGGATTGCCTGAATTCATCTATCGCAGCGCTTACGCCTTTTCCACATTCTTGTTTCCCTTTTGCATGGTTCCGCAAAAGCAACAGTGAAAGAACCAATAATACAGTGTATACGATACTCGATGTCAGCAGCGTGTGGTGAACACCCATCCAAGAAAGTAAAAACAAAATCCAAGAAAAAACCCCGGCTCCCAATGGAAACGCAATCCAGGGCACAAAGCCGGATTCCGCATTTGAACCGACCCAAAGGGCAAGCGAAATTCCCAATAGAGACAATGCACCAAGCAAGAGCACGTCACCGAGCAAGGTCAACAAAACGCCCTCCGAAATCATGGGGCAAATCCAGGATTGGGAAGATAAAGACCCCAATTCCCGTCGAAGCGCAGAAATGAATAGGTCTCCTCCAGCCCGGAATTTGGTGGAAAGTCATTTATTGCGAGGATGTACGTGTCCTCCCCACGCTGAAGGCGCACGCACTCGTCCCACGATTGACTGCGAGAACAATTGGAAATCCGACGTGGAATGAAGTAGAACTGCATCATACCAACGTGTCCCATTATTTCGTCGAGTTCTGAAGGAGGAATCAGCAGCACAGCTTCCTGCGGGGTGTTGTCACGGACCCACGTAAAATAATCCGCATAACGATCACCGAAGGCGATCACGGCACTGCGATCTTGTGCGGACAGGTTACGTGTATCGCGCATCAATCCGATCGACGGCAGAACGAAAGTCCGCCCAATCGAATAGATCTGGATCAAAATTCCCAGGCTCAGGATAACGACTTCGAACCTAATCCGAGGCAGTTTTCTGCCACGATTGACCTTCATGTCAAGTTCCTGTCACGGGATGACTTCAAAGTATCCAAGACACTTTGTTCATGCATGCACATACGACTGATAAACAGACGGCAGCAAGTGTCGTCAACCGAACCCTCCTGTCCCGGGGAAGCGCATTCGCATCTTTCCACCGGGGCGTATTTCAAGCATGTCATGCGAAACCGCCGCAATTTTCGCCACGGCTTCGGATCAAGAAACAATCATATCCTAGATTTGCTGCGAAAAGGATAAATCGCACACACACTTCCGCTTCCGCCGAGTGCCGCAGCTCGTGGTGGTTTTCCTTGATAGAAACCCCTGTATGAGCACCCGAAACCGGGATGGTAGGTGTTGCATCGATTACGCCGGGCACACCTGGCTGCTTCACTATGCTCAATGCATGGGCGAGTACGGCCCGGAGTGTTTCGATCTCGGCCCGGGGCCGACGTGCTCGAACGAATGAAAGACCACCTTTTTCCTAATCTGTGAGCAACTATCTCCATGCTACAATGTTCGCGGTATTCAACAGCTTGTACAAATTCTAATTGAAGGCCAGAATAGTATCGCTCGCCGCCCTCGAATGATACATCCTTGATGGCGAGGATTTGTGCCCCTGTGTTCAGGCTTCGTGCGAGGAGGAGACATCATGCCGGCAGCGAAGGAATTGAATTTTAAATTCCGCTTCGTACGCACCAAATACGCGGTTGGAGTGTTCGCCAAGAAAGCCGTCGCTACGGATCAAGCACTCATCCTCGACCAAGAGTCGATCGACTACAGCGATATTCGTGACAGCACCTGCCGGGATCAACGCCTTGCCTTCATCCTTTCGCCGAATGCATCTTTGGGAGAGAAGACGCGCAAGTCGCTTCAAGGAGAGAACGTCCTGGTTTTGGAAGTCTCGCAAATCAAGGCCATGGAGTTAAAGAAACTCATCGACCGCGCCTCTTCTGCAATCCAAACCGAGAAGCACCGGCAAGAACTGGTCAAAGCGGGTAAAGCTGAACGGTTCCACAGCGTTATGTGCTCAAACTGCCAAGCGACAATCGACCTCTCGGATTTCAACCGTACGACCTACGTCTATTGTCGCTACTGCGAATCGCTCATCAAGTACAACGGAGAAGTCGTCACTCCGGGTGATTCGTACCGCATTTGCGATGAGTGCGGCATGTTCGATCGGGTGCGTGACTACACCCTCTTCAACTTTTACTTTCTGCTCGTTGTCTACGGCTATTCCGTCCGGCGCATCCATGTCTGTGACAACTGCGCCGTACGCATGGCGAGACTCGCCTTGTTGCGGAATTTACTCTTCATCCTCGGCGTACCTTCAGCAATCTACATGTGGGTAAAGGCCGTCGCCAGCCGGGACAAGTCTCTGCAGGCTTTGGCCACAGCCAATGCCCTGGCCCGTAAGGGCAAATTCAAAGAAGCGGATGAAATCTACGTCCAATTTTCAGGACCTTACCCCGAACATCCTGCCCTCTTGCGCAACCGCAGTCTGGGGCACTTGTTTGGAAATAATGTCAACGCAGCGATGAGCCTCCTCAGCCGGTCGCTTAAATCCTGCAATAATTACCTGCCCTCGCTGCAGTTGGCCCGTCGGATCAAGCAGGTTGCCTCAGAAAACCTTGCGCCGGGATAAATTGGCGAATATATAGTTCACCTGCGGATGAAATCGACCGGGCGCATTCCCTGTGTGATACAGCCTGCGCTACTGCAAAGGATGATGCCGCAGATCGATCTCCGTTTGAAGTTAACGATGGCGGATCGTTCAGCACATCAGCATGAAACATCCATCTCACGCAACCGCCCGGCAGCGACTTCCGCCGTCAAATCCCGCTGCGCTTCGGCCAGCATTTCAAATCCCACCATGAATTTCTTCACGCTCGCCGATCGCAGCAGCGGCGGGTAAAAGTGTGCGTGTAGCTGCCAATGGTCGTTTGATTCTTTAGTGAACGGGGCAGCGTGCCATCCCATCGAATACGGAAAAGATACATCGAACAGCGCGTCGTAGCGCATGAGCAGTTCTTTCAATATCCGAGCGAGGAGATCTCTCTGTTTTTCTACCAAATCCGGCAACCGCAGTACATGCCGGCGCGGTACGACCAACGTTTCGAAGGGCCAAATCGCCCAATACGGCACCAGTACGACCCACGCCTCATTCTCGGCTACAACACGCTCCCGGCTTTCGAGTTCTTGCTCCAGATAATCCAGGAGTAAAACATGCTTTGCCTGCTCCCAGTAAGCCCTTTGGTTCCGATCCTCCTTTTCGGCTTCACTGGGAAGGGCGTCCAACGCCCAAATCTGACCGTGCGGATGGGGATTCGAGCAGCCCATGATCTCGCCCTTGTTTTCGAAGACCTGGACCCAGCGGTACGTGCGGCCCAACGCTGAGGTTTGCTCCACCCAGCAATCGATGACGGCGCGAATGGCATCCGCATCCATTTCAGCCAGGGTGAGATCGTGGCGCGGGGAAAAGCAGACCACACGACAAGTTCCGCTCACACTCGTCGATTGGAGCAATCCCCGTTCGTAGCCCTGAATACCTGCAGAGTCTGGCAGCAGGGCTGGAAAATCGTTTGTGAACACGAATGGTCCAGTGTATGCGGGATTGCGCGCACCTCCGGCACGCTTGTTTCCAGGGCAAAGATAGCATTGTGGATCGTGCGCGGGAGTCACTTGTTTCCGCCGCGCTTCCTCTTTTCCCTGCCACGGTCGAGTTACACGCTGGGGAGACACGAGCACCCATTCTCCACTCAGGGGGTTGTAGCGTCTGTACGGCTGTTCACGCATCGGTTTCATGTTTTCCGCTCCTCTCAACATGCGAGTTGGGACATGACTCGACCCTGATCTGTTTACGATAACGTTATCGGTAACACTTCGACGATCTGGATCTTTTCCAGATTGTACAATTTCCCGTGCCCTTTCGTCAAAACCTAGAATTCCACCCCGTAATATGATATAAATCACTTGATTCCGGATCCTTTGCTGATGCATGCTTATACAAGGAGCACTTGTTATCGATAACGTTATCGATAACGATTTCCGAATAATATGGATCCAAAGACAAAAATTACGATGAAAGACGTCGCACGCGTAGCAGGAGTCTCGACTCAAACCGTGTCGCGCGTGTTGAACGAACGTCCGGATGTCTCCTCTAAAACCCGCTCTCGTGTTCAGCAAGTGATCTCCGAATTGGGATACTCGCCAAACGTGATCGCCCGTAACTTGAGCCGCGGACGCACCAATACACTTGGCGTGATCGGCTACGGTCTGATCTATTTCGGTTCATCAGGCGTAATTGCAGGGATCGAGAGCAAAGCCAACGAACTTGGCTATTCCCTCACTCTCAGCCTGATTGACCGCGTCGAACCTTCCCGGGTCGAAAGTATTCTATACGACTTCCTATCACGCCGTGTGGAGGGTATTATCTGGGCCGTGCCGGGCAACATCAACGTCGTCGACTGGTTGAGCGAAAAATTCTCCGGCGTGCAGACACCGATTATATCCATCAACATGGGTCACAATGGATCGGATTTCGTGACCGCTTTGGACAACCGACTCGGCAGCAGACTCGCTACGGAGCATCTGCTGCAGGGCGGGTATCAGCGTGTCGGCATTATTACCGGTCCATGGCATTGGTGGGAAGCACAGGAACGATTAATGGGTTGGCAGGAGACCGTCGAAGCGACAGGTTATTCCGACATCGACAGACTGATCGTCGAAGGCGATTGGAACGCCCCCAGTGGAGATGTCGGACTTCACTCGCTGCTCGACCAAAACCCGGAAATCGACGCCGTATTCGTCTCCAACGATCAAATGGCACTCGGCGCGCTTCAAGCCGCACGACGTCTCGGACTGAAGGTGCCGGAAGATCTGGGCATCGTCGGTTTCGACGACATACCAGAAGCGGCTTACTTCTACCCCTCCCTGACCACCGTGCGCCAGAATACGCAAAAACTGGGAGCCTTGGCCGTGCAGCAAATTCATGCCCTGATCCAGGCCGAACAATGCGGGAAAGTCCTTGAACCCGAAATCGTGTGGGTCAAGCCCCACCTGATCATCCGCAAGAGCTCCGTACGAAAATGAATCAGCAAGCGATGTATCCGGCCTGACCTCTCGCATACGGAGCCTGATGAAGACTGCGAATAAGGATGCGAAGGATGTCCTCGCAACCTAGAAAGCTACACCGTAGAAGTGGCACGCTAGTGACACGATGTACAGCGAGTAAGCAGGCGCATATTTACAGCATTAACGAACAGTGTGGGAGGAGGTGAGAATGGATCGATCACAGTAGATCCCGTTTTGAAACGATCGTGTTACCCTGAATCTCAAGAGGAGGATAGGATGAAAAAGTTATACTGGCTTCTGGCTACACTGTTGGTTTTCAGCCTGATCTTGACCGCCTGCGGTACGGCTAAAACCCCCACTGAAGAAGTTGCTATGGAAGAGCCATCCGGGGACACCGGGGAGGAACCTATGGAGGAACCCGGCGACACCGAGGGCCCCGCCCCTGCAGCAGAAGGTAAGTGGTGCTCAGGCACCAATATCGTCTTCTTCCCAGGTGGTTCCCCCGGCGGCCCGTTCGCAACCGTGGTTTATAACGGTGCGCTGCAAGCCGCAGAAGATCTGGGCCCGAACGTCGAATACGTTTGGTCCGACTGGAATCCACAAAACATGATCACGCAATTCTCCGAAGCTGTAGCCACCAGCCCGGATGGAATCGCGATCATGGGTCACCCCGGCGACGAGGCCTTCGCCCCGTTGGTAGACGACGCCGAGGAGCAGGGCATCGTAGTCACCAGCATGAACACCCAATTGGCCACGCTTCAGGCGCAGTACGCATCCAATGGCTTTGGCTACGTCGGCGCAATCCTCTATGACGCCGGGTATGCACTCGGCGCAGAGGCCGTCAACCGCTTTGGCCTGCAAGCCGGTGATCAAGCCTTCGTCTGGGGTCTCCTGGCGCAGGCCGGGCGCGGTGAGCGCACGCAGGGTGTGGTCGATGCCCTCGAAGACGCCGGCCTGGAAGTGATCTATCAGGAAATTGACGACGCCACCAATGCGGACGCCACCGCAGGTGTTTCCATCTTCGTGGGCATCATGTCTGCGAACCCCGACATCAAGCTGGTCGTCACCGACCACGGCGCCCTGACCGCCACCCTGGAGACGTATCTCACGAGCGCCGGCCTGGGCCCAGACGATGTCTATGCCATTGGTTTCGACCTTTCGTCCGCAACGGTGGAAGCCGTACGCGGTGGTTGGACCGATCTGGTCATCGATCAGCAGCAATGGCTACAGGGCTACATGGCCGTTCTACAAATCTGCCTGACCCACAATTACGCCTTTACAGGTCTGCAGATTGACACCGGCGCGGGATTCCTGCACGCCGGTAACGTAGACTTATTGGCGGATCTTGTGGAACAGCAAATCCGCTGATCATACCGAACCGTTTCAAGCGCGCTTATGTGACTTACGCATGACGCAAGCGTTCGGAGACGGAAACGAGGACCAGATGGTTGTATTCCTGCATCAACAAATGCACCTTAGAATCAAGTTACGAAACAACCATCTGGCCCTCACCCCGAATTATACATTTTCTATTTCTAACCAATGCCGTTTCACGCGGAAGCGCGCAGGCGGGGAAGCAGCTTGCTGCTTTGCGCGACCTGACGCCACTGCTTCTGTGTGTGTGCGTAGAGAATCGGCCCAAGTATTTTAAAATCCGCACATGGGAGATGATTCTATGGATTATCGTCTGGAGCTAAGGAAAGTTTCCAAGTCCTTCGGGGAAGTTCGTGCACTGCAGGATATTGACTTTAAATTAGGGCGTAATGAAGTCGTCGGTCTGTTGGGCGATAACGGCGCCGGCAAATCCACGATGATCAAGATCATGACCGGCTACTACCAACCGACCGCGGGGCAAATCCTCTTCAGCGGCCAGAAGATCGAAGATCTGACCGTCCCCAAGGCTCGCCAAATGGGTGTGGAGACCGTCTATCAGGAACGTGCCTTGGCTGAATTACAAACACTCTGGCGCAATATATTCCTGGGGCGCGAACTAAACAACAAATGGGGGTTATTGGACGTCAAAAAGATGAAAACCGAAACGCATCACTTGATGACCCAGTCGATGGGCTTCACATCGACAGCTGTATCCCCCGAATCTATAGTCGGTAAGTTTTCGGGCGGTGAACGGCAGGGCGTTGCCATCGTGCGTGCACTTTATTTCGATGCGGAAATCATCATCCTGGACGAGCCCACGATGGGCCTGTCGCTGAAAGAGACCGAGAAATTGCTCAGCTTCGTGCGCGGCATCAAAGCGGCCGGGAAATCCGCCGTTTTTATCGACCACAATATCTACCACGTCTATTCGGTATCCGATCGTGTGGTGGTCATCGATCGTGGCAAAATCGCGGGCGAATTTCTAACCAAAGACATCACCTTGGATACTCTGATGGAGAAAATGATCCACGTAGCTGAATCAGGCAGCTTGGACTAGTTTTTTTACATGGACAAGGATAGACAAATGACATCGCAATCGAATGAAATTAAAACCAGCCAATCTATTATGAAAAATTTAAATCTTAGGAGACTCCTACACACCTACGGTACCCAATTCGGAATTTTAAGCGTTTTCTTCGGCATGTGGATATTCTTCATCGTGATGGCTCCTGGCACCTTTCTTTCATCGCGTATCTATTATTCCTTCATGTCGACCATCCCCTTCTTCGCCATGATCGCCATGCCATTGACGGTCATCATCATTGCCGGAGAGATCGACTTGTCCTTTACCTCCATCATGGCAATGGGTATGGTGATGTTCATTTTGACCTACAACGCCACGCAAAGTGTCTGGTTAGCCTTCATCGTTGCCCTGGCTACCGGTCTGTTTATCGGCTGGCTGAACGGCATTATTGTCGTCAAGTTTGGCATCCCCTCGCTTGTCGCAACCATCGGGACCCAGTTTTTCTGGCGGGGTGCCGTCCTGGTCCTCTCCCAAGGCAGAAGCGGTACCTTGGTGTATACCAAAGAGACTCTCCTGCACCCGCTGCTGGTCGGCAAGATCGGTGGCGTTTTCCCCGTGCAAATGCTTTGGTTGATCCTCATTACCGTCGGAACCTGGGTGCTGCTCAACCGGCATCGTTTTGGCGCCCACATGTACTTGATCGGGGATAACGCCAACAGCGCCGAGTTGATGGGCGTCAATACGGGACGGGCGCGCATCATGGGCTTCATGCTCGTTGGTTTGGTCTCTGCCTTCGCCGGCGTCGTCACCAGCCTGCACGTGACCTACTTCTGGCCGAGTTTGGGCGAAGGTTATCTCATGCGCACCCTGGCTGCCATCTTCCTGGGCGGTACGTCCGTGTTCGGTGGCGTCGGCACGATTTTAGGCTCTTTCATCGGTGCCTTCATAATCGGCGCCATCGAGGCGGCCACCGTCGCCATCGGCTGGACCGGTTTCCTGACGCAGTTGATTTATGGACTCATCATCGTCCTTTCTGTCGTCATGCACACCTACCTGGGAAAGCGGTTGACATAGCATAAAGAGCTGCATGGGGGCCGAACTTTCTGAGCAAGCCCCATCGAAGAGAACGCGCATACGCTGTAAGGATTATAAAAACAAACCCCCTTGGTGATTTCATGCAACTACAAGATCGAAAAGCCCTCATCGAATCTGAATTCACCCAAAGGTATGGCACTGCACCTCGTATCTGGGTCCGCGCTCCAGGCCGCGTAGATCTGATCGGAAGCCACACGGACTACAACCTCGGTTTCGTCCTCATTCAGGCCATCGATCGAGACA
>CAYYVY010000112.1:0-10467 GCA_964475265.1 uncultured Anaerolineaceae bacterium | reverse complement strand
GCAGCTTACCTCTTAGTCCAACCTTCAAAGTTGCACTTCGGAGTTGAATCTACGTACTAATGCTGGCAGGAGAATGGATTGAATCCAGTGTGATGAACAGATTCATAACATTAGATTTGTATTCGTTCGGCTACCATTTAGGATAAATATGATAAGAATTCTACCAAATTAATCATACCTTGAGATATTTGAACTCGATCGTTGGAACCAGCGAATCCGCGTTAATTCAGTTCATCGAAGAAGCAAATCAGAGGTGTCCTGTTCCGCTTACATTCTGTCCGGAATTGAGATTCACGATGGATAGGTAGATGAACCAATTATTCGATCTCACGGATTGTCCACGTGTGTTTCATTCAGGTTGACGTATCACCTCGAATGCCGGAAAATACCTTCCCACTTGTTTAATCTTTTCTTCAGTCGTTACGACCTCACCAAAGTCTACAGGATGAAGAAAAATTACCGCTGTCCTTCGACGTTTTCATCCACCATCATTGTTGCCCATGCGCACGTTATTGGACGATTCGATCAACAACCCGGCTGCGCTTTCTGCATTTCCTTATTCCCTTTTACTATCGTGAGCTGAAATCACAGATCGGTTCCGATTCTCCATGCCTGAGATTTCTTCTCCATCGCTTTCGAGATCGAGGTTATCGCCCGGACCTGGGTTGGGCTGGATCCAACTGCGTCCATCTTGGGCGATGAGGACCTCGGCGGCTTCCGGCCCCCACGAGCCCGCACGGTAGTTCGGGAAATCGACAGGTGTATCTTGTTCCCACGCTTTTAGCACAGGTGTGATGATCGACCATGCTGCTTCCACTTGATCGGCGCGCATGAACAGCGTGGCGTCGCCGAGCGTTGCATCCAGCAGTAAAGTCTCATAAGCTTCCGGTGGGACCGTATGGAATGCATCAGCGTAGCAGAAACGCATTTCTACCGGGCTTAGTCGCAGATGAGGTCCGGGCTGTTTGGCCTGGAATCGCAGCATGATGCTTTCTCTGGGCTGAATGCGAATGACCAATCGGTTGGGATGCCAACTCGGGATGGAAGCGCTGGGAAAAGATTGATGCGGTACGGGGCGAAACTGAATCACCACCTCGGAAGCTCTCACGGGCAGGCGTTTCCCCGTACGCAGGTAGAATGGAATTCCCTGCCAGCGCCAGTTATCGACGAACAATTTCAAGGCAGCGAAAGTCTCGGTGGACGAATCCGAAGCTACATCCGGCTCCTGGCGGTAGCCCGGGACTTTTTCCCCCTCCACCCATCCAGCGCCATACTGACCGCGTGCAGCGTAAAGGTGGGCTTCCTCCACACTGATTGGCCGGATGGCGCGCAGCACGTCGACTTTCTTGTTTCGAATTTCGTCATCGTTGAAAGAAACCGGAGGTTCCATGGCGATCAAACAGAGCAGCTGCATTAGATGATTCTGGATCATGTCGCGCAGGGCACCCGCATTTTCATAGTATGCCCCGCGATGTTCCACTCCGACTTGTTCAGCGACCGTAATCTGGATGTGATCGATATAGCGCCTGTTCCATAAGGGCTCAAACAAAGCATTGGCGAACCGAAAAGCAAGAATATTCTGGACCGTTTCCTTTCCCAGGTAATGATCGATTCGATAGATCTGCCTTTCTTCGAAGCACTTGCCGAGCAAGCGATTCAACGCTCGAGCCGAATCAAGGTCCTTGCCGAAAGGTTTTTCTACGACAATCCGTGCCCGACTGGGGTCACACGCCAGACCGGATACTTGCAGCGCAGGTGCAATCACGCGGATCATGGAAGGTGGCGTGGCCAGATAGAACAAACGCGTTGCTGGACCCCCCCAGGCTTGTTCACGAGCATCGAGATTCTTGGCCAATTCTCGATATGTGTCAGCTTTGGAGAAATCAGCACTTATATAGTCACCGATATGCTCAAGGAATGCTTGCCATTTTTTTGCTTCCGTTTTTCCGTGTCTCGAGAATCGATCCACGCCGTCACGTAGGCGTTTGTGAAAAACCTTTTGATCCATTGCTTTACGATCCACGCCAATGACGGTGAATCGCTCAGGTAGCCATTGATCGAGGAAGAGACTGTATAATGCCGGCATTATTTTCCGCCAGGCAAGATCTCCTCCTGCCCCAAAAATTACCAATTCCGTGGGATTGGGTCGTAGATTGTTCACGATTTCTGCTCCTTCCCCCATTGGGTGTGAAAATCTCCCTGGGCATCCACACGTCGAAAAGTATGTGCCCCGAAGTAATCCCGTTGTGCCTGGATCAGATTCGCCGGAAGCCAGGCACTGCGGGTCGCGTCAAAATAGGCCAAGGCGGTCATCAATCCGGGAATCGGAACCCCCAATTCGGTAGCCAGGGTGACGATTTTCCGCAATTGCCCCTGCCGGGAATCGACTTTCTGCCCCAATTTGGAATCCAAGAGCAAGTTGGCTAAGTCCGGGTGATCGAGGTACGTTTGTCGAATGGTCGTCAATAAGGCGGAGCGAATGATGCAGCCCCCACGCCAGATGCGGGCGACTTCTGCCAGATCCAGTCCATAGTCGTAGGTTTTCGAGGCTTGGTGTAAGAGACTCATACCCTGCTCGAAGACGAGGATCATCGCCATGTAGACTGCGTTGTACAGATCCTCAAGGTATTGCCCGCCATCTTCGGGAAATGTGTGATCGGGACCGGAAAGGATGCGGCTTGCACGAACGCGCTCCTCTTTCTCTAGCGAGAGATTGCGCATGGCGACGGCAGTGTCTATCGTCATGGCCGGTATGCCGATGTCCATGGCATCCTGTGAAGCCCACTTGCCCATGCCGGTCTGTTGCGCTTCGTCAAGGATGACATCCACCAGGGGTTTGCCCGTTTTTGGATCGGTTTCATGGAACACGTCGGAGGTGATTTCCATGAGATAGCTGTTCAGCTCGCGCTCGTTCCAGGCGGTCATGACCTCGTCGATCTGCTCGTTCGACATGCCCAGGCCACGTTTCATCAAGTCGTAGCTTTCTGCAATGATTTGCATCAGGCCGTATTCGATGCCGTTGTGGACCATTTTGACGTAGTGTCCCGCAGATCGAGGACCGAGGTAGGTCACACAGGGTTCGTCGTCTACTTTGGCCGCCACCGCTTCGAGGATCGGTTGGACGAGCTTATATGCTTCCTCGGGACCACCAGGCATGATGCTGGGACCGTGACGCGCGCCATACTCGCCGCCCGAGATCCCGACTCCGAGGTAGTGGACGCCGTGTTTTATCAACGATTCAGCCCGTCGTTCTGTGTCGCGGAAATGCGAATTTCCGCCGTCGATCAAGATGTCGCCTATTTTTAGATGGGGCTTTAGGCTTTGAATGACCTCGTCGACGGGCTTTCCGGCCGGGACCAGGATTATGAGGACGTGCGGGATTTTCAACTGCGCAATGAGATTTTCGATGCTATCCGCCGTCATGATCTCCGGCCGATCGGTTTCATCGCGGAGTGCTTTCACCTGATCCGGATCGCGATCGTAGCCAACAACCCCATAACCATGATCGGCGATATTCAGAACCAGATTGCGTCCCATGGTGCCCAAGCCGATCATGCCGATATCTGCCAAGTTTTCCATTTTTATGACCCCTTTGTTCCATGCGTTGTTTGCCCGTGGATCTATGTGGGCAAGTTCGCGAGGTTCTCTGTCCGGATTTACCGATTGATTCACAATTCCACTTACCCATCGAGAACGAAGCCCATTTCAGCCAGCGCGGCCTTCGTGGTGTCAAAGCCTTTGTGAACGATGCCGCGAATCCCTAGCGATCCTGCAATTTCCACGAACATCGCCCGATCATCGACATACACCACGTTATGCGGGTCGACCTGGGCCACATCGAGGGCCAGGCGGTAGATATCCAGGTCCGGTTTGCGGACATGGACGAAACACGAGCCGATGAAAAAATCGATAAACGCTTCCAGATCGAATTTTTTAATTCGATATTGCATCAACTCGCGGCCTTCGTTGCTGACGGCGCCAATCCTCAGCTTGTAGCGCTGCCTGAGTTCGTGCATAAGTTGAATCATCTTCGGAAACGTACGAGTCTGATCGAGGATGTACTGTTTGAACTCGTCCTTCGTGAATGGCCGTGTCTTGTAGAAAACGACACGATCGAGATAGGTATCCAGGCTGAGTTTGCCTTCTTCGTACGTGTCGTAGGTCAAGTGGTGCCGCTCATTTAATTCGTTGATGTCGATGCCGAATTTTTCAGCCGTCTGACTGCGAAGATTGTGGTCCCAACCGTTCGTAAGCAGCACGTTTCCGATGTCGAGAAAGAACACCGTAGGTAATGAATCTTCTAGCATAGGATTACCTCCTGCCTCCGTCGCTGGAAAGCGTTGCTACACTTCTTGCTGCGAAGAATCTCGGTTGAAGTCTGGCAGCCGTAGCCAATCAAAGCGTAAGTCGAATGATGAGATGCGATTTCCATGTTTTGGTTGCGCAGTGCCGCTGACTGGGATCTATGAACTAACCAGGCATTCATAGTATTTCCTGTAAATGCTCTTCCAACGTTGTCAAGCTCCTGCATAAGCTGCCGTCGAGATGGATATGTAGTATGGGAACCTCCCGGCGCTGCAGAGATTGAAGGTCGCCCAATGCCTCAGCCTGTTTCATCATGCCGAAGGTGTATTCCGCGTTGGGAATCCCGGGATCGACGTCGTCGTCCGCGGTCAGTTGCAGGAAGAGTCCGGATGCGGGACCGCCCTTGTGCAATTGACCGGTCGAATGTAGAAAACGAGGGCCATAGCCTACGGTCGTTGCGATGCGCAGGCGATCGCGCACGATGCGGCGGATCGACTGCAATAACTGATCGGTCACTGACCGCTCTTCCAAATAGGCCATGATGGCGAAGTAAGAGTCGGAATTTGTGTGAGCAAAGAAGTCGCTCAAAGCGTGATCCAGGCTGGTCTCCGCTTCCCCCGTGAAGACGGTTAATCCCTGTGCTTCGAACATCGGACCTTCTGCGGGCAGTTGTCCTTCCTTCTCAAGCTGCGTAAGCAGGCGATCGGTGTTGTCCTTGCTCTCCTGTACATTGGGTTGGTCGAAGGGGTTGATGTTCAAGATCGAACCGGCGACTGCCGTAGCGATTTCCCAGCGGAAAAATTCCTGGCCCAGGTCGAGTGGGTCGTCCAACGTGATGGCCAGGATCGGGTTTCCGGCCGCCCGCAGGGCTTTCACACGGTCGTCGTCAGCCAGAGGCTGATCGCGCAGCTGAATGACGACGAACAAGCGATCTTCGCCGTAATTTTCCGGCACGCCGAGCGGTTCTCCGGCTACGGGTATCAATCCCGTGCTGTCTTTGCCGGTGCTTTCGGCGAGTAATTGTTCCAGCCACATGGCGAAGCTTTCCATGCGAGGATCGACGATGAAAGTTACCTTATCTCGACCCTGGCGTGCAGCCTCACCCATCGCAGCACCAAGGACGATTCCCGGGTTTTCCGCCAGGGGAACACAGGCATCGCAGGCATGCCGCATACGCAGGGCACGCTGAAGGAGTTGATCCACGTCTACGCCGTGTAAAACAGCGGGAAGCAAACCGAAAAATGAAAGCGCCGAGTAACGACCGCCGATGTCAGGATAATTGAGGAAGACCCGTCGATAGCCCTTCGACTTTGCAAGTTCGGCCAATTGGGTGCCCGGATCGGTTATGACGACAAAGTTGTCTACCGCTCTGGGGCCTTTTAGATTGGAGATCAAATGGAAGAAGTAGTCCCCCAGGGCCAGGGTCTCGGCGGTCTTGCCCGATTTACTGGCGATTACGACGAGCGTATCCTCGAGGGGAAGTGTCTGCTGCAATTTGAGGATGGTGGCCGGAACGGTTGAATCCAATACCGTCAGCGGAAGACCGTGGCCGTTGGTACTGAAGATGTGTTGAAACACGGAGGCGGCAAGGCTGCTTCCACCCATGCCGATATGCAGGACGTGCCGGAAACCTTCCCCGATCACTTCGTCATAGAAGGCATGCAATTGGTCGAGCTGATTCTCCATTTGTTCGGCGACGTGCAGCCAACCGAGGGCATTCTTGATCTGCTGCTGTTCTTCGAGCTCGTCACTCCACAATGCGGCATCCTTACGCCAAAGGCGCCGATGGAAATCTTGTTGTTGCAAACGATCCATCCACTCCTGTATATCACGCTGTGAAGATCCGCTGTGGATGATTTGTCGATCCAATGGATCGGAAAGCGCTGCCTGTCGCCTTTCCTCCAGCGTTTTCATCAACTGGTCGTACGGTTTGATGAATTTTTCGATGCCTTCTTTTTCAAGCTGGGCTGTCAGCGCATGTAGATCGACGCCGGCCTTTTCCAAGTGCGCCAATTTGTGCTGTGCCGCATCGATGCCCTGCTCGAGACGCGGTTTCGGATCGCCATGATCACGATAGGCGTTCAATGTGGAAAGGGGCAAGGTGTTGACCGTGTCCGGACCGAGCAGCGCTTCCACATATTTCACATCGCTGTAGTTGGGGTTCTTGGTGCTCGTACTGGCCCAGAGCAGGCGTTGTGGTTTGGCCCCCATTTCGCGCAGAGATTGGAATTCGGATGCGTGAAAGGCCTCCTTCCATATCTGGTAAGCCGCTTTCGCACTGGCGATCGCAATCTGGCCGTGAAGTTCTTCGGCAACCGCAGCGTTCTCTCCCTTTGCGTCCGCCCGCTTTTCAAGCATGGGGTCGACCAGAACGTCGATGCGGCTTAAGAAGAAACTGGCCACGGAAGCGACGTTGCCGAGGGGCAATCCAGCGTCTCGGCGGTCCTCAAGACCGGCTAGGTAGGCTTTGATCACCTGGCGGTACCGATCGAGATCGAAAAGCAAGGTTACGTTGACGTTGATGCCCTCTCGAATCAATTCCCGGATCGCCGTGAGACATTCTGGCGTACCCGGAACCTTGATCATGACGTTCGGCCGATCGAGTCTTTCCCAAAGTCGACGTGCTTCAAGCACGGTGTCTTGCATATCCCTTGCGAGATGGGGAGAAACCTCCAGGCTGACGAAACCATCGGCTCCTTCGGTTTGTTCGTATATCGGCCGGAATAAGTCGGCCGCCCGGCGAATGTCCTCGATCGTCAAAGCGTCATAGATCTGGGATACAGTTTTTTCTTCCAAGGCGAGGGTTTGAATTGCTTCATCGTAGTCGTGGCTTCCCGCAATCGCCTTTTCAAATATGGAAGGATTCGAGGTGACACCTTTCAAACCGTCTTCCTCGATCATGCGCTGCAGTTCGCCCGATTCGATCATCCCGCGGCGGATGAAATCGAGCCAAACGCTCTGGCCGATTTGCGCAACTTTTATCAGTGGGTTTACTTTCATCGTTTTCCTCCATAGCGGTTGATATCCGCCGTTCTGTTTGGTCGTTCCTTCGCCTGAAAAATGTGTTGCCGTTTATTGGTTCGCTGGTTGTCCCCGTGGACGACGAGCGCCAACATTGGATTACGGTCTATGTTGATGGTAACATTTGGGAGGTGCCTGTGTCCTTATTGCTGGATAGAAATTGGATAAAGAAAATCTTAAGCGAGATCGAGACCGGGTTTGCACACACGCATTTGGATGCGTGAGCGGCACGTCGAAAATGCCCAATAAAATGAGCCCGGCGATCGGAAGGGATGATGTCTGCCTTTGGCACGATCACCAACGCCCAACCGCCGGGCTGATGAAACGGTGGTGCGTACACCTTCTTGAAAGCGCTAGGCTGGAGGTTGGCCGAGGGTCAGATCGATTTGGATCGAATCCCCAGCGCGGAAGATCGAAAGCGTTACTTGCTGATCCGGGTGCATCTGCCCGAGTAATGCCTGTAGATCCTCAATCGTCGCCACCGCAGTATTGTCAATCGCCAGGAGGACGTCGCCGCCGATGGTGATTTCTTGGCCCCCAACTGTGATAATTTCATCGCCGGCGACCAAACCGGCTTGATCCGCCGGGCTACCGACTAGCACCTGCTCGATCAGTACGCCACTCAGCGACTCAGGCAGATCCGCCGCTTGAGCGATCTGCGTGGTCATCGCGACGCCACGGATACCGAGATACGCCCCCGTCAGGTTGGTTTGCTGTGCCGTTTGCGGCGCTTGCGTGGGACGTGCTTGCAGCTCGACCTGCACGGTCATCGGTTTGCCATCCCGGATGATGGACAGTTGGACTGTCTGGCCGACTTCGGTCTCCAAAGCCAGATAGGAAACCAGGTCATCGAAGGATTTCACGGGGTGCGAGTCGATGGCGGTGATCACGTCACCACCGATAGGAAATTCCTGATCGTTAATCGTGGCGGTGCTGTCGCTTCCTTTTATGCCGGCTGAATCAGCTGGACCGTTGGGGGTCACGTCGATAACCAGCGCCCCCAGCTGTCCTTCAGGCAGCTGCATGGCGTCAACCACTTCGGGAAACAGAGTCGTACCGGTGATGCCGATATAGGGATGCTGGTACTGGCCGGTTTCGATCAAGGCCGGAACGACCTTGCTCACGATCGCGGCGGGAATTGCAAAGCCGATGCCCGCAGATGCGTCGACCGGCGAGATGATCGCCGATGTCACGCCGATGACTTTACCCTGGTCGTTGACCAGAATCCCACCAGAATTCCCCGGGTTGATGGGTGCATCCGTCTGGATGATCCCGGGAATGGTGTAGCCCGAACTTTGCGTGGATGAGCTTTCTACCGGAAGTGATCGGCCCAACGCCGAAACGATTCCGAGCGTCATCGATCCCTGTAAACCGAATGGGTTGCCGATGGCGATGGCCAGTTGTCCTACCTTCACATCATCCGCTGGAGCCATTGTCACTGGAGGCAAGGCCTCGGATGGGCGGTCCACCTTGATCACTGCAAGGTCACTATTGGGATCTGCTCCAACGACCTGTGTGGGAACGACCGCGCCATCGGAGAATGTGACGCGTATATCCTGGGAGTTCTCCACGACGTGATTGTTCGTTACGATATAGCCGTCCCGATCCCAAATAAATCCGGAGCCCGTGGCTTCTTGTTGCTGCGGGGTCAAGAAGCCGAACAAAGAAGTCGCCATCGTCTCCTGGACCACGCGGATATGGACGACAGAGGGGCCGACTTGTGTGTAAATATTCTCCAGTGATCCCTCGAGAGAGGCTAACAACCCCGACGCTGACTGGGAAGGTGCGTTGACTTCGGGTGCAATGGTTGGTGTCGGAAGTGCGGTCGTCGGCGTCGATACCACACAACCCGAAACCATTACGCCTGCCAAGACGACTGCGCTGAATATGACTGCAGTTCGAAAATGGATAGTGTTTCTTTTCATTGGTTTTTCTCCTTGTTTCTCTTCTGATATCGAAGAGGGGTTATTGAAGCTGGGTTTGAAGCTGCGTATTCGGGACGCGGGGCGGGAGGCGTCTGCTCTGCATCCGCCGGAGGCCGGTTCCCTAAAATGTTTTTCAATTCGTTCTGGCCGATCGTTTCTTCTTGGAGCAACGTGTCGGCGAGTTCGATCAGCTTTTCTTGTTTTACGTTGAGAAGTTCACGGACGTAGGAATGCCTTTCGTGAAGGAGCTCCTGGATATCGCGATCGATATGGGCGGCGGTCTCCTCGCTGAAATCGTGCCCTCGGGCGAGTTCGTATCCCAGAAATGGTTGTTCATCGTCGCTGGCGAAGGCCATCGAATCCAGAGATCCCATACCCCAGCGGGTGACCATGCGCCGGGCGAGACGAGTCGCCTCGACCAGGTCGTTTTCAGCGCCGGTGGTCGGATCTCCGATCATCAATTCTTCCGACGTTCGGCCGCCCAGCATCACCGCCAGGCGTGCCAGAAGGTAGCCGCGGCTGTAGTTGTAATGGTCTTCGCCGGGAACTTGCTCCGTCACACCTAAAGCCTTCCCGCGTGGGATGATGGTTACTTTGTGCACCGGATCTGCAAGCGGTGTGAACCAGGCAACTAGCGCGTGGCCGGCTTCATGGAAGGCTACGATTCTGCGTTCGTTGGGATCCAGCAATAACGGTCGAACACCACCAAGGAGAACCTTGTCCACCGCCTCCTCGAAATCGGTCATGGTGACCTTTTCGTGTTCATTTCGGGCGGCAATCAGTGCCGATTCATTACACAAGTTGGCCAGATCTGCGCCGCTGAAGCCCGTCGTAGTGCGTGCGAGGAGATCGAGGTCGACGTCTTCTGCGAGGGGAATCTGGCGCGTGTGAATGCGCAGGATCCCTTCCCGACCGGCTCGATCTGGCATGTTCACAACGATGCGCCGGTCGAAACGCCCTGGACGCAGCAAAGCCGGGTCGAGAACGTCCGGCCGGTTAGTGGCGGCCATGAGGATCAGTTCCTGGTGCTCGTCGAAACCGTCCATTTCGACCAAAAGTTGATTCAGGGTTTGTTCGCGTTCGTCGTTGACCGCTCCCAGACCGGCACCACGTCTGCGCCCAACGGCATCCAGCTCGTCGATGAAAACGATGGCAGGGGCAGCGGCTTTGGCCCGCCGGAATAAATCCCGGACGCGGCTGGCGCCCACGCCGACGA
>CAYYVY010000111.1:0-10640 GCA_964475265.1 uncultured Anaerolineaceae bacterium | reverse complement strand
GAGGCGCTATGCGTGGTGGTCGAGTCATAATGCTCCTTGCCATAATCATCCTCCTGGGTGTGCTGGCTGCATACCTGATGCTTGGAGGGAATGAAGAAGCTCCACCGACTGAAGGTGAAGAAGGATTTCAACCCGGATTGTCTGCAGACATGGTATTCGTCGTCGTTGCAGGGCAGGATATATCACGCGGTTCGATCATCCCCGAGCAAGATGGCGTTGTTGTCTCCCAAATGCCGAGAGATTTGGTTATCGAGACGATGATCAGTGGGGAAGACGAGGACGAGCTTAAATCTCGGGTTGTTGGACGCAGGGCGCGGATGGACATCGCGCGTGGACTTTTTATAACTGAAGGTATGCTCACAGAACAAGCTGGTGATTTGCTGGGTGTCGGTTCAGATGCAGCTATGGCGATCGAGCCGGGTTACACGGCAATCTCCATTCCATTTAGTCGAATTTCCGGAGTAGCTTTCGCACTAAGAGCGGGTGATCAGGTTGACGTGCTGATCAGCTTCTTAATTGTCAGCGTCGATGCGGACTTCCAGACCGAATTGCCGAACGAAACGACGGCGATCAGCGCTCTGGGTGGTATCCCACAGCAATTTGGCCCGCACGTTACGGTTCCCATCAGTCCTGGATTAGAAGACCCGTCGAGACGCGTTGGCGGTGAATACTGGCCGTATGGGCGTGTCGAGATCGAGCCGGAGTTGGGATTGCCCATTCACGTCATTCCGCAGGAATCCCAGCGACCGAGATTGGTGTCCCAACGCCTGATCGAAAACGCAACGGTGCTTAAATTCGGCAATTTTTCGACGAGCGACATCATGGGACAAGACATTGTCATGGTGGATGTCCCCGAAGGGGAAGAGGCGACCACTGAGAATGTGACTGAGAGTATTCCGGACATCATCACACTGATCGTCACGCCGCAAGACGCCCTGGCCTTGAACTGGGCGGTTAAAGCTGGAGCGGACCTCGTTCTAACGCTGCGGTCGCCGGACGATACTACGATTACCGAAACCAGCAGTATCACACTGCAATATCTGCTGGATAATTACAACATTACCGTCCCGGCCAAGCTTCCTTATGCGATGACGCCCGCAATTTCCGCACCGATCGTTCCATACATTGATGTCAAAGTAAATATTGAAGGACAAAGTCGGGAATAGGGTCCAGGTAAAAATATTAGGGTTGGTTGATTAGCGGAGGATTGTATGTCTGAAAACGCGGAAGGAACAATCCGCGTGCTTATCGTTGATGATATTGCGGAAACGCGTGAGAACATCCGCAAATTGTTGCAGTTCGAATCGGATATCACGGTCGTCGGCGCTGCAGTAAGTGGTCAGGATGCACTTGAATTAGCGCGCGAAAAAGATCCCGATGTTGTCGTGATGGACATCAACATGCCTGACATGGATGGCATCACGGCGACATCGGAGTTGTTGAAAGACGTTCCGTACGCACAAATCGTCATCTTATCCGTGCAGAGTGAAGCCGATTATATGCGCCGGGCGATGCTCGCTGGTGCGCGTGATTTCATCGCCAAACCTCCCTCTGGCGACGAGTTGATTGCCACGATTCGATCGCTTGCGGAACGAGCTCAAGAACAGCGAAAATCCTTAGAAAGACCTTCGCCTCAGGTCCATCAACCCATACCCGGAATGGGTTATGCACTGCCGGAAGGGAAGTTGATTGCTGTGTACAGTGCGAAGGGCGGTGTGGGCTGTACGGTCTTAGCGACGAATCTCGCCCTGGGTCTGCATACGGACGAAACCCCGACGGTGCTGGTAGATACTGCGCTGCAGTTCGGCGACGCAGCCGTTTCGCTCAACTTGCAAGTCAAATTCAGTTTTGCAGATGTATCTCCACGAGCCGAAGAAGTCGATCCGGAGATCCTTGGGGAAATCCTTTTGAGTCACGACAGCGGTATACGAGTCCTCGCGGCACCACCGCGCCCCGAAATGGCGGATGAGGTGAATGCGGAACACGTCCGTAAAGTGTTGCAGCAGCTTCGCAAGCAGTTCGCCTACGTCGTCGTCGACATGAGTTCCAACATGGACGATATTGCGCTTGCCGTAATGGATGCGGCCGATTTATTGATTGTGGTTACGGTTCCGGAGATCCCATCCATCAAAGACGCTCGACTATTGTTCGATCTGTTGACCGTCCTCGAGTTCCCCAAAGAGAACGTCTTTTTTGTGCTGAACAAAATGGACCGTAAATCCGGCATAACTCCGGAAGCCGTAGAGGAGAATCTTAACTACTCGATTAGCGGCGTCATTCCGTTTGATGAACGTGCAGTTTCAACGTCTGTAAACCGCGGTGTGCCGCTAATGATATCTGATCGTGGTTCATCGGTCGCAAAAAGCATTATCGATATCCTGGGAACGTTGAAGGAAAAACTGATCGAGATGGAAAAGGTTATTGAAGAATAGCTGCAGCGTAAGTAAATTTGTTGGGTATGATAAGTGCGATATTTAGGAGAGTGCTACAGTGTCGCTATTAAAACGGATTGAGCAGGGACAAGCGGAAGCCCCTGCCAGTGCTGGTGACAGTCCGCCCATTGGAGGGTCAACCGGTCGTTTGTCGGGGCTGAATGCTCGTCGTGTCGCACCACCACGCTCAGCACAAAGGGATACGTATTACGATCTTAAGACGCGCGTTCAGAACAAACTGCTGGCTGAGCTTGATCCCTCCATGGATGTGAGCCAGACGGCGGAAGTGCGGAGAACGATCGAAGAATTATTCGAGAACATCTTGGCTGAGGAAAAAATTGTCCTTTCTCGACCGGAACGACGGCGTCTCTTTGAACAGATCGTCGCCGAGATTCTCGGTCTGGGACCGCTCGAACCCCTTTTGGCAGACGATACAATTACAGAAATCATGGTCAACGGACCGAAGCAAATCTACATCGAGCGCAAGGGTAAACTTCATCGCGAACCGGCTTCATTCGAAAGCGGAGACCATCTCATGCGCATCATCGATCGCATCGTGGCTCCGCTGGGTAGGCGTATCGATGAATCCAGTCCCTACGTAGACGCCCGTCTCCCGGATGGATCGCGTGTGAATGCAGTAATCCCCCCGATTTCGTTGGTCGGGCCCGTACTGACCATTCGTAAATTCTCACGTGACCCAATTACCGTAGATCAATTGGTTGATTATGGCACCTTGACGCACGAATCGGTTGAATTCCTCAAAGCTTGCGTGATCTCGGCGATCAACGTCATCATCTCCGGGGGTACTGGTTCAGGAAAGACGACTCTGCTTAACGTTCTATCTCAGTTCATCCCCTCCGATGAGCGCGTCGTAACGATCGAAAACGCGGCCGAGCTTCAGCTGCGTCAGGAACATGTCGTCACGTTGGAATCGAGACCACCCAACATTGAAGGTCGCGGCGAGGTGACCATTCAAAACCTGGTGGTGAACAGCTTGCGAATGCGACCCGATCGGATCATCGTCGGTGAGATCCGAGCGGAAGAATCGTTGGACATGCTTCAGGCCATGAACACCGGTCACGAGGGTTCAATGACAACAGCCCACTCGAACAGTCCTCGCGATACACTTGCACGTATCGAAACGATGACGCTCATGGCCGGCATGGACCTCCCTGTACGGGCGATTCGAGAACAGATCGCCTCTGCAATGGAACTCGTTGTCCATCTGGAAAGGTTGCGCGACGGTACACGTAAGGTGACCCATATATCCGAGATTCAAGGCATGGAAGGTGATATCATCACCATGACAGACCTTTTCGTGTTCGAGCAAACGGGGTTCGAGGATGGCCGGGTTATCGGAAGATTACGGCCGACTGGACTCCGACCCAAATTTATTGATAAGATTGAAACATCAGGGATTCATCTACCGGCGACAATCTTTGGCGTGGGTGGAAAGCGCGGGTACTAACCAATGGATTCAAATCTTATCCTTATGATAGGATTGGGGCTCGGTTTGCTCTTACTGCTTGTCGGTATTGTCTCATCCGTGTTCGGACGGGGCTCTATCGTAGAAGAGCGGCTGGGACAGTATTCCGAGACGGGTCAATTAAGTTATGGGGGGGAAGTCGGCACGGAGCAAGAGCGTGATCGATCGACGCCAATCTCAGATTTCTTCAACCGAATGGGGGAAGGGACGGATCTATTTGAGGGAATCTCGAGAAATCTGGCGCGTGCGGACATCAAGTTGCGACCGGCGGAATACATTGCGGGGATTTTTATCAGTGGTGTCGTCATCGCTACGCTTGGCTTCTTTGCCACGGGGCAGAATGTATTTTTGGGGATCGTATTCTTCTTCGTCGGTTTGCTCGTTCCACGTTTCTATATGAAGTTCTCCCAAAGTCGGCGATTGAAATCGTTTGATAACCAATTGTCCGATATGATCAACCTGACGGTCAATGGCCTGCGGGCCGGTTTCTCTACCTTGCAGGCGATGGAATCCGTTAGCCGTGAGTTGCCATCTCCGATCTCCGATGAATTCCGTCGCGTCGTGCAGGAGGTTCAGCTGGGGCTCACGCTCGAGGATGCTCTCGAGCATCTCCTTCGCCGTATCAACAGTGACGACCTTGATCTGGTGATTACGGCGATCAATGTTCAGCGAGAGGTCGGTGGTAACTTGGCCGAAATCCTCGACACGATTTCGCACACGATTCGCGAGCGAGTGCGTATCAAGGGACAGATCCAGGCATTAACCGCACAAGGCCAAGCGACTGGTTGGGTGATTGCAGCACTGCCTTTTGCCCTGGCGGGCATATTGTTTCTGGTAAATCGTGAATACATCATGGTACTGTTCGATCCAGCAACCAGGGGTTGTGGTATTCCGATGGTCATCCTGGCATTCCTGATGATCGTCATGGGAATGATTGCGATTCAGAAGATCGTGAATATCGACATTTAGTGATTTTGAAATCAGAAAATGAAATTGACTGCAGGTTGTGGGTAATGTCTGGTTGTAGCGGCCGCGTTACTGTATACGGAGCGTTGTACGCACGAGCGATCGAGGTGATTTGACATGGATCCGATGGTGATATTGCTCATCGTCGTTGTGGTTGTTGTGATAGCGATCGTCCTGGTGATTGCAGGAATCAAAGCTCCCCAAGCCGGCGATCCGATTTCTGATCGTCTGGCAGAATATTCTGCAAGCGATGTGCCCCTAACGCTAGAAGATCTCGAGCTCTCCCAGGGATTCTTCGAACGAATTGTCCTGCCGATGTTCAATAAGGTAGGTAAGATCGCCTCACGCTTCACACCACAAGCAACCCTCGAGAATGCGCGCAAGCGCATTGAAATGGCGGGCAACCCAATGCAGTTGGATCCCGCATTCTTTCTGGTTCTCCGCGTCATCGTAGGCGTGCTGTTCGGCGGTGCGATCTTCCTCGTCTATACATCGTCAGGGCGGAACTGGCTGCAGGGCTTGGGCCTATCCGTGCTCTTTACCGCACTGGGATTTTATTTCCCGGACCTGTGGCTGACGAGCAAAATTAAATCCAGGCAAAGGGCAGTATTTCGTGCCTTGCCCGATGCTCTCGATTTGCTTAACGTGTGTGTCGAGGCGGGCCTTGGTTTTGATGCCGCTATGGGGAAGGTGCACGAGAAATGGGAGGATGACCTCTCCCTGGAGTTCGGCCGTGTGCTGCAGGAGATTCGATTGGGAAAGTTGCGGCGTGAAGCGTTACGGGATTTGGCCGATCGAGTCGACGTGCCAGAACTGACTTCCTTCATCGCCGCTGTTATCCAATCCGAACAATTGGGTGTGAGTATGGCAAAGGTACTTCGCATTCAATCAGATCAGATGCGAACTCGCCGGCGCCAGCTCGCAGAGGAAGAAGCTGGCCGTGCACCGATCAAAATGGTGTTCCCCATTGGCTGTCTTATCTTCCCGTCGATTTTGATTTTGCTGCTTGGACCCGCTGCGCTGACTCTGATGACCTCAGCTCTGGGTGGATTATTCTAATTCCTTCGCATGAAAGTCGACCTAAAGGGGGGATGCTTTGCCGCGTGCGAATTTCAACCGTTATCCAAATTTGCTGAAGCGATCGCTCAGTGCATGTCTTGATCTATTGTTTCCGCCACATTGTGTGGGATGCCACCGAGAGGGAGTCATCTGGTGCCGGGATTGTGTTCGGGATATCGAAATAATTTCTGGTGAGCTCTGCTCGTCGTGTGGATTGCCCATAGCGCCAGGTGTGCAATGCGCTGCTTGCCGCGCGGAAAGGCTTCCCTTTCAAGCGCGATCCTACGCCTGGTATCGCGGTTCTTTATGTCGGGCTTTGGTGCAGTTGAAATACCGGCCGGATCGACGATTATCCGATTGGCTGGCAAATCGGCTCTCGGAGATCGCTGCTGTGGCATCATGGCCCAGTATGATCGTAATTCCCGTGCCATTGAGCAGAAATAAATTCAATCGAAGAGGGTATAATCAGGTCGAGCTGATTGCTTCTGGTGTTGCACGGAAACTTGGATGGCCCTTTCAAGCTTCTGCCTTATGCCGGATCAAGGATACGCGCTCTCAGGTAGGACTTTCTGCCGATGCCCGCAGACGAAACGTGCATGGGGCTTTTGAGGCGAGCAGTAAGAAAGTGCGGGGCAAGGATATTATATTGATTGACGATCTCTTTACGACCGGCGCGACGCTGCTTGCATGCACACAGGCTTTGCTGGGCGCTGGCGCAGGGAAGGTGTTTGCGCTTACCGTCGCTCGTGCGGATCATGGTGAGTTTTCATTCAATTCTTAAAACGAGGATTTTCGATGACCTTACAAGTAAAGATTAACGTCAAAGACATGGATTTGGGGGACCGTTTAAGCGATTACATAACGAAGAAAGTCGAAAAATTGGATCGTTACCTCGATATTCTCCAGGAGGCGAAAGTCGATTTACAGTACGTGAAATCCGCCAGGAACGCGAACGATCGCCAGGTCGTACAACTTACCGTACGGGGAAAAGGTGTGCTGCTGCGCGCCGAAGAGCGCACGGATGACATTTTCGCCTCCGTGGATGCGGTCATGGATAAAATCTACCGGCAGATCGAACGTTACAAAGGCCGCCGCTGGCGTGGTCGGGGAGATGGACGCTCGGCGTCTGATCTCGCCATGGACATGTCCGAGACTGTGGAATCCGTGTCGGAACCCGAAGATACAATCGTGCGGCGTAAACATTTTGTGCTCACCCCGATGGACGAGCTGGAAGCGGTTGAACAAATGAGTCTCCTCGGTCATGAGGACTTCTTCATATTTCTCAACGCTGAAAGCCAATCGATCAACGTTCTCTACCGGCGCCGCGATGGAACGCTGGGCTTGATCGAACCCGAAATCGACTGAATTACTGCGAGGCAGTCGCTCTGCTGATGCATTATCACTCGTTTGCACGGTAGCAGCCGCCATTTCAATGTCTACGTTTCCCGTCGTAATTATGATGTCGCCGGTCGGTAGTTCAGCGGCCGAAGGTTGGGTTGCGGAAGGACGCCGAGCAGCCGCATGCGATCTTGTTCAACGTTTGGGTCAAGTAAGCAGTGTGGGGGAAATCTACGTCCTTGCAGCCGAATCGCTCGATCGCCATGCTCTGGTCCAGCAAGGTGCAGTCCCACTAACGTCACCTCCCGAACCATTCCACTTCGGGCAAAGTCTCACGGAAATTATCCAGGAAAATCATTTTCAACAATTGGCCTACTTTGGAGGTGGAAGCGCGCCTTTGATGAACGAGCGCTCGTTGCAGGAAGTTTTCGATCGGGCTGGCCAGTCTACACAAGCCTCAGCCGTCGTGAACAACTACCATTCGACAGATTGGATGGTGACCAATCAGGGGGACATTCTGCCCGGGATACAAGACCGGCTGCCTAACGACAATTCACTTGGTTGGGTCCTGGATCACGAAGTCGGTTTCGAGATTCAGGTTGTAGACTTTGGTGCAGCGAGCCGAGTCGATATCGATACGCCAAGTGACTTGCTGATGCTGCATCGACATCCATCGTTGGGAAAAGCCCTGGGGAGGTTTATCGAAAGTGCGCCGCCTGAGAGTCTGGAAGTTGTGGATGACTTGCATAAAATCATCAGTACGCCTGCCAGCACCGTCACGCTGATCGGAAGGACGTCACCGCAAGCTTGGAGAATCCTGAACGAACGGACGCAGATATGGATTCGTGCTTTTGCGGAAGAGCGCGGCATGATCGCCAGCCGGCGATTCGAACGAGGTGAAGTCCGCTCGCTTATTGGAGAACTGCTTGAGGATTGGGGGGCTGAGCGATTCGTGAAATTCATCACAAGTATATCCCATGCTGTTCTATGGGATACACGTGTTTGGATGGCTCATCGGGGCTGGTGGGCTTCTACAGCCGATCGGTTTGCTTCCGACCTGGGTTGGGTCGAGGCGATCCGTGACGAGGCGTTAAAAAACCTCACGCAAGTTGTAAACCAAGCCGATATCCCGGTTCTATTCGGCGGGCATGGCGTCGTCGCGGGGGGAATTTACGCGCTTTTAGAATCTCTGGAAAACGATAGTTACCAGCCCTCGAGGAATGAGTGCCAGTCTTGATTTTCGGGTAAGTGTGTGCCGTAGAGATAAAGTGCGCTGGCAATTGGCTCCTCTGGCACTCGAAGCAGTTTCATGTGCGCAGTTGATAAATTCCGTCCACCCTTTTTAAGGTTGCACTCCTCGCAAGCTGTGACAAGGTTATCCCAACTGTATTCTCCCCCCTGATGGCGCGGAATGACATGGTCCAACGTCAATCGATGCGCGCGCACGCCGCAGTATTGACATCGATAATCATCCCGCCGGAATACTTCGCGTTTTGTCAGACGAACATGTGGACGAGGTCGTTTTACCATGTAATCCAAACGGACTACCGAGGGGCGGGGGATTTTCTGCCGAATGGTTCGGATGAAGCCGCGGCCGTTCAACAGCATCTCCGCTTTTCCTCCCATAAGCAATCCAAGGGCTCTGCGTGTCGTACACACATTCAATGGCGCGTAATTCGCGTTGAGCAGAAGCACCGGTTCGTTCATTAATTCAGGCCTCATTAGGGGCAAATTATACCATCCATGCGATAGGCTACAAGCCGGGCATCATGGCGTGTTGATACAAAAATATGCGCTGGTTTCTCCTTGTAAAGAGACCAGCGCTTATTCACAAACACCCGGGAAGATTCACACGAAACGCTGACGAATCTCCGCGCTTACGAAGTCCAAAATCGCTACCGTGATGGCGATGAACCAAACAGCAAGACCCGCAGCTTTATAATCCAGCAGGCGGATCCACTGGAGTAGAATGAAGCCGATACCGCCGCCACCCACAAATCCGATGATCGTGGACATACGGATGTTGATGTCCCAGCGGTAGATCGTGAAGGACACGAATGGGGGGACGATTTGGGGGATAACAGCGAATACTACAACCTGGAGCCAATTTGCACCGGTGGCCTGGATTGCCTCGATGGGGCCGGGGTCGATCGATTCGATCGACTCCGAGTAGAGCTTACCCAGCGCGGCAATCGAGTGTACGCTTAATGCCAGAACTCCGGCGAACGGACCCAAACCGACAACGATGACGAAAATGATCGCCCAAATGAGCGGTTCGATCGAGCGGATGATGTTTAAAACGGTACGTGTGATGAAGTAAATAACCAATGTGATAGCTGAGGCGGACATTAGATTGCGAGCGGCGAGGAAACTTACTGGCAGGGCAAGGATTACGCCAAAGAAGGTTGCCATCATACCGATGAAAATGGTTTCCGCGATTTTCTCGATGGACAATTTGAGTTCCGTGCTGAATTGCCATTTCCCGACACTGGCGACCTGTCGAGTTTGAAACTCCCAGATCGAGACACTGTCGCGTATACTTGGCGGATTAAGCCGATAGGGCATTTCGATAAGCTGCTCGAATGAACCATTCTCATCTGGTGTAACCCGAATATACTCACCGCCTTGACGTTGTCGAAACTCATTTCCAATCGGATCCTTCCACCATAATTCGGCTACTATATTCGGGATGAGGTTATAGCCGTATATGACAAGCGTTGTGCCGGTTTCTCCCTGGAATTCAGCAAGTGTGCCACAAGTTGGATCCGCAATTAGATAAGGTTCGTCTTCGAGAGGTTCGTTTGCAGCAGGTGGATTGTCAGTACAGGGAATCTGGATTTCGGCAATCGTGGTTACAACATCTTCTGGGATTTCGATACTCTTTTCCCACGGCCAGAGTACGCTTGTAAGCACAGGCCCGGCATCATCTGCCTGGGTGATAAGATCAACAAAGTCGATCTCGCAGATTTGCCAACCAAGCATGAAGAAAGCGACGAGTACCAGAAACAACAATCCTGCAGGATTGCTGCTCGATCGCTTGGCAATCACATAGGCATCGATCACATTCCATATATAGAAAATGATGATGATGACACTCAGGAGAATAAGTGCCGAGTCCAGGCTCAAACCTTTCTTAACAATGTTTATAAAACCAGTGTCCCGCCTTGCAGTTTCCGTGAAACGCCATGCAAGTAGAAAGATGATCGTGGCAAAGCTAAAGAACAGAAGCAGACCTCGGCGGAAGGTTCGAGCAAGAATTTGTCCCAATCCGGGGATGATCATAGAAAGGATTGCGGCGAAGAATGGTGGCACAAGGCTGGGCTTAAGTTCTTCCGTAGGGGTTGGAGTGTGCCTGAGTG
>CAYYVY010000110.1:0-10657 GCA_964475265.1 uncultured Anaerolineaceae bacterium | reverse complement strand
CTTGTAGAGCATACGCTTGTTGTGAGTCTTCAAAGAAAAAACATAAAAAGTAAATATGAAATAACCATCCTTGAATGCGGTTATTCACCTTGTTTGAATTTCCACGTACGAATGAAGGTAGGGGATATCGGTTTACCGATTGTGGTAATAATATTATGGAAACCGTTGACAAATGATGGTCCTGGAGAGTGCAGGTTGGGAAAAGCAAAGATACTTGTCATCGATGACGAACAAAGCATCCTGGATCTCGTTACCGCCTACCTCGAGAAAGAGGACTACGACTACAAAACCTCGATGGATGGACTCTCCGGGTTGAAAACTGCAAAGTTATTTAAACCGGATATCATCGTTCTGGATATTATGCTTCCGGGGATGGATGGCATCGAATTATTGGCGGAACTTAGGAAAGAGTCTGACACCTATGTCATCATGCTGACCGCCAAAGCGGAGGAGACCGATAAGATCATCGGTCTTTCTGTGGGCGCAGATGATTACCTCACCAAACCCTTTAGCCCGCGCGAATTAATGGCGAGGATCAAGGCGGTTCTGCGGCGAATCAAGGGTGGTCCGTCTAGATCTGGCCATTCTGTGCTGGCATTTCAACATCTGCGAATCGACCCTGAGGGTCGACAGGTTTGGATGGATGGCGAATTGGTAGAATTAACCGCAATCGAATTCGATGTACTCCACACGCTGGCAGAAAATCCAGGTATCGTCTTGAGCAGGGAGCGAATCCTCGAGAACGTTTGGGGCTATGACTTTTACGGAGAAATCCGAGTGGTGGACGTGCATGTTGGCCACATCCGTCAGAAACTAGGATCGGAAGACCTCATCGCCACCGTCCGGAGCGTGGGTTATCGTTTTGAGGATGAGCCACTGTGAATCTCATTAAAGCTGTCCGACGTCACCTCAGTTGGAAAATCTTCATTTCCTATATCGTCGTCATCGTCGTCTTGATTATCGTGATGACTTCCGCAGCGATATTTGTCGCACCCACTGCATTCAGTCGGCACCTGACAGCCATGGAGCAGATGAATAGTACTCCCCCAACGAATCCCAGTGAGGGATTGAATCTAGAAGCAGACCTGTTTGCCAATTTCCGTGATGCGATCAAGGAATCGCTTACATTAGCAGCAACCGCCGCACTCATTGCCGCACTCATCGTGAGCATCTTTGTCAGCCGCAGGATCGTCGCGCCCATCAGCGAAATGATGCTGGCCAGCCGGCGAATTGCTGAGGGGCATTACGATGAAAGAGTTGAGATTCCAAGCGGGATGGGAGGTATTGAACCGGATGAACTTGGGGAGTTAGCGTTGAGTTTTAATCAGATGGCAGACAAGCTCGAGAAAACTGAAGAGTTAAGGAGACAGTTAATCGGTGATTTGGCTCATGAGCTTCGAACCCCGCTGACTACGATACAGGGCTCGATGGAGGGTCTGATCGATGGCGTCCTGCCGGGGGAAGATCACGTATTCCAAAACGTCCATCGAGAGGCAGAACGGCTGCAGAACCTGGTTCGTGACCTTCAGGCGTTGAGCAAAGCCGAATCCGGTGTGCTCGAATTCGATTCGACCCCTGTCAGTCCACTTGAATTGGCTAGTAAGGTATGCTCGCAATTGGAACGCCAATTTCAGGAGAAGGACGTTGCACTCTTCAACGAAGTTTCCAATGCGTTGCCGAAGGTAATAGCGGACGAGGATCGGATAGGCCAAGTGTTGCTCAACTTACTCGGCAACGCCCTGCAGTACACGCCCAACGGGGGACAGGTCAAGATTTCCGCATCCGTAGACGAATCGTTTGTAGAATTCTCGGTCGAAGACACCGGTATTGGCATCGAACCTGAACACCTACCCCACGTTTTCACACGCTTCTTCCGGGTTGATAAATCCAGATCGAGGGTTGGAGGCGGGAGCGGGATAGGGCTCACCATCGCCAAGCGTCTCATAGAAGCCAGCGGTGGTCGGATCTGGGCGACCAGCGACGGGATTGGCAAGGGGAGCACTTTCTGTTTCACGCTACCCCGAGCTGTGTAATTTCCTTTCCCCCTTTATAAACGCCAGCATTTCATCTTTACCAAATCTTTAATTTCAGGACAACGAATCTTTGTAGAGCCCCATTACAATGGGATTAAATTCGTGACATGCATTGGAATGCATATCGATATTACAAGGAGGTTTGAATATGTTTGGTGGATTCGGTGATTGCTGCGGACACGGCTGGTTTGGAAACCTTGGCGGCTTTGGATGGGCGGGATTACTGCTCAATGTGTTGCTCCTGTTCGGCCTATTCTTATTGGTGGTCTGGATCGTCCGTAAAGTCATGACGAACACACTGAGTGATCCAAATTCCCATCCTCACAGCGATCGTCAAAGTGAACCGAAAGAAATCCTGGCCGTTCGATATGCTCGCGGCGAGATCGACCGTGACGAGTATAAGAACATGCTTGCGGATCTCAAGTAATTGAGAAGAAAGGAAAGGCACAGATGATGATGGGGTTCGGTTTCATGGGGATCGTCGCTATGCTGCTGTTCTGGGGACTGTTGATCGCAGGTGCGGTATGGTTGGTAAGGTCGATTTTTCCCGGGTCGGTAAAAACCGAGAAGTCGAGCGAGGACCGCTCGATGAGTTCTCGCGAAATCCTAAATCAGCGCTACGCCCGGGGAGAGATCACACGGGAGCAGTATAAAACCATGGTGAATGATCTAATACAGCTTGGAAATTCATAAGGCGGTTATATGAATTCAAATCACGAAATGAAATATATGCACCAGCATGATGGAAACGAGCATGTTCGTGCCTCTGCAAATCAAGAGCACGAACATGACCATCATATGGATCACACCGGACACGAAATCATGTTCCGCAACCGCTTCTGGATCTGCTTGGCCCTTTCGATACCGGTGATCCTCTTCAGTCCATTCATTCAGGAAACGATCGGTTTCAGCATGCCCACATTTCCTGTGAGCGCGTGGATCACACCGGTCTTTGCGATCATCATTTTCTTGTACGGCGGCTTACCTTTTCTCAAGATGGCCGTGCCAGAAGTGCGCAATCGAAGACCCGGCATGATGCTGTTGATCTCGCTGGCGATCTCTGTGGCGTTTATTTACAGTCTTGCGGCGCTCTTCATCCCCACCGGCAGCACCTTCTTCTGGGAACTGGTCACACTGATCGATATCATGCTGCTCGGGCATTGGATTGAAATGCGCAGCGTCCGGCAAGCTTCCGGCGCGCTCGATAAACTAGCAAAACTCATGCCCGACACAGCAGAGCGAATCGGCGAAAGTGATGAGATAAAGACGGTTTCGGTCTCAGAACTCAAAACTGGTGATTTGATCTTGGTAAGACCCGGCGCGTCCATACCTGCAGATGGGGATGTCGAAAGCGGCGAGTCACAGGTCAATGAAGCTATGATCACCGGTGAATCCAGACCGGTAGAAAAAGCTGCCGGTGACGAGGTGATCGGTGGGACGATCAACGCAGAAGGAAGTTTACGGGTTCGAGTGAAAGCCACCGGAGATCAAACTGCCCTTGCGGGAATCATGCGCCTCGTTGAGCAGGCGCAGCTAAGTAAATCCGACACGCAAATTTTAGCAGACAAGGCGGCTGGTTGGTTGTTTTACATCGCCTTAGGGGTTGCAGCAGTGACCGCGCTCGTCTGGATCATCGCCGTGGGATTCGACGTGGCCGTTATCGCTCGAGTGGCGACCGTCCTGGTGATCGCCTGCCCGCATGCGTTAGGACTGGCCGTTCCATTGGTGGTGGCAATCACCACATCCATGGGGGCGAACAACGGCATTCTCGTACGCGACCGGCTGGCGCTGGAAGAAGCGCGGGATATCGACATCGTCATTTTCGATAAGACCGGCACGTTGACCCGCGGCGAATTCGGTGTGATCGATATCCTGGCTGTAGAAGGTGTGGGAGAAAATGAGCTGTTGACATGGATCGCATCTGCCGAACGAGATTCAGAGCACACGATCGCAAGGGGGATTCGTGCGACGGCCGAGGAGCGAGGCCTTTCACCTCTCGAAGTATCTGGGTTTGAGTCGATCAAAGGTCGTGGAGTAAAAGCGATCATCCAGGGACAAGAGGTTCACGTCGGTGGACCACGGATGCTCGATATGCTAGGACTTCAGCCGCCGCGGAACCTACAGGTTTTCGCAGATCGGGCCAGCCAGAAAAGCCAAAGCGTTGTCTATTTAAGCAAAGGCGGAGTCATTCAGGGTGCGCTGGCTTTGGCGGATGTCATTCGGCCGGAAAGCAAAGCGGCAATCAAAATGCTGCACGCTAAAGGGATTCAAGTCGCCATGCTCACCGGGGACAGCGAGGCGGTGGCGAAATCTGTCGCCGATGAACTCGACATCGATCACTACTTTGCGGAAGTCCTTCCTGAGTACAAAGACCGTGAGGTAATGAAGCTGCAGGAGGGAGGGCTTCGGGTTGCGATGGTGGGCGACGGAGTCAACGATGCGCCCGCGCTCGTCCGAGCAGACGTAGGCATCGCCATCGGCAGCGGTACGGATGTGGCTGTGGAATCGGCAGGGATTATCCTGGTTAAAAGTAATCCACTGGATGTAGTAAAGATCATCGATCTCAGTCAGAAGAGCCACCGCAAGATGGTTCAGAATCTGGCCTGGGCAACCGGGTATAACATCATCGCACTTCCATTAGCGGCTGGTGTCCTGGCGCCGTTTGGCATCCTGTTGTCACCTGCCGTCGGGGCACTGTTAATGTCACTCAGCACGGTGATCGTGGCGATCAACGCGCAGCTCATGCGTCGAGAAAAACTCGCTGTATCAACTGATTTCGAAGATGAAGGAGAGTAGATGAAGAAGCGTAACTTTCTATCGATGTCGTTTCCGAGCGGGGTTCGAGCCTCGATCGTGCCCATGATTCTAGGCCTTCTCCTCACGACGGCATTACTTACGGCTTGTGGAGAATCGAGAGGAAGATTAGCAGTTGGTGATCCCGCACCAGCATTTAGCCTGCCGTCGGCATCTGGAGATCAGGTTTCGCTTTCCGACTACCGCGGTTCAAAACCGATCTTGCTGTACTTCCACATGGCGGATGGTTGACCGCCCTGCATGCAGCAGATCGTCGATCTGCAAAATGACCCTGATTTCCAATCCCTCGACGTCGCCTTTCTGAGCATTGCCTTCGACTCTCCGGAGGTGCTACGAAACGCCGGCCAAGCATTCGGCACGAGAATCCCGCTGTTATCGGATGAGGATCATCACGTTTCGCAATCATACGGTGTCTTGCAGTGGGCGGCAGCCAGTGGTGAACCCGGACACACATTCGTGCTCGTGGATCAGACGGGACAGGTGGTTTGGATACAGGACTATGGAGCACCGGAAAATCGCGGTGTGATGTACGTGCCTGTTGAGGAACTGGTGAGGGAGATCAAGATCCATCTAGATGTCTAGGCGCTATTGAAATAGAGTAACAACTTGGTTGATTACTCTACTCATACTTTTCATGAAGGATGAACCTTGATGGCACAGAAAATAAATTGAAAGGGGAATATTCGTTGTGTGGTGGCTAAAGCGATTCCCCCGCGCCGGCCAACTTCATCGATACCATCACACGCAGTTCCTGCATCGTCTCTTCCATGTAAGGAAAGGCAAGCCAAACGTTTGCAACTCCAAAAAGCAAGCCGGTTAAAGTACGCAGAAACGGCGTGCTTTCTCTGGGCGTGAGGAAGCCAATGGGAAGTTGCGCCAGAAGCTGCGTTCCTCCATCGATTGCAATCGGCAAGATACCAATCAGAATCCATAATCCAATGGGGAGCGGCTTAATGCGTTTCCGAAAAACGGCAAAAAGCAGTCCGCTGAGAAGAATTCCGCCATAAATCGCCACGTCCCGTTGACAGAGCGCCACTTTATATCCCAGCCGATCGTTTCCGGTGAATTCACGCGCTTCCCACTGGTCGTTCTCGTCCAGGCCTGTGACCTCCCCGTAGGAGCCGAGATGTGTGTTTGCGATCTCCAAGGGATACGCCGGCTGTTCCCCAAAAAGGAACCAGGATCGAAAAGACAGCTGGTGGCACAGTGGTGAATAGATGGAATATATCCATTTGGCTGGACGAGTTACACCGTTTTCCATCAACAGCGGTGCAGCGAACGGCAGTCCGACGTACAGAAATACAAGCAAGTTGACGATGGCCAGCCAATGTTTGGAGAGAGAGAGCAGGATTCTGTGCAGGTTTACCGCGCGCTCACGCTGGTTCTCGTCGGGCGTCACATTCTGCGCCTTGCCTTGCAGCGCGGCAGAGAGAGTCACCCGCAATTGTGTCGTGTCAATCGGTGCTTCAAGCGTATACGGACCGATTTTCAACACCGGGATTTTGTTGGCGTAATGTTGTTGTAAGATGGGATCACTATCGATGTCGACCTCGATCAACTCGTGAGGGTACTCTGCTTGTAAGTCCTCAAGCTCGGCTTTCACCTCGTCGCAAAGCTTGCATTGATTTCTCGTAAATAGCGAAACGCGCATCATATCCCGAGACCTGCCTTCAGAAAACAACAACGGATCAATGACTTATTCAATGCGTTTTCCTGAAACTCGTGTCATCGTGGTTATTGCTGCAGTAAATTTTCCTCAAGCCCAAACGTTGGGATGATCGAGGTGTATTTGGCCAGGAACTTTTCCACGGTGCCGGTCAATAACATGACGCCCAGGATCACGAGCATGAAACCCGTCACAACCGACAGTACCCGAATGGCTTTGCCATGTTTACGAAGTAGTTCGGTAGCGCTGCCGACCCCCAGAGCCGCCAATAGAAAGGGTACAGCCATTCCGACGGCGTAAGCAACGAGGAGCACTGCCCCATCCAAAGCTCTGCCACCGAACAAGGCCAGAGTATAGATCGCGCCAAGTATGGGACCCAGGCAAGGTGCCCAACCGGCGGAAAAGAAGACGCCCATTAAAGCCGAGGAAAGGTAACTCAAGCGCGGATCTGGAGCGACTTGCTTGCGTGTGTCGTAATCCAGCAGCGGAATGTGGATCACGCCCATCGTGTGCAGGCCAAACAGAATCACCAGCGCGCCACCCGCACGCGCCAGCCACAGACGAACATCGTAATTGCCTAACAAATTTCCCACCGCCCCTAACGCGGCTCCTCCCACGACGAACACCAGACTAAATCCGATCACGAAGGCAACGCCGTGGAGAAACGTCGTCCTACGGTTGTGGACGATTTCCCCCGATGCGTTTACGGATCGGCCGCCCAAGTACCCCAGATAGGCCGGTACGAGTGCCAGCACACAGGGTGATAGGAAGGATAGAAATCCGGCGACGGCGGCGATCCCCAATCCGTAGGGAGTGACTGCAATACTGTCCATGAGTACCTCAAATTCCCGGCTCCGTTCGATCGATACCTGGCTTGTGGGAAGTATGATCTTTATTTACATTGCAGCGCAGCATGTCAACTACCGCTGCTGCGCCTTGCACGATAAAAGCATAAACGAAAGGCGGCGTTGTAGCAAGGTGATAGCCGTAGCTCATTCTCTCGACAAAAAACTTCAGGAGAGCCGCATTCCACGCAGCCGAAGGCTATTGGTCACGACAAAGATCGAACTGAAAGCCATGGCGCCTGCAGCGAGCATGGGATTCATAATTCCCAACGCTGCACTCGGAATGAGAAGGATGTTGTAGATAAAAGCCCAAAACAGATTCTGTTTGATCGTCCGCAGCGTCCCTCGAGAGAGAGACACCGCCTTGGGAACACCCTGCAAATTATTGCTGATCAACGTAATTGATGCTGCCGCCATGGCGATGTCGGTTCCTGTTCCGATCGCAATTCCGACATCCGCCTGAGCCAGCGCCGGTGCATCGTTAATGCCGTCGCCCACCATGGCGAGGATCTTTCCCTGCGATTGAAGTGATTTTATTCGCGACACTTTGCCGCCCGGAAGCACTTCTGCATACACACTCGGCTGGTTGCCGTTGAGCAAAGGAGGTAAATCTACGCTGCGGGCGACCGCTTCGGCCGTCTGGCGGTTATCACCGGTCACCATGATCACCTCGAGACCCATATGCTTCAGCTCTCGAATGGCTTCCTTAGAACCTTCCTTCACGCTGTCCGCGATGCCGAGCAACCCGACCAGGTCGCCATCGACGGCCACAAGCACCACCGTTTTCGCCTGCTGCTGTAAGCTTTCCACTTGCGGCGTCACTCCATCGATCGAGATCTCGTTTTCCTCCATGAGATTCAATGTACCTACCAGCACGCGCTGTCCGGAAACCCGCCCCTCGATCCCCTGGCCCGCAATGGCCATGAAATCCTCAGGGTCGTTGAGCTGCAGTGCCCGCTCGCCGGCCGCAGCCACGATGGCTTGGCCCAAGGGATGTTCGGAGCCGCGTTCGGCACTCGCGGCGAGCGTCAACAACGTATCTTCCTTCCCTCGCGAATCGAGGATCACAATATCCGTGACGCTGGGCTGGCCCCGCGTGATCGTCCCGGTTTTATCGAGCACCACGGTGGTCAGGCTGCCCGCCCGCTCCAGCGCTGCGGATGTTTTGAAAAGAATCCCCTGCTCCGCTCCTTTCCCGGTGCCCACCATGACCGCCGTTGGTGTAGCGAGCCCCATGGCACACGGACAGGCAATCACCAAAACCGCCACCATATTGATCAACGCACGCGTGAAAGTGGAAACATCTCCCGATGGCGGAGGTGCGAAGATCAGCCATCCAGCGAAGGTCAACAGCGCGATGCCGATCACAACAGGAACGAATATCGCCGAGACCCTATCAGCCAGATGCTGGATCGGCGCTTTGCTGCCTTGCGCCTCTTCCACCAGACGCACGATTTGCGCCAGGGCGGTATCCTTGCCGACCCGCAGGGCTTTGAATTTGATCATGCCCATTTTGTTGAACGTGGCGCCAACGACTTCATCCTGCGGACCTTTTTCGACGGGCATCGATTCTCCGGTCAGCATCGCTTCGTCGACCGACGTCCTGCCTTCGACGACGACACCATCCACGGGGATCTTCTCACCAGGCCGCACGATTACCAAGTCGCCGACCTGCACCTCCTCAACGGGTATTGCCACCTCGGCGCCGTCGCGAATTATATTGGCCGTCTTGGCCTGTAGACCCATCAACTTGCGTATGGCTTCGCTCGTACGACCTTTGGCGCGCGCCTCGAGGTATTTTCCAAGTTTGATCAGCGTGATGATCACGGCGGCGGTTTCGAAGAACAGATGGCCTTCCAGCCAACCCAAGAGGACGGGAAGCGAATAGAAATAGGCCGCAGAAGACCCCATGGCGATGAGTACATCCATGTTCGCCGCGCCGTTGCGAAGCGCTTTGTAGGCACCGAGATAGTACTGCCAACCGACGTAAAACTGCACCGGTGTGGCCAGAATAAACATCAGCCAGTCATACCAGGGCGCCGCAGCGATGGCAGCGGGGACGAAACCTAAATCACGAGCCATCGAGAGTACGAATAGCGGGACGGTGAAGAGCATGCCCGTGATGAGCAGCCGTCGCTGCCGCCCGATCTCTTTCTCCCTCGCTTCCCGTTCCGCATCCGTGGACGCACCGGTGGATTCGAGGATCTCGAATCCGGCTTTCTCAATCAGGTCGTGAATATCGATCGGATCGATGATCGTGGGAATGTATTCGAGACGCACTCGTTCCGTGGCGAGATTTACACTGGCTGCGACGACACCTTCACTCGCCAGCAACGTCTGTTCCAGGCGAGCGGCTTCCGTCGAATCGGCGATGCGCTTCAGGAGCATGCTGACTTCTCCTCGGGCCACGTCGTATCCCGCGCGTTGAATGCGAGCCACGATCTCTTCCTGGCCGAGCATCGAGCTGTCATACTCGATGCTCGCGCGCTCGGTAGCCAGATTTACGCTCGCCGAACGAACGCCATCTAGCTTCTTGAGATTCCGTTCTACCGTCGCCACACAGTTGGCGCACGTCATACCGGTAATCGGAAGCGTCACATAGCGTTTGCTTTCCGTCACTTGGTCATCTCCAATCGCCGTTCGAATGCGCCATTATTCGGCAACAGGATAATTAATCTCGCGCAGCATTGCCTCGATCTGTTCTGTCGTCGCCGGGTCTTCGAATTCCACGAAAACCTGTTTCTTCGATTCTGAAGCTTCAACATTCGAGACACCTGCTAAATCCCCAAGCTCCATCTGGATCGTGTGAACGCAATGCCCACAGGAAATACTGGGAACAGAATACGTAACGCTTGTCATCTTTCCACCTCCTGAATGGTTGGATTCTTACACCTTCATAGCCATTTCATAGACTTCGGCAATCTCTTTCAACACTTTCTCCCGCGCAGCTTGGTCCTCGCCGCGAACCGCAGTAATCAAGCATGAGTTAAGATGATCGTTCAAGACCATCGTCGTCACCTTGCCCAGCGCTGCTTGAATTGCTTGAATTTGGCGAATGAGATCGATGCAGTAGGCATCTTCTTCGACCATCCGCTGAACGCCGCGCACGTGTCCTTCGACGGTTTTCAATCGACCTACGATCTCTTTATTGTCCATCGACCTCCCTCGTATCCCCCCCCCCGTAGGGGGTGGGTATATTCATTATACGTCGTGTATTTGTATCTGTCAAGACTAATGAGACCCGATTGATATAGTCCAATGAAAATGTCATGTATGAATAGTTCTGTGAAAATGTCACC
>CAYYVY010000109.1:0-10749 GCA_964475265.1 uncultured Anaerolineaceae bacterium | reverse complement strand
CCCTCAGTCTCCAGTGCTCCGATCAGCTGAACACCCTGAACGTTGAAACGATGATCGAATTGCAGGAAATCAGTGCGCACATACGTGACGACGAGACCGCGCGGGTGGTCGTTCTGCAAGGCGAAGGTCGTCATTTCTCTACCGGCGTTGATATCCAGATGCTTGCGGAAAGAATGGAAATGTCCGCGGACGACAATCGCCGCTTCCTGGCCGAACTGCAGCGCTGTCTGGACGATTTTGAACTGCTAAGAAAGCCAACGATTGCCAAGCTGCATGGATTTTGCATCGGGGGCGGATTGCTGTTGGCGCTGTGCTGCGATTTCCGAATCGCCAGCAAACGTACGGTTTTCAGCCTGCCGGAGATCAAACTGGGGCTGCCCATATTGTGGGGCACCCAGCGCATCACGCGCGTGGTTGGCATGCCGGCAGCGAAGGAAATTATTTCTTTCGGAGGACGATTCAGGGCAGACAAGGCATAGCAGTACGGCATTGTCCATTAGGTCGTAGCGCCAGATGATCTCGATCAGACGGTCGTCGAGATGGTAAAACGTTTACGTGAAGTGCCTGCAAAGGCATTGGAGCTGTCCAAACGAATCATCCACGCCGGTGAAGATCTGAGCTTGCGCGAGAGTCAGGATCTCGAGATCGAGGTGGTAACAGACCTGCTCGCCGGCCCCGAAACGAGAGATGCATTCAATCATTATGCTGTGAAACGCGGTGTCATGGATTAATGCACGACCGCGCGAATCTCCTTCTCATTGCTCGTGCCGACTCCGGGGTTCCCTTTTCCGGTAGAATGCATACAGCTATCTTTCTGCAGGACGATCCTTTCGATTTCAAACTGGTCCTTGACTCGAAGATAAGTACTGGCTACCCTTGTGACGTTTTGAGGTTACATTATTAAGAAAACCACGCGTGTCATGCGTTTGTATCGAAGGGTACGTGAAAGGGATTGGGATTGATGGATATTTCGTTGAAGCCGAAACGGATCGCGATGATATTTCTATCTATTTCTCTGATCATGGTCATTGGCCATATCGGTGGTCGCATCAGCGATCATTTCTACGGCAGGACGTTCGGTTTTTATTTCTTCGACCTCAATCGCGAGGACAGCATCCCCACTTTCGTCTCTTCGATGGGATTGGGTGTTTGCAGTCTTCTATTGTTCGTCGTCGCCTATCTCGTAAAACAAAACCATTCCTCGGGGTTTCTGTATTGGGTCGGTCTTGCCGTTCTCTTCCTGTACATGGCGATTGATGAGACAGTCCGCATTCATGAGAAGTTGGGCGGACCGCTGCGGGGGGTATATGACCCTGAAGCGCTTTACGATATGGTGTGGCTGATTCCGTACGGAATACTTGTCCTCCTGGTTGGCGTTGTTTACTTGCGATTTGTCCTGCGCCTGCCTCGCGAGACGAAGGTGCTGTTCATTATCTCGGGTCTGGTCTATCTTACAGGTGTCGCTGGCTTCGAATATCTTGGGGGGCGGCAGGATGCGCTTTACGGCGTTGGAAATTTCGCTTATCAGGCGTTCGTGGTCCTGGAAGAGGGGCTTGAACTGCTCGGTATGGGAATTTTCATGTATTCGATATTGAACCACATTAGCATTCAATATGGACCGCTGCGCTTCATTGTACCGGCAAAACCTACCAAGGCCTCAATCGAATCACAGACAACGGAAACATCCACCACGTCGACGAAATCTTGAGCACCGGCGGCCATCGAGCAGCGTTGGTTTCATCCTTTCGTTAATCGAAAGTCTGCGTTCAATCGTCGGGCAACTGCAGTATGTACTCGTAGACGGAGAGGGCAGCCTTGGCACCTTCCCCCACGGCAATTAAGACCTGTTCGGCGATTACGTTCGTCACATCACCGGCAGCAAAGATGCCTTCGGCGGAGGTCTTGTTGCTGCCGTCGATTTTGATTCGGTCTAATTCGTCCAGTTCCACTAAGTCCTCGACGATCTGCGATTGGGGTACCAGCTCGAGTTCCACGAAGAACGCATCCGCTTCAAGTTCGCGTTCTTCTTTGTCCTTGCGAATCGTAATCCGGCGTGCGTAGTCGTCTCCTTTTACGGCCGTGACTCTGAAGCCCTCGTATACTTCGACGTTTGGGGCGGTCCGTACCTTGCGCCCCAGTTGTGATTCCAGATCGCCGTGGGAAGGTGCTACGAGGCTCACTGTGTTGGCGATACGCGCCAACTCTGCCGTCGATCTCAAGGCCAACTGCGTGTCACCGATCACGACGGCTTTGCGATCGATAAACAGGGGCGCATATGAGACAGCACTGTAGCACAGGCCGCGCATCATGTATTCTTTCTCGCCGGGCACATCGAGCAGCCTGCCAAGCGCGCCTGTGGCGATGATCAATGCTTTCGTTTGGAATTTTTGCCCTTCGCGGGTCGAGACTTCATAGCCCTGCTCGATCTTCTTGATTTTTTCTGCCTTGTCGAAAACCCGGGCGAATTCCAGGTAATTGATTTCGTTCATGAAGCGGTTGACGATCTCCTCTCCGGAGATGACGAGGTACTTGTTGACGAAGGGAAGCTGGAGACGATAGTTAGTCTTGCCCCCCAGATCGCGGGTGATGAGAAGCACGTTCAAACGTTTACGCAGTGCGTATATGGTCGCCGTAAGACCGGCAGGACCCCCACCCAGGATGATTAAATCATACATTGTCTCTTACTCCTCCCCGTTTGACATGGCGATGAAGCCTTCGGCCATCATTGACGCAGTCAAATCCCGCGAACGGCGGATGATCTCTTCGGCTTTCTTACGTTCCTCTTCATACGTCAAAGGTTTCTGGGCGATGCCCTCTTCGACGGCTTTTGTGGCTACAGCAGCAGCCTCTCTCGGAAATACTTCCCATTCATCCATGTTGGGCAAAATATACTCTGCGCTTAACCCTTTTTCCTCGGCCATGGACGCCAGGGCATTGGCTGCAGCCATGCACATCGTGTCCGTTATGGTTTTGGCGCGCACATCGAGCGTACCACGAAAGATGCCCGGGAAGCCAAGAGAGTTATTAACCTGGTTGGGAAAATCGGAGCGTCCCGTGGCGATAACAGCGGCGCCGGCTTCCTGCGCCTCCCAGGGCCATATTTCGGGCACGGGATTCGCACAAGCGAAGACGATCGCATCCTTGGCCATGTCGGAAACCCATTCGGGAAGGATGGTTCCCGGGCCGGGTTTTGAGAGCGCGATAACGACGTCCGCACCTTTCATGGCGGCGGCGCTATTCCCCGTACGACCTTCCTCGTTGGTGATTTGGCAGAATTTCCATTTATCGACGTATTCCGCTTTGCGCATCTCCAAATCCTTGCGGTCTTTGTGCAGAATGCCTTTGCTGTCGACCATGCGGCAGAGCGCAGGTGTGGCGCCCGAAGCGAAAATCAGACGTGCACAAGCTACATTCGCGGCACCCGTCCCGATGAAAGTGATTTGAACTTCGTCCAGTTTCTTGCCGACGATTTTTAATGCATTCATCAGGGCCGCCAATGTGACGGTTGCCGTACCCTGTTGATCGTCGTGCCAGACGGGAATCTCCGCGCGGGCACGCAAGGTATCGAGGATGCGAAAGCATTTGGGTTGGGAGATGTCCTCGAGATTGACGCCGCCGAATCCGGGCTGCAGGAGCAGTACCGTTTCAATGATCTTATTCGGATCTTTGGTGTCGAGCATGATCGGCCATGCGTCCACGCCGCCCAGATATTTATAGAGCAAAGCTTTACCTTCCATGACCGGTAAGCCGGCTTTCGGACCGATGTCACCTAACCCCAAGACGCGGGTGCCGTCGGATACGATGGCAACGGTATTCCCTTTGTGGGTATGTTCGTATACAAGATCGGGATCCGCTTCGATTGCTTTGCAGGGGGCTGCGACACCTGGCGTGTACCAAATGGCGAAGTCGTTGAAATCGCGCACGCGTGCCTTCAGGGCGACTTCAACCTTGCCTTGGTAAAAGGGATGGAGGCGCATCGCGTCTGCGGAAGGTTTTTCAGCTTTCGCCAGCAATTCTTCAATATTGATATGCGGTGACTCCTTAGCCATACGAATACCCTCCTTGTTCGCGAACGATGAAGGTTGGGTCTTGAATGGTTGCTTTTCGCTTCTGGGCAACCGATCTCGAGAGGTTATCCCTTTCCAATTCAGCCGTGATGATGCTCTTGAGGTTACAACCTCAGGTATGAGTCTGCGTAAATTACCTTGTTGAGCAGGATCTGAACCGTCTTCCAAATCTCGACTTGCTTCGGATCCGACATGTCCACCAAGTCCTGCGTTGGTTCTTCCATGGCAGCGATGGCGTCGAAAATCTTCAGGTTCAAGGCTTTGACCGGTGTGCTGTCGTCGCGTGTATCGACGGCTTGAATGGTGTCTATCAATGTTTTGTCGAGCGGGTTGAGGATCGCCGAGTCGCACCCGACGGCCAACAACATAACCACGAAAACGCGGTCGATGAGTGGGCGCATTTCATTGGGTACAGCGTTCGACACGTTGGAAAGGCCGACGGTCGTCATCGGCGGCGGATCCATGACCATCTTCAACATGCGGATGGTCTCGATGGATTCGGGAACGTACTCCTGGCAGCCGGAGACGGTGAGGATCAGGGGATCGATGTAGAGATTCTCCATCGGTATGCCCAATTCCTGGGCGCGCGGAATGAGTTTTTCCATGGCGATGCCGACGCGCTCATCGGCGCTGACGGGGATGCCGCTCTTCTCCATGCAAAGTGCGATCAATTTTGCGTCGTACTTTGCCGCCAATGGCGGCACGTTCGCCAGGCGTTCTTCTTCGGCCGAAGTGGAATTGACCATGGCGTTCGAACCCACCCGCTTGAGCCCCGTCTCGATGGCCGCCAGATTGGTTGTGTCGAAGCTGAGCGTCATACCGGGGACGGCTTCTTGCATGCAGTCCACCAGCCATTCGACCACTTCCGGACCGTCCTTCTTGCGCGGTCCGATGTTCAGGTCGATGACGTCGGCACCGGCGTCTTTTTGCTGGCGGGCAAGATTGACGAAGAATGCCCCATCACGTTCCTTCAGCGCCTCCTTCACCTTCGGTGAGACGATATGGATGTTCTCTCCGATTTTGTACATGAATCTTCTCCTATTGTGTGTTTGGTGTTGTCTTGATGGTTTAGCCTTCGTTTAGGATTCGCTCGGTCAATTGCTCTACCGCTTTGGCGGCAGGTGAATCTCCATTGAGTTGGATTAGCGGCATTCCCACCGCGTCGAGTTGGTTGATATTCTCGTCTGCAGGAATCAACGCGGCAATTTCGATGTCTAGTTCGTCGATGGCATCCTGCAGTGGTCGTGGCAGTTCGCTTTTCACACGATTGACGATCAACGCAGTGCGTTTGACGTTCACCTCGAGCGTTTCCGCCAGCTTGGCCATATCGCCCGCCGTACGCACACCGCGTAACGTGGGATCGGTGACGAGGAGCAGAAGGTCGACATCGCGCGTGGTGCGCCGGCTGATGTGTTCCATACCGGCTTCGTTGTCGATGACGATGGTTTCGTACGTACTGCCGACCTCATCCACGATCTGCCGCAGCAAGTGATTGACGGCGCAGTAACACCCCTGGCCTTCCGGCCGGCCCATGGCAAGCAAGTCGACTCGCTCCCCCTCTTCAATCGCCATGCGCACCTCACGATTGAGGTATTCATGACGGCTGATCGATACTCCGAGTTGTCCCTCTTGTGCCGTTTCGGTCATCAATTCGCGGATTTCTCCGACCGTCTCCGGTTTGGGGACGCCGAGTGCCATGTGCAAATTCGTAGCCGGATCCGCGTCGATCGCCAGGAGTGGGCCGCGCAACCGCTGACTCAATGTATGAATGAGCAGCGCGGCGATCGTCGTTTTTCCTGTCCCGCCTTTGCCGGCGAGCGCAATAGTCTTCGTCATATGTACCACCTCATGCGGTTCTTACAATTCTCTACCAACGATCCTCATATACCGATTCTACTTCGGGTTCAGCCTGCGGGAGGTTCTTTTTTCGTGCTGTAGCGCTCCCAGATTTCAGCCACGCTCGGGAAGCGGTTGATCTCGGTGTGAGGCAGGAAGAGCGCGGCGGTGAAGGCGTCGTAAAACGTGTTGTCCGCCGAGAGTTCGACGTAGGTCATCTTCTCGGCGATGGCGCGGATTTGTTGGCGTGCATCGTCTGACAGGAGGGCCATGTAGCTCCCGAGAACGGAAGTGTTTCCCAGGAAATTGAACCTGTCCCAGGGGAGATCGGGCAGCAAACCGATCTTGATGGCGTTCTCGACGTTGATGTATTTTCCGAAAGCGCCGCCGATCAGCATCTGCTGCACGTCGTCCAGATCGACGCCGACGCTGCTGGCCAAGACGCTGAATCCGGCATAGATGGCCGCTTTGGCGCGCATCAGATTATTGACATCCACTTTGTTCAGGGCGATGTCTTTGCCGTGTTCGGTTTCTTTTCCCCAGGCGAGGACGTATTCCGGGCCGTACTGGCCCTGGCGCACACGCGGGGTGTCCAGATCCAACTTGAAATTTCCAGCGCGGTCCATGACGCCGGTGACGAACAGCTCCGCCAAGAGCGAGATCAAGCCGGAACCGCAAATTCCGATCGGTTTCTTGCCGCCGATGACGCGGATGGTGGGTTCGTAGGTGTTGGTGTTCACCCACACCTCTTCGATGGCGCCCAGTGTGGCGCGCATGCCGTCGATCACTCCAGCACCTTCAAAAGCGGGACCGGCCGAGCAGGCGCAGGTGACCATCCATTCATGCGTTCCCAGGACGGTCTCCCCGTTCGTGCCCACGTCGATGAACAGGGTCAGGTCTGCCGTGTCGGAAAGCTTGCTGGCCAGCACGCCGGCGGTAATATCTGCCCCGACGTAGGAGGCGACGGCGGGCAGGCAGTCCACCGCAGCCAGAGGGTAGACGTTCAACGCCAAATCCTGGGCGCGGAAGATTGAAGGTTGGTTTGCGGCAGGAACGTAGGGCGTGAGACGAATGCTTTCCGGCGGAATCCCAAGGAAGAGGTGCATCATGGTGGTGTTTCCCGCCACGCTGACCTTGTAGATTTGCTGCGGCGAAACACCGCTGCGTTTTTGCAATCTATCGAGCAAAGTGTCAATCGTCTCCCGCACCAAGGCATAGAGCTTTTGCAGCCCGTCGCCTTTGGAAGCGAAGACGATGCGCGAAATCACATCCTCGCCGCGTGCGATCTGGCCGTTGTATTCGGAAGCCTGATTTTTTACTTCGCCGCTGGTCAGGTCGACGAGATAGGCCGTAACGGTTGTCGTGCCGATGTCGAGCGCCAATCCGAAGGGATGGATCGGATGGCTTTGAATCTCGATCAATTCTGCCGAATCACTTCCCGGCGCATCGTATTCGACAATGACCCATGGTGACCAAGACGCTTGCCGAAGCGTTTCTCCCGTGCGTCGTAGGACGGATAGCGGTACGTCTAACTGCTTCACGCCATGTTCCTTGAGCGCTTTGCGCAGTCGGCTGAGGTCATCCAGATTGTCATTGATCGAGGGAGGTGAAAGCTCGAGTTGAAAGACTCGCACAGTTTGGTGGACGGCAGGATCGTATTCGAATGGCAGCTCGATCTTCCGTGCGGATTTGTCCGTTACCAGACGGCGCTCGATTTTTTCCTGTTCCGGAATCGTGACCGTAAGGTCGCCCTCGATGATCGTCTGGCAAGCGAGGGCGTATCCGGCAGCGATGTCTTCCGCCGAAATGCGGATCGTCGAACGCCTTCGTGCGCCCTCACCATCGATGATTACGGCGCAGCGACCGCAGCGACCTTGTCCGCCGCAAGGTTGCTGGATTTCCAATTGGGCTTCCTGCACGGCGTCCGTTATTAAGGCCCCTGTGGGGACAGCGACGCTTTGATCGGCTGGCAAGAAGCGTATTTTATGGGTCGCCATGCTGGTTTCTACCTTGTTAATACGTATCGAGACGTTGCGCGCAACGTCTCGATGGGGTTATTCATTGTTGCTTTCAATGTACGTAACCTACTCCGCATGTCGATTCTGTACCATGCGACTTTGGGCCGATCCGGTCGGTAAAAGCTTAATTCTGCCACACGCTATCGAGGTAGCCCCTGATGTCGACTGCCTCGCGAGGGCCGACCAGAATTTTCCAGCCCGGTAGTTCCTCTTCCAGCTCGCCCGATATCGTGGCGACGTGACCGGGGATGATCAGCTTATGATGTTCGACTTTGTCTGCCACGTTGAACGCCTTGATGTCCTTTGCGATGCGTTCCGCATCGAATTTGCCAGCCGCCCAGGCAGTGAGCACGCTCATTCCTTCCGAGTCGGCGACCAACAGCCATCCGGGTTTTCCGGCGCCTTCTACTTCGTTCGCAACCGAGAAGTACGTTATCGAGAAATTGGTGGTCACCAGAAGCGGTGAATCTGGCTTGGGATCGTTGATCTCGTACAAACCGGGTTGAACTTGAATCGGTTTCTGTGGGTCGGTGTAGATGTTCTGGCGCAGTACCAGCAAGGCATACAAGCTGGCAGGATTGAACGTATCGAGCACGATCAGCCCGCCGTATTTGGCAATCTGTTCGGCGGCGAGCAGGGTTTCATCGGCTTCAGATGCGGTTCCAGGGAAGCTGATGATCGGGAATCCGAGGGGCCGGAATGTCTTTTTGAGCGCCAAACGACGGATGGCGGTGAGTTTGTGCAGCGAATCGTGATATCCGCCGAGTTCGGGGTCCAAGACCAACTCCTCGATACCCGCCTCCTTGAGCTTTTGGGTCAGATCGGCCAGGCCGTCGAGCGTTTCGGCGCGTACGGCCAAAGGGACATTTTTCTCCTTGGCGACCTCGGCCATGGCCTCCCAATTGTCTGCATCGGCGGCATACAAAAGTGGACGCGCTCCTTCAGCAGCTTCGAGCCCCGCTTTTGCTAAATCCGCCGAATCGGCGATCAGGATCAGCGGCTTCTTGCTGGCTTCGTTCACGGCTTTCACGGCAGAAGCGAAGGTTGCGGGGTCTCCCGATGCAGCTTCGACGGCGAAGCCGTCCAGGTACAGATCGATGCCAACATAATCCACGTGGAAGGCATTTGCTTCGCTGGCTTTATTGCTAAGTATCCCGGCGTCCTCATCGTCCTTCAGTCTCAAAAAGAGTCCGCATTTGTTATAGAAGGTTTTCTCGTGTCGGAAGAGGACAGTCTCGTTCCCGACTTTCACTTCACCTTCTTCGTTCTTGAGTTCGACCAGACGAATGGGCGGCGCAGAAGCAGCTTCGAGTTTGGATTTGGCTTCATCGCTTACGTATGGGCAGTCGTCCAAAGTTGCTTGTTTGGCGGCCAACTTCATGGCGAAGGCCAGGCATGTGGGGAAGCCGCACTCCTTGCAATTGGTCTGTGGTAGTAGTTTGTAGATCTCTAGTCCGGTTAATGCCATCTTCTTCCTCCGCGCTTGTTATGCCGTTTGGGTTTGGATCAGATCGTCGATCATGTTGCGCACGTGTTTCAGTGTTTCGGGATGTCGCAACACGATGAGGTCTGCTCCTGAGTGAATAATTGTCGTGGCCGTAATGGCTTCCCAATTAAGCGCACGTTGCTTCCAATCTCCCCAAGTTTCAGGGACACCCTCGCCGACTTTGGATTCCTTTACTTTCCAGGTTTCCTCACCCGGCGTGACGATCATCGGTTGTTGGGTCATCGTATCGCCTTGCAGCGCAGCCATGCGCAGGCGCTCCATGACGGAATAACCGTATTCGATTCCGTATCCCAGGGCGCCGGTGGTCGGATCCATGACGATGCGTTCGAGCGGCATTCCCATGTCGTGGATCAAGATGACCAATTGCTTGGACAGATTGACGTCCATGGGGGTCTTGGATTGAACCAGGTGATCGTGCGCCAAGGCGGCGGCGACGATGGTGCGGTAGTTGTTCTCTTCACAGAGTCCGAGCAGCAGACGTTCGCCTTTACCTTCTTCGGCAACGGCAACGATCAGTTCGTTGTCCAAGTCGGCTTGTCCTGGTCCGATCACGGCGAGGGGGAGTCCGGTGGCTTCCAATACCTGCCGCACGATCTTTTTGGCGTTTTCCGGGGAATTGGGTTCTCCATCGGGAGTGGTGGTGCTGAGCTTGAGATAGATCAAGTCGGCGCCGACCTCTTCAGCTGCCCTGGCCCATGCGACCGGATCGCCGATCGCGTCTCCCCAAGTTTCGATCAACAACTCGGACCAATCCTCGGGTTTGCGATCGCGGATTTCCAGGGCAAGGGCCGGGCGGTTAGGCGTCGAGCCCTCGTGCAGCAGGAAAGGCATACAGGTCTCGCCCCCGATCGTCAAAGTGTGTGCGCGTGTCCCGCCTTCGTCGGCTGTGGCGCCGATGGTTACCTGGCGCACACTACTCGTGTACTTTTCTTTCGGGATTTCAACGGTCATTGGGATTTCGTCCTCCTACGGGTTTGACAGGAAAGGGAGTAGGGATCGATGATTCGGATGCAGTTCGGTTCGAACCAACGATGCATATCAACATCCCGAATCCCGACCCCTGAACTTGCCTTCCCGGTTTTTATAACATAGGCTCCATCTCGAGCGCTGGATGTCCTTTCTTTTGTAGATATTCGAGCAATCCTTCCACGTCGGTGCATATGGTTTCATCGGCGATTTTATCGAGTAAATCGGGATCGCCCTCTCGCTCGGCCACTTGGCTGAGTTCTTCCGCCATCTGTTTCTTTAGAACGGAGGACATCCAAACCACACGTTTGAAGCCGCCATCGGCGGAGACGAATTTGGGGCTGGTGATGTAGAA
>CAYYVY010000108.1:0-10825 GCA_964475265.1 uncultured Anaerolineaceae bacterium | reverse complement strand
ACCCTGACATTTTTATTGAACTATTACACTGACCTTTTCATTGACCTATAACAGATTCTTCACTCTGTGGTGCGTGCTGCTGTTCTCACAGAAGTCAGGGCGCTGCGAAATTAGAAATTTTGTCAGGTATTACATTAAATTCGGTTGGAATCGATGGTGCGGACTCCGCAGAAACCGGATGGTACAGGTCTACCGTATTCACTGTTGGAATAGTACATAAAAATTGCTTCACAATTACTTCATAAAAATGTAGAATGAAGACAGTTGGAAACCAAGTTAAAAGGGGCAACGCAGAACGAATCATCCATCGTCACACCATCCCCCGGTCATCCACCTCCTGCAGTCACGCACTCCATCAAGCTGTTGGAGCCGATAATACTCACATTGCCAACGATAATACAGCGTACACTGTCGCAGGATTTTCTTAAGAATACTTGTAGGAGTTTCCAGACTTGACTCACTTTTCGGTTCGAGAAGACAACAGAGAGTCCATAGTTATCCGTCATCGAAACCAAATTGACGAAAGAAAAACCAAGCCTTGTCTTCTGCAATCCGCCATGCGAACGATCCGTCATTACCATAATTTCTTTCCTTGATTTCCGGTCACTCTTTTCATACCGCAGAGTTGTGGTTTTGATTCGAGCATCAAACGCAGTGTTGGGAACGTGATGACATCCACGAGAAAAACCAAGAAAGAACTTGTGCAGGAGATCGACGAGCTGCGCCGCCGCGTAGACGAATTGGAAGGACTACGTGCTGCGGGGAAACCAGATTCAATCGAAGTGCATCAAATTCTGGAAAGTATGTTCGATCGCACGCACATGCTCGTGGTTCACCTGAATTTGGACTTCGATATCATCCGTGTCAGTCGGGCGTTCGCTGATGCGGCCGGTCGTGAACCGGCGTACTTCCGGGACAAGAATTTCTTTACCCTATACCCGAGCACGGATAATGAAACCCTTTTACGCCGCGTTTTGGAATCCAAAGAAGTCGTTTTTGAATCGGCGAAAGGGTTTCGTTTCGATGAAAATCCGCAGGGGGAGCAATGTATATATGATTGGACCATGATACCCATCATGGGAGTGGATCAAGAAGCAGCAGGACTCTTGTTGACATTACGAGACCGAACGGCGTGGTTTAAAAGAGAGCAGGAGTATAAGGCCCTGGTTAATGGGATGAACGACACCGCTTTCGTGATCGATTTCAATGGCAAATTCCTCGAGGTTAATGATGCGGCTGTGGAGGTTTTGGGATATTCAAGAGAAGAGCTGCTTTCGATGGGGCCGTTTGATATCGATGCTCATATTAGCAACGATGGAATCAGCCAGCTCATCGAAGGCATGAAGATGGGTGAGACGCAAGTATTCGAAACCAAACACGTGACCAAGGATGGCAAGACCTTTCCAGTGGAGGTGAGCTCCAGCCTGGTGACCTACGCCGGAGAACCGGCGATCTTTAGCATCACGCGCGATCTCACGGAACGGGAGAAGACAGAGCTTCGTCTGGCGCTGACACATGCAGGAATCGATCATGCGCAAATCGGCATGTTTCAAGTGGATGATGAAGGGCGCATCTACTACGTCAATCAATACGCCTGCGATAATCTCGGATATACCCGTGAAGAATTGTTGAGCATGCGCATTTGGGAGATCGACCCCAATCTCGATGAGGAGCGATGGCGAAAGCATCGAACGACGACGCGTACCCAGGGTATATCGAGCATGGAGACAATCCACCGCAGGAAGGACGGATCGGAATTTCCGGTTGAGGTGACGATCAATTTTGCCACGATCGACGACAAGCAGGTTTCGATCTCGGTTTCCAAAGACATCACCGAACGTAAACTTGCCGAAAAGCAGCGAGAGATACTGCTCGACCAGTTGCGCGAGCAAGCGCAGCGGTTGCTCGACGTGATGAGCACCGTGCCGGTGGGTTTGCTCTTGATCGACTCGAACGACAAGGTCATCCTGGCCAACCCGATCGGGCAAGAAGCGTTGAAGATCCTGGCAAACGCCCAGGTGGGTGAAAAGCTCACACACCTGGGAAGCCGCATGTTGGAAGATATACATTCGTCGCCACTGACGGAAAGCCTCCGCCAGGAGGTGACGGCCAAAGGTCGCGTTTTCGAAGTCACCGCACAAGCAATGAGCGGCGATCTAAAAACGGGAAACTACCTTGTGATCGTCGAAGACGTCACACTGGAGCAGCAGGCTCAGCGAGAATTTCATCAGCAAGAGCGCCTCGCCACCGTGGGTCAAATGGCAGCGGGGTTAGCCCACGATTTCAACAACATCATGTCGATCATCGCTTTATACGCTCGGCAGGATTTGCGTAATCCAGAATTGCCAGCGGGTTATCGGGATCATCTTGAAATCATCACGCAACAAACCGACCGTGCCAGGGATCTCATTCAACAGATTCTGGATTTCGGACGCCGCGCCATTCTCGAGCTACTCCCCATCGACTTGGCCTCCGTGCTGCAAGAACAGATAAGGTTGCTCCAACGCATGCTGCCCGAAACCGTCCGCATCGAATTCATGAAGGCCGATGAAGAGTACACGGTTAACGCCGATCCAACACGCATGCAGCAAATCTTGTTGAATTTGGCGCTGAATTCGAGGGATGCAATGCCGAAGGGCGGTCTGCTGCAGATCAAACTCGATCATCTGCACGTGGATAAAGAGGAAGCGGCCAAGCTGCACGAACTGAGGCCGGGAAAGTGGGTGCGTCTTACGGTGGCTGACGAAGGGGTTGGCATCTCTGCTGACGTGTTGCCTCATATTTTCAATCCCTTTTTCTCGACCAAAGCGCCGGGGGAAGGGTCTGGTCTGGGATTGGCGCAAGTGTACGGTATCGTCAAACAGCACGAGGGACACATCACTGTTGATTCGACGCTTGGGAAGGGAACCACTTTCCACATTTATATACCTGCCGAATCAGAGAAACCTGCCCAACGCCCAACCGTCGATACCCGGGCTTCGTATCGCGGTCATGGGGAGACGATTTTGGTCGTGGAGGACAATGAAGCGCTGTTAAAGGCTCTGGTCGAGATCCTAAAATCCCTGGATTATCAGGTCCTGGGTGCTGCCAATGGGCGCCAGGCGCTCGAGGTGTTAGAAAAGAATGCGAGCAGAGTGGATCTCGTGTTGAGCGATCTGGTGATGCCTGAAATGGGGGGGAAAGAATTACTGCATCGCATACAGCAGCAGGGTTTGGCGCTGCCTACGGTGATGATGACGGGGCATCCGCGCGAGGACGAGCTGTTGGATCTGGAGGCAGAGGGGTTGAGTGGTTGGCTGCGCAAACCGCCAACAGTCGAGCAGATCGGGCGATTGCTGTCACGCGTCCTGCGAAGTGACTCGGCTTGATTCGCCTCGATTTCAGCCAATGACATCCACTAACAGCATTCCACCTGTGGATTCCACTTTCCCTCAAGCGCTACTCGCTTCTTTGAATTTGCTTTAAGGATTCTTGCATTAACACGGCGGAGGCATGAAGCGCTTCCAGCTCGTTGGGCGTCAAGTTGGCTTCGATGACGCTTTCCACACCGTTTTGCGTGACGATACTGGGAACACCGAGACTGACGTCGTTCAATCCATACTCGCCTTGCAGCGGAACGGAGACGGTCAGGACGCTGCGTTCGTCGCGGATGATGGCGCCTACAATGCGCAGCAAAGCCAAACCGACGGCATAATTTGTGGCACCCTTGTATTCGATGATGTGGTATGCAGAGCGGCGCACTTTTTCCTCAATCTCCGCCTTCATTTCCTCCCAGCCTGCACAGCTCCCGCAATGTTTACAGTATTCGTTGATCGGCACTCCGGCGAAATGGGACATCGACCATGCCGCCACCTGGCTGTCGCCGTGTTCACCAAGAATGTAAGCATGAACGTTGTGCACATCGACTCCACAGTGCATACTCAGCAGGTATCGAAATCTGGCGCTGTCCAACACAGTGCCGGAGCCGATCAGCCGTCCTCTTTCCCAGGAGGTTCTTTTGTGTGCCAGATAGGTCAATACGTCGACGGGATTGCTGACCACGACGATGATGGCTCTCGATTCGTGCTCGAGAATGTCGTCGACGATGTTTTCGATGATGGCGGCGTTTCGCTGCAGCAGGTCGAGCCGCGTTTCGGCGCCTTTCTGCTTCGCACCCGCGGTGATCACGATCACGTGGGCGTCTGCGTAATCGTGCGCTTGTCCGACTGAAATCTGTACGTTGGGATAGTACGGCAGGCCGTGGGAAAGATCCAGCACTTCTCCCGTGGCCAATTCATGGTTGACGTCGAGCAGGGCGATTTCGTCTGCCAGACCGCTTTGCGCCAGAGCATAGGCGAAGGTCGAACCCACAGCTCCTGCACCCACGATGACGACTTTTCGGGACATCCACCGCTCGTTTTGCATTGTCGCTCCTCCCTCAGACCAGGAAATAATCGATCGCGACTCTAGAGAAATTATATCAACCGTGGGTTTGCGTTGGTCCGCCGAAGAACCTTTCGCTGAGAGTTACTCTCCCCTATAATCCCTGAGGTAGTCAGGTCGATGCCAAGCCGGTATCGTTTGAGATTTTAACCGAGATCGGTTTGAAACCACAGACTCATACTGCAATCGACTCTTCCGTAGGCGTCGATTGCGGATTGTCCCTCCTGCTTGCAGGCAGGGGCGCAGCGTGCGTTGATGAACCTATTCCGAGAGCAATTCCAATGGTTGATGTCACGATCCTGGCGCGGTCATATCGTGGTCGGCGGCCTGGGCAGTAAATGCTGTTTGCTGGTCAAGCGCTACCTCTCCATGGGCGCCAAAGTCATCGTGATCGAAAGAAATGCTGCCAACCTTCAAATCGAAGCCTGCAGACGTAACGGCGCCGTGGTTGTCGTAGGCGATTTCTCCGATCCTGCCGTCCTGAATCAAGCTGGCGTACAAAAAGCGAGTATGCTTATCGCTGTTTCGAGCAACGATCGAGCCAACACCGAAGTGGCCGTCCGGGCGAATGAATTGTGTTCCCAGCGACAAGCCGATCCGTTGAATTGCCTGATTCATATCGTCGATCCGGCGTTGTGGGATTTGCTCCAGGAACGCATGTTTAGCGATCGGCATTTCGAGAATATCCGGCTCGAGATGTTCAACGTGTATTTGTTCGGCGCGAAGATTCTCGTCGATGATTACATTTTGCCCAGGAGAAGCGTGCGCAGCGCGGGATTGTCTCCACACGTGCTGATCCTGGGAATGGACAAGCTTGGTACCAATCTCGTCGTGGAAACCGCCAAGGAATGGTATTTTCGGCGGGGGGATTCGAACGCACGCATCCGCATGACATTGATCGATCGCGGCGCCAAAGAAGTGCTGGCACTGTTGAACGCCCGTTATCCGGGACTTTCATCGAGTGCGGAGATCACCGCCCTAAACATGAGCGTCAATTCCCCCGAATTCATCCGTGGAGAGCACCTCGTCGATGCAGATGGTTTAACGGATATCGACATCGCAGTTATCTGCTACGACGAGCCCTCCGAAGCGCTGTATACGGGGTTAACCCTTCGCCGCCGGCTGCCCGAACACTCGACGTCCATAATCATGCGAGTGTCCGAAGAGAGCGGCATGGCGGAGCTTATTCGCGGTCGAGAGGACCACGATGATCTGGTCTCGATCCATCCTTTTGGCTTGCTGGAACGTACGTGTAACCCGGAAATCGTATCTCGGGGAACACACGAAGCGCTGGCTCGCTCCCTGCACGAGGCGTTTCTATTTCATCAACATAAAGGTCGATTCGCCAGGTCGGTCCGTGTTCCCAGCCGGCCCTGGGTGCATCTTCCTGAGAACGTGCGTGAGGAGATCAGACGTCAGGCGGACCATATCGGTGAACTCTTGAAAGGCGTTGGATGTGGGTTAAACGTGCTCTGGGATTGGACCGAGCCTGTGTATCATTTTTCCAATTCCGAAGTTGAAATCATGGCTGAACTGGAGCACGGGCGATGGTGCGATGAAAAGCGCCAACAGGGTTGGAAGTACGCACCGGGCAGTCAAGACCCAAGTACGAAGTCGCACCCCGCGCTCGTTCCCTGGCACGAGCTTCCGGAAGCCGCGAAAGAGAAAAGCCGCATCGCGGCCCGGCAATTGCCAACGATTCTGGCTCGAGTCGGCTATAAAGTAAAACGACTCGGCGCCAAGGAAAACGTCGCTGGATAATTCATTTGGATTGGTTGAAGGTCTTCATCCCATCAATACAGAGTTTCTGAAACGATCGCGGTTGCCCTCAATCAGGAGTATTTTGCAAATGCAATCAGCACAGGATATTGCCAGTCGAATATCACACAGGATGCGCTGGAGACTTCCCTTCCTTTGCGCAATGCTTCTCGGACTGACTTCATGCAGTTCGTCTCTTCTGGCACCGTTCGTATCCACTCAAACCGCGACGGCATCCGCAACCCAACTGCCGACTTCCACACGTACCGCGACCATCACGGCTACGCAGACTTCCACAGCCACATCAACCCCAACTATCACGCCTTCTCCAACTGCGGTGGCGATTCGCGATTCAGAATGGGCGGACGTGATCGTGGCAAGCGTATGCTTGGGGGTCGATCTGACGTATGTCGATTTACCCGGCAATTTCTCTTTGCCGATCGAATCGACGGTGCGTGAGATATTGGCAGGTATGTCGATCCACGTAAATCCCCTGGATGACACTTGCGATGCAACGATGCAGATCAGCGCCACCGTAGAGCCCAGGTGGGACGTATACGTCTATAACGATGGAGGTGAAGCAACTTGCAACACCGGTGGACGTATTCAAGGCACCTTATCCCTGTCCACGTCGGAGCAACAAGCGATCGTGCTGAATATCGACAATTCCTATACTCCGGACTTCATCATGGATTGCCCACAAACGCCGTCGTCGAGCCGGGGTTATTGGTCGAATGTGTGGGATGAGCCAATAATTTCGGGAATGATCCGCATATGGGGACCGCGAGCCGCAGCCGTGGTGATCGATGGGGGAAATTATTGGCATATTGCGGTGAGCTCGTTATCGTCGATGGATGAAGATATTTCCGAAACACTTCCCCAACTCATTCGAGTGTTGGAAGCGGAGAAGACAACGCATGAAAATAAAGCATATGCCGCGGACGCATTGGCCGACATCGGCCCTCAGGCCATCGAAGCGATTCCGGTTTTGATTCAAGAGTTGGATAGAACTATAAAGAAGGTCATCGAGGTTGGCGTGGAGTCACCCTCGGTGACGCTGGATGTCGACTATCGGAACAATCTGAGCGGCGCGCTGTTCCGACTTGCGCAAGCGCCATGTAATCGGCTTACAGATTTTTCTGACGAAGAAGTTCGCTGCTGGGAAACCTGGTGGAATACGCATTTGTTGGCGGAGGACGATGACATCGAAACGTTGATCGATACCTCTCGTAGTGCCGATGATCCCGTGGAACGATGGAACGCGGTTTTAGCGTTGGGAAACCTCGAACAAGTTCCGGATGATGTGCTGGCGGTCTTGATCGACTCCAGCAAGGACTCGCATCCCGACGTGCGTGCCGCGGCGATCCAGGTATTGGGTCAAGTCATTCCGGTCACGGAAGAGAGCATCCAGGTGCTGATCGCAGCGTTAATGGATGAGGGAGAAGGCATCCTGTTTTATGGTCACCTTCAATTCCAGGCAGGGGACTCGCTGGAAAAGATCGGCATGCCCGCCGTGCCGGCGCTGATCGAGGTGGTATCCGAAAATTTCGATGATCCGACAGAATTTCCCACAAAACATTCAGAGCGAGCATTTAGTACGCTGTTGAACATCACTGACCTGCGGGATTATTACAACAGCTTTGACATAACAAGAACGGGAATTATCGTTGACCCAGAGATGAAGAATGCGGCGATGCAAGCGGTGATCGAAGCCAGTTGGGAGTTGTACGAAGCGTATCTCGCGCAAGAATCGTAGTTATCGCCTCTTGAGTTTTTCTGGCGCATTCTGCGTGTTTATTGTTGGACCACGAAATTCCAGTTATCCTATTTAATAATCGTCGGATCACGACCGTTACCCAATTCGGATCGATCATATTCCCCGGGCGGTCCGTGAACTCCGCACAAAATATCAAAACAAAGTCCACTTCTTCCATTATATTTTTTTATATCCCGGGAGCGAGAAAATGGATACCACCGAGCGGATACAAAAAGCCATCGATTACATTGAAGGTCGATTGTTCGAGCCGATCTTCCTGCAAGACGTTGCAGAGCGGGCTTTCTTCTCGCCGTACCATTTTTATCGCTTGTTTCAAGCCATGGCCGGCTATACGTTGAAGGAATACATCCGCCGGCGGCGTTTGTCCGTGGCGAGCGAAATACTGCGCACGACGGAAATCAGCATCCTGGAATTAGCCTTCAAGTGTCAATACGAGTCCCAGGAGGCGTTCACCCGGGCGTTCAAGAAAGAATTCGGCCGAAACCCCGGCGATTTCCGCAAGCGCAAGGCCTCGTTTCGTACCTTCCTGCCCATGGATGTAAAAAACAACAGATTGAAGGGAGAAATGGAAATGGTTGAGGTTCAACCGAAAATTGTCGATAAAGCGGAATTTCTCGTCATCGGACCGGCGATCAAGTGCACCATCGAAGGCGAAGAAAATATCAAACGAATTCCGCTCTTTTGGGAAGAGGAGATGGGAAAAGACACCTTGAAAAATGTCCCCAACGTGGCGAATGAGAACACCTGCTATGGGATTTGTACGGATTTTGAGAGTCCCAATTTCACCTACATGATCGCCATGGAAGTCAGCAGTCTGGACAACATACCCGACGATATGATCGGGCGCAAGATTCCTGCAGCGACCTACGCGGTCTTCACCGCCAAGGGTCCGATCACCAAGGCCGTTCAGGACGCCACGCGCTACATCTACTCGACCTGGCTGCCGGAATCCGGCTACGAGCACGCCATGACGGCGGATCTCGAAGTGTATGATGAACGCAGTCAGCCGGATAGTGATACAGCTGAGGTGGATATCTACATCCCCATTGTTAAATCGGAAGCAGTATAGCGTTCATCATTCTGTAGGCTCCCTCTCTTCTGATGCAAAGGTCGGAAGAGGGGGATTTTGTTTTAATCATGACGCAGACGGTGCCAAAGAATGTTCGCGTGTGGTCGGATCGAGTTCAACTTGCGTAGCGCTTCAGCACCCGGCAGATCGCCAGACTCACCCATGGCGTGCTGTCCTTCGACGCAGCGTGGGCCTTGCCTCTCTCGGCGTAGGACGATTTCCACAGTCCGCTTGCTTGCTGATGTTCGATCAGCCAGTCCAACGCCTTGTGGACGTTTTCGTTCTCTTTGGGGATGCCGATGAGCGAAATGGAGTCCAGCGCCGCCACCAGCTGATTCCACCAGTAAGGATACTGGAACATGACCCAGTAGCGTTCCGCCTGGTAAGAGGTGTAGGCGTCCTTCTGAAAGAAGCGCGAAGCGAGCAGTTCTGCAGCGTAGATGGCGGCTTTGCTTTTCCGATGGCGCGGGTGGGCGGCGAAGGCACGCAGGACCATGCCGGTGGCGTTGTGTGAGAACGGCTTCGTGCGGTCGAGCTGCAGTGGTTCGTGATACTGGCTGGTGAGTTCAATCTGCGTTGGCCAATCCAACTTGTGGGTGACGATGGGAACCGACCAGGCGCCGTCATCCTGGCGCATGGCGAGCAGCCACTGGAAGGCTTTTTCCACGCGGGGATCATCCCCGTAGCCGGCTTCGACCAGCAAGAACAGCAGGGCACCGGTGTAGTAGCTGGCGTATTGATTGGCGAGCATGCCGCGGATGTCGCCTTCTTCCGTCTGGCAGGAAAGGATGAACTCGGCTGCCTTCTCGCCGACCGGATTATCACGATTGAAGCCGTACATCTGCACCAAAAAGCGGTTCTGCTTCCAGGTTTCGATCAAATTGTAATTGTTCGCCTCGTGCTTCGGTTTCCCCGATCGTTTCCATGAGCCGTCTTCCTGTTGGTGCCTGGCGATCTTCTGCGCGGCGGGCAGGTCCCAGATTGCTTCGAGCGGCCCGACAGACTCGTCGAGCAGATCGCGCCTGGTGAAATAGCGCAGCGCTTCGTCGTCCGCAGCAAGCAGTGGGGGGATGGGATCGTAACGCAGGGTTTCTCGCCAGCTGGTCATTGTCTCTCCCGCAAGATTGGATCTTGCCCATTATTCTACACGCATTCCGTTGATTGGATCGACAGCCTGCGGGTTGAAGAACGTGGGGCTTGCGTGTAGACTTGTCAGGGATCAAGTGTGGCTTTGAAGTCAGTTCAAAGAGGTGGGATGTCCGCATTAGAAAAGTATCTCGGTCAAATCCTCCACGGGGATTGCCTGGAGATCATGCCAAAGCTGCCGGCAGCGAGCGTGGATTTGATCTTCGCCGATCCGCCCTACAACCTGCAGCTTACTGGGGATCTCTGGCGTCCGAACATGACCAAAGTGAACGGCGTGCAGGACGATTGGGATCGTTTCTCCAGCTTCGAGACCTACGACGAATTCAGCCGCGCCTGGCTCGGCGCCTGCCGTCGCCTGCTCAAGAACGACGGCACGATTTGGGTCATCGGCACCTATCACAACATCTACCGCCTGGGTACTATCCTGCAGGATTTGGGCTACTGGATTTTGAACGACGTGCTGTGGATCAAGACCAATCCCATGCCCAATTTCCGCGGCGTGCGCTTCACCAACGCCCACGAGACGCTGATCTGGGCCAGTAAATCCAAAGGTGCGCGCTACACTTTCAACCATCACGCCATGAAAGCGTTGAACGATGGCAAGCAAATGCGCAGCGATTGGAAACTGCCGATCTGTTCGGGCGCGGAGCGGT
>CAYYVY010000107.1:0-10903 GCA_964475265.1 uncultured Anaerolineaceae bacterium | reverse complement strand
TGCTTTTTTCAGACGTCGCATACATGGGAATCGACCCGACGGCAGGAAGACGTCCGCTGGACTATGCTGTCATCGATAAAAGAAAACAAATTCTGGCGCTGGATCAAGGGGATATCGAATCCGTGCTGGCTTTCGTGGCGGGATTGGAAAACGTCATCGTCGCCATTGCAGCACCACAGGCACCAAACCAGGGCCTGATGCGACAACCTGAGATCCGCCGGCGCAACAATCTAAAAGCGGACGGAAATACCTGGACGAAGTGGCGCGTTTGTGAATTCATGCTGCGCCGCTGTAACATCCGTCTCTACAACACGCCGGCCGACGAACAGAAGGCGCCCGGATGGGTGCGGAATGGATTTCACCTGTTCCGCCGTTTAAGGGATTTGTCCTTCCAAGCGTATCATGTCGGAGACGAAGCGAAGGGTCATTCTTTCATCGAAGTCAGTCCACATGCTTGCTATTCCGTGCTCCTGGAGCATCGACCGCTTCTAAAACGAACGCTCGAAGGTCGCATGCAGCGTCAATTGGTGCTTTATCAGGAAGGCCTCGATGTGTTCAATCCCCTGCGCGTACTCGAGGAGATGACTCGCCATCACTTGCTGACGGGAAATCTGCCTTTAGACGGTTTGTACGAAGCTGACCCATTGGATGCGTTGGTGGCGGCGTACACTGCGTATTTGGTGGATGAAGAACTGAATCAGGTGTCTCAGGTAGGTGAGGCGCAGGAGGGTTTGATTACGCTCCCGGTGGGTGAACTAAAAGAATTTTATCCCTGAGTTGGCTGTTTGGATTGTAAGCGGGTCCTGCGCGAAATGGCCTTCGTGTAGTGTGTGCCATTCGCGGGACGTCGATATTTTACTTGCGATCCCAGAACCTGTTGGGGATGGATCAAGGGAAAAAGGAGATTGTGATGAAGCCGCGAGGAATGGATTCATTCGTGTCTGTATCCGTGTTGCTCTTCTTCCTGCAGGGTTTGCGGGTGCTCTTCTCCGTACTTTTTGGCATCATCTACGACCAGATTTTCGAAGGACCGGTCGATTCCTGGCTCGTGGTAAGTAATCTCCTTGTGCTGCTTGCATTTGGCGCAGCACTTTGGTCCCCGAAAAAGGATCATAAACGTTGGGCACTGGTCTTTGCCACCGTTGCATCGATTTCCCGCATCAGTATGACGGTCAATCACGCAGACGTACGCTTCTGGAGTTCGTTGTTCAGCGTCGCTTTCGGGAGCCTCTTCCTGACGATCCGCTTGCAGCTAGGACGGCGCTCGTTCGTACAATATATACTGAGTGCCCTGGTCTTGGATCAATTGCTGCGCGCCATTGGGCACACATATGATCCAAGCCTGCGCAGTTCCTGGCTCTACGTGCAAGTCCTGTGGAGTATCGCAGTCGTCGCTTTCGCCGGGCTGCATTTCCGGCGTACAGGCGAGGATAAGGTCGAGCCCGTGGGAATTCGTTTCGTAGACGGGGTCGCCTTGAGCGGCTTTCTATTTTTACAAATCTCCTTGCTATCCTTCCCCAACGCAGCAGCGCGTTGGAGTTCCACTGCGTATATCGCTTCTGCCGTACTCCTCATGGGTTTAGCTATCTTGTTCGCCTTGCCGTCGATACGCGATTTGTTCGTACGCGTCTTCCAGACATCGATGGCAGGGCTCGGTCTATGCATGTTGCTGCTCTTGGGACTGGCCATCGGCTATTTTTCCGAGGGCGGTCTCAGTCTCCTGGCCATCCTTGTGGCACAGGTTGCAGCGCTGTCCGCTTTTGCTGCCTGCTTCGCCAATTCACCGAAAACGGCTCGCCGAACAGGCGGGAACGTAGCGCTGGGTATGTTGCTTTTCCTGGTGTTCAATTTTGTATACGCTTTTACTTTTACGTATGCATACACCTTACTGATTTTGCGCGGATACGGGTGGGCCGTATTTCTGGCTGCAGGTGTAGTGCTTGGCGCAGGTGTCGTATTTCAGGCGCCGACGGGATCGACACTTCCGCCACCTCATTTTCGTCTGGTTCCTGAAGGCATGTTTGCCCTGGCAGCGTTCGTCGTTACCTTCGTCGTAGCCTGGCCGAAACCGGCAGCCGATTTCCATGCGGAGGGCGTCGTTCGCGCTGCCACGTACAACATCCATTACGGGTATGATGACTATTGGCACTTCACGCTCGAAGATATGGCGCGAGCGATTGAGCAAGCCGAAGTCGACGTGGTGATGTTGCAAGAGGTGGACACAGCACGCATCACCAGCTACTGCGTGGACGATGCATACTATCTGGCGCGCAGGTTGCAGATGAACCAAGTCTATTTGCCCACCGTAGAACATCTCACTGGAATCGCGCTGCTCTACCGCGGCCCTGAAGCGCCTTCCACGCAATCGTGGCTGACGAGTCTGCAGGAGCAAACCGGCATCATCGAGGTGAACCTCGAAATCGAAACAGAACCGCTGAACGCCTATGGCGTGTGGATGGGTTTGAGCGACGAAGATACACAAGCCCAAATCGCCGAAGCGCTGGTGTTCGTCGGTGGTCATTCCAATGCGGTCTTCGGGGGCGATTTCAATGCCGAATTCGATGAGCCAGTGCCGCAGGCGGTCCTTGCGGCTGGATTCGATGATCCTTTTCTCCTCTTAGGGGTCGATCCGCCTCCGTTAACCAGCCCGGCGATCGAACCGCAAGTGCGCATCGACTTCGTCTGGCTGCGGGATTTGGAGCCCCGCGCCGCATGGGTGGCAACCTCGCTGGCATCAGATCACCGCATGGTCGTCGTGGAAATCGAAGCACCGTAGCCGTAGCCGAACCCCGAAAAATAGATTCATGTGGACTATGGGTCAAATTCATGTGATATTTGTCTGACATTTGGTGTATTATGTAGACCCAGAAATGTAGGGTATTCGTAAGGTCGGACCATAGAGCCCTTCCTGTACGATTGAGGAACCTACTGCGCAATTGTTATTGCGCAAGGGCAGTTATTAAATTGTGTGTTTTCTGCGCCAGGGACTCTTGGAAATGCGAATGTGTTCGTGTGCGTCTTTGGTAGTAGCAATCAGAATGCAGAGCGGTCAGCATCCTGAAAATCGATGCGTTTTACGTGATGATGAAGTACATTTGGTGGTATCGTGAAGCGTCCTCTACACATCGCAATCATTGCTGTAACAGCCCAGCGTTCAAGCCCGGATCTTCATGGCCAATGATCTTACGAGAACGTGTGGAAGCGTCATGCACAACGCAAGTTGGTGGAATCTGAAGGGTGGGCGAAATGGCGGACTCGCACGAGATTAAGGTTCTGCTCGTCGAGAATAGTCCCGATGATTCCGGGACTATGCAAGGCGTCCTCGAAGAGGCCGATCTGAAAGGTTTCTCGTTTCACCACGAGAATGTATTTCAACGTGCGATCGATCAGCTCCGGGAGGATTCCTTCGACATCGTGCTGCTCGATCTTTCTGCTCCGGATGCACATGGGGTGGATTCAATCCGGGTCGTCAATTCGGAATTTCCCAATCTCCCCATTGTCGCCTTGAGCAACGTATCGGATGAAGGCATCGTCGTGCAGGCGATAAAAGCGGGGGCGCAGGATTGCCTGGTGAAGGGGCAGGGTGACAGCAATCTGCTCACACGTTCGCTGCGTTATGCCATCGAGCGCAAGCAAGCCGAAGAGCGTTTGGCCTACCTCGCTCAGTACGATCATTTGACGGGACTGGCGAACCGCACGCTTTTTAAAGATCGTTTGTCGCAGGCGCTGGCTCGTGCCGACCGTAATAATGAACAGGTCGCCTTGATGTTCCTCGACCTGGATAATTTCAAGGTAATCAACGACACGCTGGGGCATGATGCGGGCGATATCATCCTGCAAGCTGTCGCCGAACGACTCAAAAATTGTGTGCGAGCCACGGATACCGTTGCCCGATTGGGCGGTGATGAATTCATCATCATCCTCGATGGGCTTCCGAAGAGTGATGTGCCGGTTGTCGTGGCACAAAAAATCATCAATGCATTAGCGCCGCCGTTTCATATCAGCGAGCGCGAGGTCTTTATCACCACGAGCATCGGCATCTCCCTCTATCCGATGGACGCGGAAAACGCCAAAGATTTACTGAAATTTGCGGATCGGTCGATGTATCTGGCCAAGGAGAAAGGCTGCAGCAATTACCAGTTTTATGCCGCCGAGATGAATTTGCGCGCCACAGAACGATTGACGTTTCGAAGTGGACTGTACCATGCTTTGGATCGGGAGGAACTTGTTCTTCACTATCAACCGATCGTAAATCTGCGCAGCGGAAAAATCATTGGCTTGGAGGCGCTGCTTCGCTGGAATCTTCCCAATTATGGCTTGCTTTATCCGCAGCGGTTTATCGACCTGGCGGAGGAAACCGAGTTGATCGTCCCCATCGGGGAATGGGTCATGCGAAAGGCTTGCAAACACACGCAGCAGTGGCTGGAGGCAAAGCCGCGGCCTTTTCGGATTTCGATCAACTTGTCGGCGCGCCAATTCCGGCAGGGAGATTTATTCGACGTCATCAAACGCATCTTACTCGAGACGGGACTTGCGCCTGGTCGCGTGGAACTGGAACTCACGGAAGGCACGCTGATGGAGCAAACCGAAACCAGCAGTTCGACGCTAATGCGCTTGAAAGACCTGGGCGTGCGTATCTCGATCGATGATTTCGGTACAGGCTATTCTTCCTTGAGTTATCTGCGCAAGTTTCCCATTGACACTCTGAAAATTGCACAGACTTTTGTCAAGGATTTGACCAACAATCCCAACGATGCCGCCATATCGAAGGCGATCATCGCCATGGCCCACAGTTTGCGGTTGGAAGTCATTGCCGAGGGGGTCGAAACGATAGACCAGCTCTCGATACTCTATGCCCAGAGCTGCGATGCTGCGCAGGGCTATTATCTTGGAAAGCCGATCGATGAGGCGGACGTGCCCGCGCTGCTTGCGAAAGGCGCTCTAATGGAAAGTTCAGAACCAATGGATGATGTTACCCAGCCGGGACTGAAGAGGAGCAAGAAGGAGGAAGCCCGGCGGGAAATCGCCTGATCGTGCCTCGCTCCCAGATGGTTGAAAAAAAGCGTCGAATTCGATTTCGACGCTTTTATCATTCTATAATGCCTTGGTGGGTTATGGCTGTGATTCGTTCTCGAGTTCGTTGTCGATGATTGCCTCGAAATCCGAAAGCGGACGAGCGCCGATGAGCGGGATTCCGTTGATGAAGAAGGTCGGTGTGCCGTTTGCGCCCAGATTCAGTGCATACTGGGCGTCCTCTTCCACCTCATCCTCATATCGTTTTTCGTTGACACATTCCATGAGTGAATCCGCGTCGATGCCGACAGTTACTGCATACTCGCGGTAGGCGCTTTCGTCTAAACCCAGCCCGCCTGAGAAAAGCAGATCGTGGAACTCCCAGAAGCTACCCTGTTCGTTGGCGCATTCCGCCGCTTGCGCGGCTTCAAATCCGCCCACAACGGGGAGGTCCCGGTAAACGAAGCGAATCTGATCCGGATATTCCTCGAGCAGCGCTTCGAAGGTTTGTTCGTGGAAACGGCGGCAATAACCGCAAGCGAAGTCACTGAACTCCACGATCGTGATGGGGGCGCCTTCAGGGCCGATGGCAGGGTCGTCATCTACGTCGATGTCTAAACGTGTCGGTTGCTGTGCCGCGGCGCTGGTTTCTTGTGGGGTGGGAGATGGCACCGCTGCGCTCACGACTCTATCGGGGATTTGTCGTCCCCAGAATAGGAAGCCAACGGCGATACCCGTGACGAAGGCAAGCGGCAGTAAGGCGGCATAAAGCTCGTTGCGTTTCAAAAGGATAACATTGGATTCCCCAGAAGTTCCGGCGGATATGTCTGAGGGGGGAGATTGTGGTAGATTTGTCATGCTGGGATTATAGCATACCGGACCATTTTTATCTTGCTTGACTCGCATCAGAATGTGGCTATACTATAATAAACCGACCGGTCAGTCTATTATAATTTGCCGTGCGGAAGGATGCATATGGCCACCGTCTTCATGAAATGGTTAGAGACTCAGCCGCAGCAATACGATCGCGGTATCCGTTTGCTCACCTTAGGAAAACTCCAGGATCTGCAGGAACAACTCGTCGAGCTTGTTGTCCGCCCGGGAATGCGCGTGCTCGAGATCGGCTGTGGAACCGGCGAGCTCACGGTTGCCATGGCGGCCAAGGGCGCCGAAGTTATAGGCATTGATCTGGATGCCGGCATGCTGGCGCAAGCCGAGAACCGCCTGGCTGCGTTGGGGTTGGAAGAAAGCGTTGATTTGCAGCAGATGGACGCCGCTTTGATCGCCGAGCGTTTCGAAGCAGCAAGTTTCGATCTCATTGTAAGCAGCCTGGCTTTCAGCGAGATGACCCGGGAGGCGCAAGCGTACGTGCTTTCGGATTGTCGTGCCCTGCTAACAGCCGGAGGACAATTGGCCATCCTGGATGAGATCTCGCCGGCGGGGTGGTTGACCCGCATCGCCGTCGCTGCCGTGCATCTTCCCTTGCGGATCGTCACCTGGCTGCTGACGCGTGCGACGACGCATCCGCTGCGAGATTTTCGGGCGACGCTGGAACGTGCGGGCTTTGGCGCACGGCTCGTCGAATCGCACTTGCTGGGTTCGTTGTGTCTTTATCTGGCGAAACCCAAACCAGAAGATGCGGCGCCAAGACTGCCCCTTTCTTTCAAAGGCCGCCTCCGCCATCGGGTAAGTTTGCGTACCTTGTTGATCGATCTCTGGGCGATCTTCTTTCGCATCATACCGCCTTATCCGAAGGTCCAACCCGGCTTGTATTCCGTTGGGGAACCGACCCCCGATTCGCCGGTTTTGGTGACCGGTAATTTCGATCTCACCGTCCGGCGCCTGGTTAAGGCTATCGATAGCAAACTGGACGTCTGGCTGCTGGTGGTCGATTCCAATGGGATAAACGTTTGGTGTGCGGCCGGCGGCGGCTTTCTGACCGCCGAGCGCATCATCGGCGCAATACGTACCAGCCGGCTGGAGGAAGTGGTCAAGCATCGCGCTTTGATCCTCCCACAGCTCTGCGCCAATGGCGTGGATGGATGGGCGATCCGCAAGCAGACGAAGTGGGGCGTGCATTGGGGGCCTGTGCGCGCGATTGATTTACCGGCGTACATTCAAACCGGGAGGAAAAAAAGCGACGACATGCGTCACGTGCGCTTTCCGTTGCGGGATCGGTTGGAGATGCTGGCGGCCACGATGGGATTCTACGGATTGATGATTCTCGTTCCGGTGGCGTTGATTTGGCCTTCCAGTTTCTGGCCTTTGCTTGTCGCCATGCTTGGTTTGTCGTTGTTCTACGCCATCACGCATCCCTGGCTGCCCGGACACGATGGCCTGGCGAAGAGTGTGCCGTTGGCCTTGATTGCACTGGCGGGGATGCTGATTTATTCTTGGCGCGTGGATTCCATGGCCTTGGCGGATATTTTCAATCGCCTCGTTGGCTTGACCGGACTCTCGGTTTTCGTTGGTGCCGAATTGCAGGGAATGTCGCCGCGCATGCGCGGTGAGCAAGCCAATTGGGGCTGGGAGGCGATTATCGCTGTGGTTTTACTGTTGGCGTATTGGTTGATACCCACTTTGTTGGATTGGAGGTAAGCGTATGGCGGAATCTCCTTCCATCATTGACTTGCTTATGGAACACGTCGATCTAGCACGCCGTTTGCGTGTGGTGCAGATTCATTACTACCCCGAACGCTGCAAGGGTGTCTGGCAGTGTTACGAAGTCTGTCCGGTGGGATGTTGGCGGCCCGATTACGAGGGGCGAAAAGTGTCTTTCGAACATGGAGAGCTCTGCATCGCCTGCGGCGCTTGCGTGCTGCAGTGTCCCGAGAAGGCGATCGAATTGAAGGTGCCCGATGAGTGAATCCATACGTGAGGTAAAACCACCGCACGGCCTGGCGCGTATTTTCTTCCGCATCCCTATCTTGCTCTACCGAGCGCGATTGGGGTGGCTGCTGGATCAGCGTTTTTTGATGATGACTCACACGGGGCGTATCAGCGGTCTCGCGCGGCGTGTCGTGCTGGAAGTGATGCGCCACGACGCGGACACGGAAAGCTACATCGTGGCTTCGGGATGGGGCGAGAAGTCGGATTGGTTTCAAAATATTAGCAAAACCCCGCGGGTCGAGGTGACGGTCGGACGCAGGCGTTTTGCCGCAACGGCGCAGCGCTTGCCGCTCGACGAGGCGTATGAGGAGATCCTGGATTACGCACGGCGCCATCCGACGGCCATCCGCGAGTTGGGACGCTTGATTGGTTACCAGTTGGAGCACACGCCGGAAGGATATCGCGCCTTGGCCGGCGTCATGCCGATCGTTGCCATCCGTCCCATTGCGCAGTAATTCGAGGCGGGTCGATTTTCAACACGATTTTGAGGGGATGATTCGATGAAAGCGTTGGTGATGAGTGGTGCGGCGAATTACGGCGCCATGCAAGCCGGTGCGTTGGATCCAATTTTCCTCTCGGGCTTTAAACCCGAGATGGTGGTGGGAACCTCCGCGGGTGCGTTGAACGCCATTTACATGGCCTACGACCCCAGCCTGGAAGGCGTCGACCGCTTGCAGGATCTTTGGCGAGCGGCCGGACCCAAGGAAGTGGGTATCCCCACGCCCATCGGCGTGGTTCGCCGGCTGGTTCGCCAGCGTGACAGCCTGGTGCCCGGTGACGCCCTCGAGGCGTTTCTGCTTCGTTATTTACCCCAGGATGTGGACACCTTCGGAGAACTTCGGAAATGCGCCGGTATTCCGGCTTTCGCCGTGGCCGTAAACATGGACACGGCTGAACTGCATGTGTTCGGCGACCGCGACGATGACCGCGTCATCGATGGCGCCATGGCGAGTACAGCCGTGCCGCCTTATTTCCCGCCGTGGTCGGTTGGCGACCAGCGCTATCTAGACGGTGGGGTTTATACGAAACTTCCTGTTCGTGTGGCGATCGAACGAGGCGCTACACAGATTCTTGCCCTGGACGTAACCCATGCTATGGGATCGAAGGAGACTGCCAAAGGCATTCTGGGCATGACTTCGTACGCCGTGTCCTTAATGGTGGAGGCACAAGCGATGCGAGAAATCGCTTCGGCGGAAGCAAGCGGCGCGTCATTGCGCGTGATTCGCCTGCCGGCTCCGACAGATATCGCCTTCTGGGATTACACGCAGGCCAATCGCCTGATGGAAATGGGCCGGGCGGTTGCCGAGCAGCAGCTTGATGTTGAGCCGCTGCGTTTTTCACACAAACCCTGGGTTCGTTTACGAAGTTGGTTCGCCAGCAGGATCGTAAAACCGGATCGTGTTTCGCCTTTGGATTGATACGACAGAATGGAACTGCACACTTGACAAAGCGGGCAAACCTCTATATAGTTATTACTGACTGACCGGTCAGTAAGTTATTCCGAGGAGTGAATGGCACCACGCCCTGATGTAAGTGAAGAGCGAAAAGAGCAAATTCTGGAAGCCGCTACGGAGGTTTTCATTCGAGCTGGCTTCCATAAAGCGCGAATGGACGACATCGCCAAACAAGCCGGGCTCAGCAAAGGTGCTTTGTACTGGTACTTCGACAGCAAAGACGCCATTATCCAGGGAATCATGGATCGCATGTTCGCTCGCGAATTCGAGCAAATGAACGCTTTCATCGACGCCGAGATGCCCGCCAGGGAAAAATTGGAGCTTTATCTCGAAATGACGGTGGAGGACATTGCTCGCTTCGAAGCCTTGATGCCCATTATGTATGAATTCTGGGCGATGCTTCTGCGAAAAAAACGCGTCAAAGAAGTGCTTGGCAGTTACTACAAGGGCTTTTTTGATATTTTAATTCCCATCATCCAACAAGGAATCGACAGAGGTGAATTCAGGGATGTGAATGCTGAAGATGTGGCTGTGACCGTCGGGGCTTTCATCGAAGGCATGTTCGTTTTGTGGGCGGCCATACCGGATGTGGTCGAATTAGAACGACACTTACGCGCAGGTGCGAATTTAATAATCGAATCATTATCGCTTAACAAATAACAGGGGATCGATGCGAAGCTCCACCACGATCACCGGTCCCGATGTCTTTTCGAAAAGGAGAAAATAAAATGGAAATCATCATCTTGGTCGTGGTCATGATCGTTGTCGGCTGGCTTATGGGGCAAGTAGCGGGCGCAATTTGGAAGGACGACCTGCCTCTCGGCAAACAGGGAAATACCATCGCGGCCATTGTTACCTGCATCGTCGTGGGGCTGCTCGATTGGTACGTCATCCCGGCCATGGGTTTCAGCGAGACGCTGAAATACATCGGCGTTGCGATGGAACCGGCGCTCGGTGCGCTGCTTGTGCTTTGGCTGATTCGCAGAGCGAGGCAGTAGTCATTCACCATGAAAGACAACGCCCCCATCATCGAGACGCATGGACTGAGGCGAGATTTCAAGGAAGTGCGGGCGCTCGACAGCCTCGATTTGACTATCACGCCGGGTGAGCTTTTCGGTCTGGTTGGGCCGGACGGCGCCGGGAAAACGACCACGCTGCGTCTGTTGGCCGGTTTGTTGGACATCTCCGATGGATCGGCAACCGTCGCCGGATTCGATCTCAAACGCCAACCCGAAGCGATCAAACATCACGTCGGGTACATGGCGCAGATCTTCAGCCTGTACGGTGAATTGAGCGTAGTAGAAAACATGCGCTTTTTTGCCAAGATGTACGATGTAACGGATGATGAAATCGGGCCGCGCATGGAACGCTTATTGTCATTCGCCAACCTGACCGAGTTCAAAGACCGACGCGGCGCACAGCTATCCGGCGGCATGCAGAAGAAGCTCGCCTTGGCCTGCACCCTGATCCACGAACCGGAGATCCTCTTACTCGACGAACCGACCACCGGCGTGGATCCGATATCGAGACGCGAGTTTTGGGGCATT
>CAYYVY010000106.1:0-11138 GCA_964475265.1 uncultured Anaerolineaceae bacterium | reverse complement strand
AGGAAAGGAAAAACCCAATGCGCAGCTATGAGTTAGCGTATATCGCACACCCTGAACTGGATGAAACAGAACTTACTAGCCTCGAAGAGAGGGTAGCCGGCTGGATCGATGCCGCCGGTGGGAAGACCGTCAAGGTTGACCGCTGGGGCAAGCGTCGATTGGCTTACGAGATCGGTAACCAGACTGATGGTCATTACTTTATTCTCGACGTCGAAATGCCGCCGGAAGCCGGCGCAGTTGTGGAACGCGATCTCCGTCTCAGCGAACAGATCCTGCGGTTTATGATCACGCTCAAAGATAGTAAATAATTCGAGCGTCATCAGATAAGGGGAGTGAAGGGAAAGGAGCCTGAGATGAGTCGTGGGTTAAATAAAGTCATGATCATCGGCCATTTGGGACGCGATCCCGAGATGCGTTATACACCGTCGGGTCGTCCGGTTACAACGTTCAGCGTGGCAACAACGCGTTCGTGGACCTCCACTGATGGTGAAAGACACGAGGAGACGGAATGGTTCAACGTCGTTGCCTGGGGCTCCTTGGCTGAAATATGCAATCAGTACCTGCATAAAGGCCAGCAAGTATATGTGGAAGGTCGTTTACAAACCCGCCGTTGGGAAGATAACGAGGGAAACAAGCATTTCACAACGGAGTTGGTGGCGAAAGAGATGATCATGCTCGGCGACCGCCGGGAAATATCCAACGATACTCCATATTCAAGCGAAACGCTGGAAGAGGATTTTCCTTTCTAAGGCAGTACCACTGTATAACGATTAATGACATTTAACCAATCTGGGAGTAAGGACATTGGCTGAAGAAGAAGAATATACGGATTTTGAGGACGATTCAGAAGAAGAACCACGACAGCGACACTCGCGTTCTCCACAAAGGGGCCGTCGTTTCTCGCGCCGGCCGAGGGTTTGCCATTTTTGCGCTGATAAAACCAAAGTGCTCGATTACAAGCAGATCGATCTGCTCAAGCGATACGTAACCGAACAGGGTAAGATTCGGTCACGACGCGAGACGGGCGCGTGCGCGAAACATCAACGCATGGTGGCAAAGGCCGTAAAACGTGCGCGGCACATGGCTCTGATCCCCTTCGCAGCGGAGCGATATCGCTAACTGCGGAGTTCATTATCCCTGCCTTCAAAGGCGATGAAATCGACAGCTTGCATTTGACGTGAGGGGTGGAGAAGATCCATGACCAGGCAAAAACAACACGTGCGTCCGACGAATAAGCATTTAGTCCGGGCAGAACGCGAGAGAATCCTGAGAAACCGGATCATTGCCGGTACGATTATAACGGCGGTTCTCATCATTGGATTCATCGGCTACGCTTTCTACCATCAATTTGTCATCGTACCCAACGAGTCGATCGCCGTTATAGACGGTGAGGAAATCAGTACATCCGATTTTCAGAATCGTATCCTCTTCGAACTGCAATTCGGTGGAACCCCTGATGAGGTTGCCGGCAAGGTTTTAGACACCTTGATCAATGGTGTGCTCATTCGTCACGAAGCCGCAAAAATGGGAATCGAAATCTCGCAGGCGGAACTCGATCAAGCGAACGAGGAAGTCTTTGGTTATTTCCGGAACGGTACACCGACCTCGGCGCCGTCGCCAACGATAGACCCGACCCAATTTGCCCAGAGGACACTGACCGCGGCTGCTACGCAAGAATCAACGGACCAAGAAGTCACTCCGACGATTGCAAACACCGCCACACCACGTCCAACGCCAACCGAATACACACAAGAGAGTTATCAAGAAGTCTATTCCACATTTATTTCTCGTATGGAAGATCAAACCGGACTCTCTGAGGCGCAATTTCGCCTCATCGTGGAGACCAATTTACTGCGGGAAAAAATCAGGGAGTCCCTCGAGCAAGACGTAACCAGGGAGGGGGAGAAAACGCAGTTACGGCACATCCAAACTGACTCCCAAGAAACCGCTCAAGAAGTACGATCGAAACTGGACGATGGGGAAGCGTGGGATGATCTCGTTTTGGAATATTCCCAGGATGCCACGACGAAGGATTCAGGAGGTGACCTGGGTTGGCTGACGGAAGAGATCATACTTGCAGGTTTCGGCGCATATGTTGAACCCCTTCTAACGGAACCCGTTGGTTCTATTGTTGGTCCCGTTCAGACCTACCAGGGTTGGAGCGTGTTCGAAATCATGGGGCGTGAAGAGCAGCAGTATACGGAATATGAATACCAACAAGCTATGAACGCAGCGTTTGATAAGTGGTTGCTTGATGTACGTGCGAATGCAGAAATCGACATTGCTGAAGATTGGTATGACCGCATTCCCGAGGTAGAAACTCCCCAGCCTGGGTATTAACCACAAATTCATCAACCGATCGGATCGGTTATAAAATCCATATCATCAATATTATGTATCACCTTTCGACGAGTTGTCGCAAGGTGATACAATCCGCATTAAGATCGAGTTAATCGAAGAATTCAGCAGATCCGCACCCGCTGGCGTGACATAATCGCGTTGCGCGAAAGCTGCCGTGTTAATTGTTACTGGATCGAAATATATAATCTGAGCAAAGCGTTGGGTTTTTAATGGAGTTTGAAGGTCTCCTCAAGCTATTACCGGATGACTCGAGCCCCGCAGATCGGGAGCTGATCGAACGCGCCTATAAATTCACCAAGAAAGCGCACCGGGGTCAGAAGCGCGCCTCCGGAGAACCCTACGTGCAGCACTGTCTCGCCGTGGCTGCGATTCTGGCGGAATTGGGGGCACCAACTCTGGCGATCGTTGCCGGATTGCTCCACGATACTGTCGAGGACACCAAAGTAAATTTAAAGGACATCACCCGCGATTTCGGCGACGAGGTGGCTCTCATGGTGGACAGCGTCACCAAGTTGACCCAGCTGCCACGTGTCAGCCGACGCTCCGGAAGCGGAAAAGAACCTAGAGCCACGAAAAGCGAACTGGCCAAAGAAACCCTGCGTAAAACATTCCTGGCCATGGGCGACGACGTTCGTGTAGTTGTAATTAAACTTGCAGATCGCCTGCACAACATGCGCACGCTGGCTCATCTCCCGGCAGAAAAACAGAAACGTATCGCCGAGGAAACCCTGGAAATCTTTGCCCCCCTGGCCAACCGGCTGGGGATCTGGCAGATGAAGTGGGAACTGGAAGATCTGGCATTTCGCTACGTCTTTCCGGAAAAATACAAGGAGATTGCCGAGAACGTTGCCAAGCGTCGGGTCGATCGAGAGACGGATCTGGAGGAGATCTCGAAGCAGTTGAAAACGGTTTTAGCGGAAGCGGGAGTAAACGCAGAAGTCTATGGGCGTCCGAAGCACTTGTATTCCATCTATCGGAAGATGGACCGCAAAGGCGTGCCGTTCGACATGGTCTACGATGTCCGCGGGGTCCGTGTGATCGTGGAGAACGAATCGCTCTGTTACCTGGCGTTGGGGGTCATCCATAACCGCTGGAAACCCATACCGGGCACGTTTGACGATTACATTGCCACGCCGAAAGATAACTTCTACCAATCCCTACACACCGCCGTGGTTTACAACGACGGCGGCACCCTCGAAGCACAGATCCGCACACCATCGATGAATGAAAAAGCCGAATACGGCATCGCCGCGCATTGGCGCTACAAGGAGGGTCGCCCGAGAGACGATACTTTCGAACAGAGAATCATCTGGCTGCGTAGATTAATGGAATGGCGTCAGGACGTTGATGATGCTGGTGATTTCGTAGATGCGATGAAGTCGGATGTCTTTAACGATCGCGTTTATGTTTTCACGCCCAAGGGAGATGTTATCGACCTGCCTGCGGGATCGACCCCCATCGATTTTGCCTACCACATTCACACGGATATCGGCCATCGCTGCCGCGGTGCTAAAGTGGGGGGCAAATTGGTTTCATTGAGCTACAAGATTCAGACCGGTGATTCCGTTGAAATTCTTACGGCGAAACGTGGGGGACCCAGCCGGGATTGGCTCAATCCGAGTCTTGAGATGGTTCGCAGCCAGCGCGCCCGCGGAAAGATTCGACAGTGGTTCCGTCGACGTGATCGCGAACTGAATATCTCCCACGGTCGTTTGCTTTTGGAACGGGAATTGAAGCGCCTGGGAGTGGAAGGCGCCTCCTACGAAAAAATCGCCCGGGATTTGGGATTTTCCAGTGCAGAAGACATGCAGGTGGCAATTGGATGCGGCGACCTGCACCTGAATAAAATCATCGCCAAAGTCGTCGAGGAGAAAGAGGACGAGTTTGGTTTCGCGGAGATTCTGGAACCCGTTCCGGCTAAGGACGTCACGACCGAAGACGTGACCATCCTCGGGCTTTCCGGTGGATTGCTTTCTCGCATGGCGATGTGTTGTAAACCGGCACCGGGGGATCCGATCGTGGGCTATATCACGCGCGGACGCGGTGCGACGATTCATCGACAAGATTGTCCCAATGTGTTGCGGATTAAGGATCGAGAACGCCTGGTGCAAGTATCCTGGGGCAGGCTTCGGCAGACTTATCCAGTCTCGGTCCGGCTGCGTGCCTACGATCGGGATGGTTTGATGCGCGATGTGTCGACCCTCGTGGCAAATGAAGGCATCAACATGTCGTCTGTGCACGTCTCGACGAAGAACAGCCTGGCGATGTTCGATCTGGTGATGAATGTAACCGATATCGAGCAGTTAAGCAGGGTGCTCAATCGCTTGGAGGCGCTTCCCAATGTGCTCGAAGCACGACGGCTGCGGCCCGGATGATGCAGGGAAGAATATCCAACCGGTATTTCTTGCAAAGCGTGGGAATTTTCGTTGCTGACAGCAGAAAGGGTTTCGTGTATATTATTTTCGTCGGTTAACGGGTATTTTATTAGCCAAATCGAATGGATTGTGTCGAGAGATCATGAGTCGTACAATTTTTGCGAATCATAAAGCAGGTCTCACTCGATGATCGACATTTCGGCGCTTGAGCTGGGGACTTGGATTTCGTATGAAAGTGTGGAGAAGATTGTGTCTGTTAATCGCTTGAACATATTGGGTTTAATTTCCGCAATCGCAGGTTTCATCGATTCGCTTTACCTGGGCTGGCTGAAGATCACCGGCAACATTGCGGCTTGTTCACAGATCGGTGATTGCGATGCAGTGAACAACAGTCCGTATGCTATGATTGGAGATGTCCCGATCGCCTTCATCGGAGCGCTTGGATACGCCCTCATCATTCTGGTGTTCTACATCGAAATGCGAAGGCCGGCGTGGGCGGAAAGCCTGAATCTGGCGCTGTTCGGCGTAACGTTAGCCGGTACGATATACTCTGCGTATCTGACGTATCTGGAAGTGGCTGTTATTCGTGCGATCTGTCCGTTTTGCGTTCTTTCCGCGATCTTGATGACTTTCTTGTTCGTCTTGAGTATCTTTCGAATGAGAGAGAATTTCGTGAGCGAGTAGACGGAGTCTAAACCATATGCCTCGCATCCGTTGTCGATACATCGACTGCTATTTCCTTGAAGCGGGATACTGCACGGCCGAGATTATCCGAATTGATCCCGATGAGGGATGCCTGACTTATTCCCACATCGATGATGTTTCACTCTCGGAACCCGAGGATTGGGAATTGGATGAGATCGAAGAAATCGAAGACATCGACGATATCGATGAAATCGATGAAGTGTGGGAAGATGATGAAGGCGCTGACGAAGAAAATGAGGAGTGGATCGAAGATGATGTTTTATAATCTCGCTATATGTGGAGATGCAATCTAAAATTCAGACAGCGATTTCCTGATAGCACAAATTTCTGGTGGTAGAAACAACAATCGGGCGTCAGGTACGCCCGATTTTCTTATATGAATGAAACGGGAGAGGACGAAAGACCGTTTATATTACCTCAGGATTCCGTCGACGCAGTCTGGACACGGTGTTCCAGTGTTCGATGGAGAATGTCCTCCAGTTCGCCACGATTGGTTTGCTTTTTACTCGACGGTTCGCTTGTAGATTTTTTATCGTCTTGATCGGATTGTTCCAGCGCCTGGCGCAGCGCCAGTTCCATCGCCGTCGGTGTTTCATTTTCGGGTTCATCTTCTTGATCGACGTAGTCTTCGATCGAGTCTTTCATGCTGAAGCGTATTTGCCGCTTCTTTCGGTCGACATCGATAATATTGACTTCGACTTCATCGCCAAGCGAAACGATTTCCGCCGGATTTATTACGTACTCGTTGCTCATTTCGCTGATGTGAACCAACCCCGGTCGCTCAGCTCCCACGTCGACAAATACTCCGAAATTTTCGATGCGAACGATTTTTCCTTTGAAGCGCTGGCCGGGTTTGAGGTCATTCCATTTCAACAGTACGGGTTTCAACATGCTCAATTCGAGACGCCCCGATGCGGGGTCTACTCGATGAACCCAAACCTCGACTTCCTGACCTACCTGGACAACGTCCTCCACTCGATTTAGCGGACCTTCTTTCAACTTCGAAATGTGGATCAATCCATCACATTCAGCGCCCACGTCGACAAAAGCACCTGCCAGGTCGGTCTTCGTCACGTGCCCTTCGAGTTTCATGTCGGGTTTGAGGTCTTCCAGTTGGAGTCGAGTTCCCGTGTCTTCTTTACTACTCACTTCTACACCTTCCTACAGAAATCTTCATCTAGTCCCCCTTTTTGAGCGTGTCGATTATACCACGGTCCTGCGCCATCTCTCCGTGTTGATCATTTTCGATTGGATCGATTTTCGAGGTCCAAGTGTCTTCGTTACGCTGCAATGATTTCTGGGGAGTACAAGCTGGGGGCGGTGAGGAAAGCCGTTATGGTTCTTCTGTTCCTGTTATCTGGGTACCGAGATTGCGACGTGCGATGAGATGCCAGTTTTCGATGTTGTTGAAACGGTCGCTGGGATCGAACAAAGGCCCGATGCTCACGCCCTGTATTTGTGCGTCGATGGCATAGTTGTACACATCATAATACAGCAGCAGGGAAGGTGCTTGATCCTGGAATCGATATTGAAAACTACGATACAGTTCTGAACGGCGAGAAAAATCCGGCGTGATGCGTGCTTGCTCTAGCCAGATACTGATGTTGCGATCGCTGAAACCGCTGTAATTTTGGCCGGTCTCGACCTGTGAGTCGTGCCAGAATGGATAGGGATCCGGATCGGGGTAGCGCATCAGATTGATGTGCGTGAGTGCCGTTTCGTAATTTCGGGGTTCGATATGGGAGGAAATCAGCGTCTCTGCGTCGACCCCGTTAAGTTCGACGCGAATTCCAATCGCCTCCCAACTGGCTTTTATCATCTCGGCGATCACAGTGTCCAAGGGGTTCTCTTCATACAGCAGGGTGAGGCTTAATGGCTGCTCGTCTTTGCTGCGTTGATACTCGGGTGTGCCTGGCGAAGCGCCTGCGGGCAGAATCCAACCCAGCGATTCCAGTTTGTTCGCAGCTTCTTGCGGATCGTATTGAATCGGCTGTAAATTTTCCGCAAACGACCACGTGTCTGGAAGTACGGGACCGATGGGGATCAACCCCTGACTGGAGAGCGCCTTGTCGATGATCCATTGCCGGTTGATGGAGAGCTGCAATGCCTGTCGGAATTGTTTGTTGGCGAGGAATTCCTTTTCAGGGTTTTGTGTGTTTAGAAAGATGATGCCCAGACTGGGCAGCCTTGCCGTGTGCAGGTTCAGCTCCGCAGAGGCGAGAATCTGTGGCAGGATGTCCTCGTCGACGTTTGCGATTCCTTGGACCTCACCATCCAGAAAGGCCTGAAGAGAAGCCGTGGAATCGGGATATGTGCGCAGTTCGACGCGCTCGAGGTAGGGGCGTTGATCGAAATAATCTTCAAATGCCACAAGGCTGACGCCTGTTATCTGGTCGTCTTGAACCAGGAATCGATCGAATCGAAAGGGCCCGGTTCCGATCGGTTGGAGGTTAAATGGGTGGTCGATAAGATCCGTTGCAGAAACGCCGCGTAGCAGATGGTCGGGCAGGAGACCGACGCTCAAATAATCCAAGAAGGGCGCGAAGGGCTCAGGAAGCTGGAATTGTACCCGGCGATCGTCTAAGCGGATGATGTTGATTTGCTTCCAGAGTTCGTGCAAATCTTGTGGACCGGGGTAGTCTTCGTCCTGAAATTTGGAGAAGGTGTAGATGACGTCATCTGCGGTGACGGGCTCGCCGTCGTGCCACACGGCATTCTCGCGAATGGTGACTGTGTAGAGTGTCGCATCCGCCGTAACCGTCCATTGGGCGAGATCCGCTACAGGAAGCCCGCGCTCGTCGAATCGGATCAAGCCGCTGAAGATAATACGATCGATGTCGCGGTCGACCTGATTGAAAACATCCAGGATCGGGTTGAGGCGTTGGATTTCCCCAACCAGCGCCTCGATGTATACGCCGCCGACAGCAGGTTGGGCGGTGATGATTTCAGTGTCTGGCGTTTGACCAACGAGTAAGCCTACAATGAGGATTAAACCGCCGACCGCGATTAATAGTTGCCAGCGTACATTTCGCATGCTTGATTTTTGCCTTCTTGGTTGCCCGGATTTGGTGGAGTGTTCAGCCCACCAGGATTACGGTTATGATGGCGAGCAGGAAGAAGACGACGCTCATGCCGATGGTGATGTTGAACAACAGGCGCTCAACACCTCGACGAGCGTAGAAGTTGGAACCCCCTCCCATGTCGCCTCCACCGCCAAGACCGCCAAGACCCGCCCCTCGGCTTTGGAGAATGATGACGATGATTAAAGCGATGGACACGACGATCATTGCGAGATTGAGAAACGTCTCCACGCGCAATACCTCCTTGGAAGAATAGCGGCCGGATTATAGCAGATGGCCATCAGACCGACAAGGTGTGTGTCAAGTCGATTGCCCGATCGAAGCTTTCAGATAAGTGTCGATGAAGCCATCAAGATCACCATCGAGAACTGCAGACGGATTGGCGACCTCGTAGTCGGTGCGGTGATCTTTTACCATTTGATATGGATGCAGCACATAGGAACGAATTTGGCTGCCCCATTCTGCCTTGATGTAATCACCGCGAATCTCTGCGAGCTCTTCCTCTTGCTGCCGTTGTTTAAGATCCATGAGCCTTGCACGCAGGACACGCATGGCGTTTTCCTTGTTCTGAACTTGCGAGCGTTCGTTCTGGCAGGTCACCACGAGGCCGGTGGGTAAATGGGTGATGCGAATGGCAGTTTCGTTCTTCTGTACGTTCTGTCCACCGGCGCCAGCGGAGCGGTAGGTGTCGATGCGCAGATCGTTGGGTTCGATAGCGATCTCGTCCTCGGCTTCTACCTGCGGAAGAACTTCAACCAGAGCAAAGGATGTATGTCTGCGGTGGGAGGAATCGAAGGGCGAAATACGCACGAGGCGGTGTACACCTTTCTCGGAACGCAGGTAGCCATAGGCATATTCGCCGTCGATCGTCAGTGTGGCACTCTTGATTCCCGCCTCTTCTCCGTCACTCTGATCGATGATGTCGACCTCAAAGCCGTGACTTTCTGCCCAGCGTAGATACATACGCAGGAGCATTTGCGCCCAATCTTGAGAATCCGTTCCTCCGGCTCCGGCGTGGATGGCGAGAATAGTGCTGTCCCGATCGTAGGGTCCGGATAACTGCGCCTGCGTTTCTTTGCGTTCGAGTTCGTGCAGCAGTTCATCGCGTTCTGCTTCGATATCCGCACGAAGATCTTCATCCTCCAGGGATGCGAGCTCGAGGGCGTCACTGGCGCGTTGTAGGATCGTCTGCCACTCGTCCACGTAGCCGCGCAGCCGGGCGGTTTTTTTCATTAATTTTTGCGCGTATTCTTGATTGTCCCAAAGCGAAGGGTCTTCCGTTGCCCGCTCGAGGTTGGTGAGTTCTTCTTCGCGTGCGGCGAAGTCAAAGACGCACCATTAATTCTTGAATTCTTTGTTGAATTTCTTCGAGTTCTAATTTTAAATCATCCATTGGTTGGTTTTCCTTTTCATGCATTATGCCACGGTTGTCCAGGACCAAGCAATAACCGACTTGCGGATATCGATTCCACGATCAAGGCTGTGCTTCAGGCAGGATGTTGTCGATGAACGCATCGCAGTCGAAACGTTCGAGTGCCTGTATCGACTCTCCGATACCCACGTAATGAATCGGAAGGCCGATTTTACTTGCCACGGCAAAGGCTACGCCGCCTTTGGCGGAGTTGTCCAATTTCGCCAGGACAACCGCCGTCAAGTCGACCACGTCGGAAAACGCTTTTGCCTGGGATAGTCCGTTCTGGCCTGTGGTGGCGTCGAGCACGAGCAGCGTTTCGTGGGGTGCCTCGGGAACTACTTTTCCAGCGACGTGCTCTATCTTCTTCAACTCCTGCATGAGGTTGTGTTCCGTGTGCATCCTGCCGGAGGTGTCGACGATGACGACGTCAACGCCGCGCGACGTTGCGGCCGTGCAGGCGTCGAAGACGACGGCGCCGGGATCGCTTCCCGGCTGTCCGCAGATCACGTCGACGTTCAAGCGCCGTCCCCACTCCTGGAGCTGTTCGCTCGCAGCTGCCCGGTAGGTGTCTGCGGCGGCCAGTAGAACGGAATGTCGCTGCTGCAACCATCGCTGTGCGATCTTCGCTGCGGTGGTTGTTTTCCCGGAACCGTTGACACCCACGAGCAGAACAACGTGGGGTTTTTCGGCAAGATTTTCTACCGGAGCCGGTCTGAGTTGTGTTTGCATTGCGGCGCGAAGCCGTTGTTCGACCTGATCTCCCTTTGTCAGACCTTCCTGGTGGCTTGACCGTTTCAAGTCGTCTAATAAATCGGTTGTAGTGTCAACGCCCACGTCAGCGAGCAGGAGGATCTCTTCCAATTGATCCCAAAAATCCGGGGTTAACTCGCTTGCCCCGAACAACGTCGCCAGACGGCCGAGGGTGGTCTGGCGGGTCTTTTGCAGGGTTTGACGCCAGGTTTTTGCTTCTTCCATCCGCTCATTATACCAACGACCGGGATGTCACTCAGAGGGGCACTCATTCGAGCAAGGGAGCCAACGCACACGCCGCGAATCCCCGCACGGATGGATGAATTCGCATAGCCATAAGGGAGATGCGAACAATAAACGCCCGCTGCAAGGAAAGTATCCTATAACTGCGGGCGTTTTCTGGCTGGGGGTCGAGGATTCGAACCTCGGCTGACGGATTCAGAGTCCGCTGTC
>CAYYVY010000105.1:0-11169 GCA_964475265.1 uncultured Anaerolineaceae bacterium | reverse complement strand
TGGTCGCACAATTCCTGGATGTCGGACAGCTTGTGCGAAACCAGGATGGCAGTCTTGGCCTCCTCTTCCACCAAGCGGTGTAGTGAAGCGAAGAGGCTTTCTTTCTGCTCGGCGCTGATGCCGGTCGTCGGCTCATCGAGGATCAGGACGTCAGCACCGAGCGCCAGAAGCCGCAGCATCTCGAGCTGCTGCCGCTCACCCAGCGAAAGGCTCTCGATGTAAGCGTCCGGCTCGAAATGGAAACCCATGCGATCCGCATTTTTGCGCAGTTCCTCTCCGGCGCGGGCATAATCCAGGACGATGCGGCGATCCCATCCCAGCAGGTAATTATCGATCACGCGCATGGCCGGGATGTCCAGCGGATCCTGGTAGATCATGCCGATGCCCTGCGCAAGTGCATCTGAAGGAGAAGAGAACGCCACCGGCGCTGCGTTCAATACGATTCGCCCATCATCCGGCGGATGATAGCCAGACAATACCTTCATCAACGTGGACTTGCCGGCGCCGTTTTCTCCCAACAAACCGTAGATCTTACCGGGCTGCAACGCGAGGCTGATGCCATCGTTGGCCCTCACGTCTCCGAAATATTTGCGGATGTCTTCCAGTGCGACTTCCATGCATGCTTCCAGTATGCTGATTACCCGATTTTACTAGAGGAGAGCGACGTTAGAGTCGCTCTCCTCAGAAAACCTGCGGATTGTCGATGTTACTCGCTGGGTCCTTCCATGCCTTCAAGCAGTTGAGGCAGGTACCAGATCTGCGCCTCTGTCGCCACTTCTCCATCGGCCAGATATGATGTACCGTCTTGAAGGTTGAGCGGACCTTGCCACATCACGATCTCACCCGAAGCCATTCCGGCAATGAAGGCATCCAGATCGGCTTTCATCTCGTCCGTCAATCCGGCACCATCCACCCAACCAACGGGAGTCTTGGTTTTATCGTTTAGATCCTGCCAGTATGGGGGATTCCAGTCCCAGCTTTGGGTCCAGGTGCCGTCTTGCACCGCTTGCGCGGCCTCCAGATACGCCGGGCCCCAGTTGAAGTACGGGACGCCCAGGCAGATTTCCGGCTTCTCATCGCATGCGCCTTCGTAGTCATAGGGGACCGCCCAGACCTGCTCGCCTTGATCGGCGCGTTGGCCGGCGACGACGATGGCTTCCGTGGTGTCGATGCCGCTGAGTACCACGTCAACGCCGCTGTCGAGGAATCCCGTCGTGACTTCCGTCGGATCGAGGGTCACACCAGGAATGTTGAACCAGAAACCAATCCAGGTGACCGTGAATTCGAGGTCATCTGCGCTCATTTCGCGATAATTCTCGTAGCAGTAGCGCGCCCCGAGATACACGGACGACGCCAGACGACGAGTCTCGAAATTGATCAAGGGTCCAAGATAGGCGATCTTGCCCGTGTCGGTGGCGAGTGCTGCGGCACAGCCCGCAATGGCTTTCATCGGCGGCATTTGGCCCATGAAATTACCTTCATTGGACGGAGCGGCACCGGCATCCTGGCCTGCTGCCCAGGCATCATCACCGGAGATACTGATAAAGGTTACATCGGGATACTTTTCCGCCGCGCCCACGGTGTCCTCTTCGAATTCATCGGAAGTGGTGAGGACCAATTGGGCACCTTGCGCCACCATTTCATCCACTACACCTTCCAACGTAGCTTCCGGCTTGTCGGCCGGGTTGAGGCTTTCGAAGACGATCATGCGCGCACCGGGCAGATTCTCCTCGACGTAGAGGCCGCCTTCGTAATGCGCCTGGCTCCAGCCGTGATCGTTCTTGGGCCCGACCAGGATCACACCGAAGACGAACTCCTCCATCGGCTCTTCGGGTTCTACAACCTCTTCGGACTCTTCGACGACGCTTTCTGACTCTTCATCAGACGGCGCCATAGTGGCTTCTTCCGTGGCGCCACCGCATGCCGCCAGAGCCAGCGTGAAGATTACGATCAACGCAATGATTTTCCAAACTTTCGAAGTGTCCATGAAATCTCCTCCTGAATGCAGTACGATTGAACATACCTTTGAAACGAGGGTCCAAATCGCTTAACGCTGCCATCACCTCCCTTCGGCACCCTATACGCTATTAGTTTACCGCAATCCGATGTGTGTTCCCGTTTGACCGGACAACGCTCGCTCGATATTTTCCGGATTCGTAATGATGGCTTGCGTGCCACCATGCTCGAGGAAATATATGATCGATTTAATCTTGGGTTCCATACTTCCTTTGGCGAAATGCCCTTCGTCGAGATAGGTTTTCGCCTCCTCGATCGTTATGCGATCCAACCAGCGTTGGTCAGGTTTGCGATAGTTCAGCGCAACTTGTTCAACAGAGGTAGAAATGAATAGAAGATCTGCCTCGATATCGATGGCCAGCATTGCCGAAGCGAAATCTTTGTCGATGACCGCTTCCACGCCGACAAGGTCGCCCGATTCCGTCTCAACAACAGGGATGCCTCCGCCGCCCACACCGATGACGACGAACCCGGCGTCGATCAAGGTTTGAATCGCATCACGTTGTAATATCTTCTGGGGATATGGGGAGGGAACCACACGCCGCCAACCTCTGCCGGCGTCTTCGACGACAGACCAACCTTCTGTCTCGCTGCGCACGTGTGCCGTCTCATGGTCCATGAACGAACCGATCGGCTTGGTCGGATGCTGGAATGCCGGATCATCCAGGTCCACGAGGACTTCCGTGACTACCGTGGCTGCTCGTTTTTCCATCCCGCGTTTACGAAATTCATTATGCAGCGCGATCTGGAACATATAACCGATCGCCCCCTGCGTGTCTGCACCGCAGTAATCCAGGGGCACCGGGTGCAGCTCATGCAAGGATAGTTCCGACCGGCGCTGGATGAATCCAACTTGCGGACCGTTGCCGTGGGTGATCACGACCTCCCAGCCCGAGTCGATCATGCCGGCAATGTGCGTTACAGTTTCAGAAACGGCCGCGAGCTGATCGGGTACCGTCTTGTGCGCTTTGTCTTTGATCAGCGAGTTGCCGCCCACTGCAAGAACTGCCACCTGCTTGTCTTTTTGTTTTGACATTTTGGCCTTTCCACTAGCGCATGGTCAGCGCCATCACTGCCTTTTGAGCGTGTAAGCGGTTCTCGGCCTGGTCAAACACAACACTCTGAGGTCCATCGATGACGCCATCGGTCACTTCGATGTTGCGATCCGCCGGAAGGGGATGCATGTAGATTGCATCCGCTTTGGCGAGACTCATCTTCTCCTCATCCGTGATCCATTCCTGATATTTATCCTGCAAGCGCTTGCCTTGGTCCGCATCGGTTGTGGTCAACAACGGACCCCACGATTTGGCATATACGATGTCTGCGTCTTTGAAGCCCTTTTTCATATCGTCGACGACGTCGAAACCGGTTCCGTACGTCTTGGCTAAAGCCTGAGCTTCCTGCACGATCTCGGGCATAAGTTCGAATTCAGGCGGGTGTGCGAGCACGATGTCCAAACCGAAGCGGGGCATTTGTAGAATCAGCGACTGCGGAACTGAAATCGGTTTCAAATAAGACGCCGCATAGGCCCAGGAAACCACCATCTTCTTGCCGCGCAGATTGCGGCCTTTTTTCTCGAAAATGGTCATCAAATCGGCGAGGCATTGATGGGGGTGATAGAGATCGCACTGCATGTTGAGCACCGGCACGCGGGAAGCCTGCGCCACGTCGTTGATGTAGTGGTTGCCGACCCGCCAGTCGACGTGGCGGATGGCGATGCCGTCGAAGTAGCGCCCAAAAATCTCCCCCATTTCTTTCTCGGTATCGCCGTGCGAGATTTGTGTCGTGCGAGATTCGATGAAAGCCGCATGTCCCCCGAGCTGCGCCATGCCGGCTTCGAACGAGCCTCGGGTGCGCGTGCTGCTGAAGAAGAACAGCATCGCCAGCACCTTGTCGCGCAGGTAGGCGTGCGGCTCGCCGAGCGCACGTTTGCGTTTTAGGTCGAAAGCGACATCCAGCACCGTCTCGACCTCTTCACGACTGAAATCCAAATCGCCGATCAGATCACGACCTCGAAGATCCGTCTGCATCAATCAAACCTCCTGCCTGAATATCTGCTAAAAATCGCGAAGTGGATATTGAATCTGCCCGAAGCTCACCAGCTTCTGCCACCTATTTGTTTGCCTATTCCATTGCACCCAAGACGAGAGCCAACAGCGCCATACGCGTGACGACACCGTTATAGGCTTCGGGCCAATAGCGGGCGTGCCGCGTGTCGTCGACCTCTTCCAGGAGCTCGTCCATCCTTGGCAGGGAGTGCAAGACAATCGAATCGGGCTTGGCTTTGCGCATCAAGGCTTTCGAGACCTGGTAATTCGCCGGGGTACGACCTACATCGCCTTCACGTTCATCCCGACTCTTGGTGTAATCTGGCTGTACGACGGGTTCCATGTACACGACGTCGGCGTCGGCAATCGCCTCTTCGATGTGCTTCACCTCTCGATAGTTCAGGTTGAGATCGTCCAATTCGACTTTGAATTCCTTGGTCAACGACATCTCGGGCGGGGATATATACGTCGCTTCAATGTCGAACTGCGACATGGCGTAGCTCATCGAGTGCATCGTCCGCATGCGCATGTCTCCGACCAGAATGAAATGCAGTCCGTCCAGGCGGCCTTTTTCCTTCCATATGGTATACAAATCGGTCAGAACTTGGGTGGGATGTTCTCCCCAGCCATCGCCGGCGTTGATCACGGGAATGCTCGCCCAGCGCGCCGCCTCTGCGGGCGCACCTTGTTGGAAATGACGCATAACGATCACATCGCCGTAGTACTCCAACATGTGAACGGTATCCTTGATCGATTCCTGGTAGAAATCGCCGGCGCGCGTCATCTTCGCATCGGAAAATCCCGTCACACTCCCACCCAAACGCAGCATCGCCGCTTCGTGCGCCAGGCGTGTGCGCGTGCTCGGTTGGTAGAATGCCGTGACGAGTATTTTCTCGGCCAGGAGATCGGATTTCTTTCGATCCCGGGCGAAGGGCGCGAGTCGATCGCATACTTCAAATACTCGAAAGTATTCATTCCGTTCGAAACCTTTTAATGAAAGAATGTCTCGACCAGCGAAACTGCGCATGGTGCCACCTCCATCGTAAGATCGATCTCGAAGCGATTATGCTTCGTTATTTCCGCTTTAGCTCCAGGAACATCCATCCGGCATTAATAGTCAGCGACCCACGCGCCGGACGACATGGAACTTGAATACACCAGGCAGGGAATAGGTAAAGGAATGGTCGATGGCCTTTCCTTCATTGGTGTACAACCAGGCCTCCAGCACCAGCAAGACCTCTTTGCGGCTGATTTGCAGCTGGCGGGCGATACCCGCTGGCGCAGAAATGGCCGTGATCGCCGTACGCGAATGCCCCAGAGACAATTCTTCGCGCTTTAAAAGGATATCGAGCACAGAACCCTGGAAATTGTCCTGGAACGCTTTGTCTGGGAGTATACCCTGCGGCACAACGTCGATGAGATAAGTGACCGGACGGTCCCTGGTCTTCAACACTCGCGATACTTCAATTACTGCATCCGAGTCGCCGATGCCGAAATGCTCCTTTTCGACTTCGGTTGGATCGCGTTCCTGGACGTTCAAACCGGCCATCTCGATTTCCAGGTCGATGCGGGAAGCCAGCGTCGCCACGCTTTCCAACACCTCCAGACCCGTATCGATAACGGGAGGCAGATGGGAAACGTAGGTGCCGATCCCCTGCCGGCGGACAACCCGGCCGCCCTCTTCGAAGGTGCGGATCGCTTCGCGCAGCGTCGCCCGAGAAACTCCCAACTGCTTCGCCAGCTTCGGCTCGGAAGGAAGAAAGGTCCCCGGCTTCATCTTGGCCAACATTTCCCCGAGCACATCCGCCGTTCGTTGATACAAAGGACGGCGATCCGACTTTCGCCGGCGAGTGCCTTTCTTCGATCGCTTTGTGGTCTGCCCCTTGCCTGATTTTCCAGTCTTGGACGCCATAGATACTCCCTATTCCACCCCTTTAACGACGACCGGAATCAACTCGAACTTATTCACATCCACCAGGCCCTTGTCGGAGATGCGCAGATCGGGAATCACGACCAGGGCTAACAGACTGAGCTGCATGTTGGGGCTGTTCAAACTGCAGCCGCACGTCTTAAATGCCTGCAGCACCTTGGCTGCTTTTTCAGCCACGACTTCAGCCCGTTCGTTGGACATCAGACCCGCAATCGGCAGTTCGATCAAGGCAATCACTTCATGATTGCACACTACGATCTGTCCGCCACCGACGCGCGCCAACTCGTTCGCCGCCATGGCCATGTCGGCTTCGTCAGTGCCGACGACGATCATGTGATGCGAGTCATGGGCCACCGTAGAACCGATGGCACATGGCTTATCGAAGCCAAAACCCTGCACCAACCCGACCTGCACCTCGCCCGTGCCGCGATGGCGCTCGACAAGGGCTACTTTGGCGAGATCGTTTTTCATGTCGACAGGGATCTCGCCGTCTTTTGCCTCGACTTCGAGCGTGAGGTGCCGCGTGGGCGCCTGGTTCTCGACCACCCCGATCACGTTTGCCGTGACCTTCCCGTCTTGCGGGGATTCAATTCGAAAATCCCGTGCTTCGAGTTGGCGCCCGAGTACGACCGACGACTTGACTTCCGCCGGGTAGGGAAAAGCAGGCAGTTCGACGATCCATTCGCCATCCACAGCCAGGCGCTTTCCTTTGCCAATAACGTGGTCGATCTGCATGTTTTCGAGATCGCTCACGAGGAGAACATCGGCGTACCGGCCGGGCGCGATCTGGCCGACATCGTTGGCGACGCCGAAATGCTCCGCCGTGTTCAACGTGGCCATTTGAATCGCAGTCATAGGCTGCAGACCCTGATTGATGGCATGACGCACGACGCGATCCATGTGGCCTTCCTGGACCAGCGTCTCGGAATGACTGTCGTCCGTGACGAGCAGGAAATGGCGCGGATTTAATCCCCTTTCAAGTATCGCAGGCACCTGCGCCGCCACATCGTGCCAACCCGATCCGAAACGCAGCATGGCTTTCATGCCCTGGCGTACACGGGCGATGGCGTCTTCCAGACGCGTCCCCTCGTGATCGTCCTGCGCGCCGCCGGCAACGTATCCATGAAATGGCAGCCCGAGATCGAGCGACGCGTAGTGTCCTCCGATGACCTTCCCCGCCAGACGCGTCTCAGCCATTTCAGCGTGCATCTTCTCGTCACTGAGGAAGACTCCGGGGAAGTTCATCATTTCACCCAGACCGATAATCCCCGGCCATTCCAGCGCCTCGGCCACTTCTTGCGGACCAATCTCCGCACCCGGGGTTTCCAATCCGGGCGCCGATGGCACGCAGGAGGGCATCTGCACCCAAACGTGGATGGGCTGCACGGCCGCTTCATCGACCATCAAACGCACACCCTTCAGCCCGAAGACGTTGGCGATCTCGTGCGGATCGACGAACATTCCCGTGGTGCCGTGTGGAACTACGGCGCGCACGAATTCGGTCACCGTCACCATGCCGGATTCAACGTGCATGTGCCCGTCCAACAAGCCTGGTACGAGATAACGCCCTGCGGCGTCGATGATTTCCGTTTCTGGTCCGATGGTGTGGCTCGCATCTGGTCCGACGTAGGCAATGCGCTCTCCCCGAACGGCCACATCCGTGTTCTCCAGAATCTCGCCCGACTGCACGCAAACCCAGCGCCCATCGCGAACCACGAGATCGGCCTTCTGGCGGCCCATGGCAACGTCGACCAGCCCGCGTGTCATCTCGCTCCATTTTTGTGAGTCCACGGCGTTCTCCTTGTTCGTACGCAAACGGCTTATGCGCCGTTCGTCAAGCGATGGGCAGCACGATTGTGCCGCTCGACCAGCGTTTCGATTTCTACCGGCAGCAACCTTCCTTCATAGACAACCGGCTTTCCCTGTACGTAGTTGTAATCGACTGTAACCGAAGCGCAAAGCACGGCGGCTGCTGCGGGATCGTGCATTGCGCCGGCATACTCGAGGCGGTCCAGATCAATGGCCACGAAATCCGCACACTTCCCGGGTTCCAAGGAACCTACATCGGTTCTTCCGAGCACCTGCGCGCCGCCGATGGTGGCCAACTCGAGTGCCTGGCGCGCAGTCAGCAGATGTGCAGAATCGTCAATTTCCGGCGCGGCCGCCGAACCGACGCGGGAAAGCAGGAACGCTTGGCGGACTTCGGCCAACATGTGTGAACTGTCGTTGCTGGCCGAACCATCTACGCCCAGACCAACGGCGACGCCGGCGGAAAGAAAGCGCCGGATCGGGGCGATCCCGGAGGCGAGACGCATGTTCGAAGACGGGCAATGGGCCACGCCGATGCGCGCCTTCGCCATCCGCTCAACCTCATCGGGATTGATGTGCACCGCGTGCGCAAACCAGACATCATCTCCAGCCCAATCCAGTTCTTCTGCGTACGCAAGCGGCCGGTGCCCGAACTCATCCAGGCAGAATCGTTCCTCGTCTAACGTCTCGGCCAGATGCGTGTGCATACGTACACCGTAGGAGCGGGCGATTGCGGCCGCCTGGCGCATGAGATCCGGGGTCACAGAAAAAGGCGAGCACGGTGCGACGACGATCTGCAGCATGGAACCTGGTTCCGGATCGTGATAGCTTTCGATCAAGCGCCGGGTATCCTTGAGTATGGCTTGCTCGGCCTCCACCACACTATCGGGCGGCAAGCCCCCTTTGGATTCACCGAGGCTCATCGAACCGCGCGAGGCATGCAGCCGCATGCCCATCTGCTGTGCGGCTTCGATCTGGTCATCGAGACGGCATCCGTTGGGATAGATGTAGAGGTGATCCGAAGCCGTGGTGCAGCCGGAAAGCGCCAGTTCCGCCAATGCCAGCTGTGTCGAGATGCGAATATCCTCTGGAGTCAATCCGGCCCAAATCGGATAAAGTGTCTTCAGCCATTGGAAGAGATCCGCATCCTGTGCGGCAGGGATCGCCCGAGTCAGCGTTTGATAGAAGTGGTGATGCGTGTTGATCAAACCGGGAAGTAGGAGGTGATTCTCCAGGTCGAGCACTTCGTCAGCTTCCTGCGTGACGGCCGCGCTCGGCCCGACTTCTTCAATCCAGCCGTCGCGAATGAAGATTGCGCCTTGAGGAATCTCGCGCCGCTGGTCATCCATGGTCACAATTACTGCGGCGTTTTTCACGAGCAGCGTTGCCATGCAGCCTCCTCAATCCCGACAATTTAAGTCTAACATTCTTGACGCAACTGGTCAATTGTCAGACAACTGAATCGCGCTGTAGAAACTCACCACGGCATGTGGGACACGCTCATTTTACCCCTGCCGAAAGAGAAAACGCCGCTTTAGCTCAGCGGCGTTTTATGGAAAGCAACTCGTAATTAGGCAGCGCTTCGTTGCGCAGAACGCAGTGTGTTATGCAGCAATCCGGCGATGGTCATGGGGCCCACACCGCCAGGTACGGGCGTGATCGCAGCGGCGACCTCTTTGGCCGTCTCGAACTCCACGTCCCCGACGAGCCGGTAACCGCGCTTCGCGTTGGGGTCGTCCACGCGATTGACGCCCACGTCGATCACGTATGCGCCCTTCTTGATCCAATCGCCCTTGATCATCTCCGGGCGTCCGATCGCTGCAATGAGAACGTCCGCACGACGGCATACGGCGGGCAAATCCTGCGTGCGGGAATGGCAGATGGTAACTGTGGCATTTTCCTTGACGAGCAGCAGCGCAGCCGGCATGCCCACGATGTTTGACCGCCCGACAACCACGGCCTCGGCGCCCTCCAGCTTCGCCCCCGCTTTCTTGAGCAGGGTAATGCACCCGGCCGGCGTGCAGGGAACGAACAGGGGCTCACGCCCTTTCTGCGCCAAACGGCCGATGTTGATCGGATGAAAACCATCCACGTCCTTCTCGATGCTGATGGCGCGCAAAATCGCTTCCTCATCCAAACCCGCCGGAAGCGGCAACTGCACCAAGATGCCGTGCACTTTGGGATTGGCGTTCAGGTCCGCGACCAATTGCTCGACTTCTTCTTGCGATACGTCGGCGGATAAAGTATACCCAAATGATTCGATGCCCAATTCCTCACAAGCCTTTCTCTTCATACGCACGTAGGTCTGTGAAGCCGGATCCTCTCCGACAATCACCGTCGCCAATCCAGGCTTGTCTGCCCCCGAGGCGACAAGCGCTTTGACGCCTTCAGCGACCTCCTGGCGTAATGCGGCAGCGATTGCCTTACCGTCTATGATCTTTGCTGTCATCTTCTTCTCCCAATTCGGTCTTGGATTCCATGATGCCCGTTTTCGATTTCACATCCGAAAGGCTCATTTGCGGGAACCTATCAGCGGCAACCAACACTGAGATTATGCCCCAAGCCTGCCGGGACATCAAGAACAGAGTTCCAGACCCGACCTGACACACTTCCTCATCCGGAGATGTGCGGTATCCCGTCTGAATGCCTTTTTTTTGCGCAATCGCTTCAAGGATCAAGAACCATCCAGCTCAAGCACCAGCGGTGGACAGCCAGGCAGCAGCCTGTTCACGGCCATCCGTTGGCGATTCATTTTATAGGATAGAGCGCGGAATGTAGGAGGGCTATGGAATCGGGCGCCAGCTGACGTCGAAATCGTAGCCCGGATCGGTCGTGATCTCTGCATAGCCGCTGCAGCTGGAAGAAATCAGCGCGATGTTGTGGTTGCTGCCATCTGGCCATGTCTCGAACGCAATCCAATTGCCATCGGGAGACCATTGCGGTTCCGACATCGGCGCACCGCTCAATTTTCCTTCGACGCAGATGCGTGAATCTGCAAAGCCAAGGTCTTCGTAGCGTGCGGCGACGAGAAAGGGAGGAGAATCCGGGTTGCGCCGAACAAACAAGAGAAATTGACCATCCCTGGACCAATCGGGGTGCGAATCATCCTTGTACTCCCCCCGGCTGAACACGCGCGCTTCGCCGCCAGTACTCGGAACGAACCATATCGAACTCTCACCCCCGCGTTCGGATTTAAACATGATCTCCTCACCCGTAGGGGACCAGGTCGGTTGATAGTTGTAGCCCAAATCGTCGTTTACATTTAATTGATCCCCGCTGTCCAGATTGGTGACGTATATTTGAGCGCGAAGGTCTCGAAGGGACGTAAAAGCGATGCGGTTTCCGTCCGGCGACCAGGCAGGATCG
>CAYYVY010000104.1:5694-11196 GCA_964475265.1 uncultured Anaerolineaceae bacterium | reverse complement strand
AACGCCGGCATCTGCCTCCGGAGGGCAGCGCTCTATCCACTGAGCTACAGGGGCGAGTTACCCTTTCGATTGTATCGCAAGCGTCTCACAGCTTCAAGCATAATGCGCACGATTGCCGCTTGACCGGGGTTTTGTGATCTGCTATTATGAAGCAACCGACCGGTCGGTAGGTTTCCAAGATGCAGAGGAGTGACATCATCCAGGCGGCCGCCCAAATTTTCCGTCAGAAGGGGTATCACGCCGCCTCAATGCAGGATATCGCAGACGCCGTGGGTCTCCAAAAAGCCAGCCTGTATCACCACGTCGACAGCAAGCAGGAAATCCTCTTATCGATCCTCGATCAAGTACTCGATCTGCTGATCGAGGATCTGGAGCAGGTGGTTAATTCGGATTTGTCCCCCGATGGGAAACTGCGCCGGGCGATTCATGTTTACGTGAAACGCCTTGCTAAAGACAGCGATCTGGCTTCTGTACTTCTCTTCGATTACCGCAGTCTCGATCCATCCCTGCGCTCGCGGCAGAACGCGCGCCGGGATGCCTACGAAAATCTCTGGCGGCAAATCGTTCGCCAGGGGAGCGAAGAGGGGATGTTCCGGGCGGTCGACGAGTCCGTGACGGTTTTCGCCTTGTTGGGGCTTCAGAATTGGATGATCACCTGGTTTCGCCAGGATGGACGTTTGAGCGCCGATATGCTCGCCGATCGATTCGGTGATTTGATCCTCGACGGCTTGCGGGTTTCACCCGGAGACTGAAACAGATGACGACTGAGATCGAATTGGTGCGTACGAACGGCGGCGGGCGGATATACCGTATCCCGCTGGTGCTGTTTCCCTTTCTCAAGGGGTACGCCCATCTCGTCCTCGACGGCGATGTCGCAGCCCTGATCGACGCCGGGTCGGGCTTCATGGATTCCAACCAACAATTGGATGAGGCCTTCGCTGATATTCGGTCGCAGTTCGATGAGAACGTGCGCTGGGAAGATCTCACCCACGTCCTCATCACGCACGGACACATCGACCATTTCGGAGGCTTGAACTTCGTACGTCAGCGTACCCAAGCACCCATCGGCATCCATCATCTGGACGCCAAGGTGCTCATGCACTACGAGGAGCGGGTAGCCGTCGTGGCCAAGCGCCTGGATTCATACTTAATCGAGGCGGGTGTGAGTGATGCCTATCGCAAGGAACTCATGAACACCTACCTGATTAATAAAGGCTTGTTTACTTCCTTGAATCCGGATTTCAATTTCTACGCTATAGGCATGAAGATCGGGCGATTGGAAATACTGCACGTTCCAGGACATTGTCCGGGACAAGTCATCATCCGTCTCGACGACGTGCTCCTTTCCGGGGATCACATCCTGCCCGAAATCACCCCCCACCAGGCGCCGGAGCGGCTGAGTTTGAACATGGGACTGGGGCATTACCTCGATTCGCTCGAACGAACACGAAGGTGGCATCCCGACGTGCAGCACGTACTCGGGGGTCATGGAGAGCGAATGCACGATTTGGTGAAACGAATCGACGAAATCGAAGAATCGCACCGGGAACGTCTGCGCAAGATCCTCGACGAAATGACCGAATCGAAAACACTGGCCGAGATCTCCTCGTCGTTGTTTCCGGATGTGGAGGGCTACGACAAATTACTGGCCGTCGAGGAGGCGGGTGCCCATGTCGAATATCTGGCTCAGCTTGGGCATGTGTACGTTGAAAATATCGAAGATCTCGATTCGCAATCTATCGTGCCGTTGCGGTACCGTCGTGCGGAGGGGCTCGAGAATCCGTGGTTCCCGATTGGCGGGAGCCCGGAAGCGCGGCTTTGATGCTCAGCGAAATGTTAAGCGCGTTGTGAGCGATTCCGTGTTTGCTGGGAGAGCAGTGCGCCTCTCCAAAGGAGTGACCTATGTATTCGTTTGAACCTACTGACGAACAACGCATGCTCATCGATGCCGTCCACCGTTATGCCGAAAACGACTTGAAGCCCGCGGCGCGGGAAGCCGAGGAGGAAAATGAGCTTCCAGCCAACTTGATCGAGAAGGGTTGGGAACTGGGTGTACTCCAGGCCAGTATCCCGGAGGCCTACGGCGGATTTGGAGAGCACTCGACGGTGACCGGCGTTCTCGCCGCAGAGGAAATGGCTTGTGGAGATCTGGCCGCCTCGCTGGCGGTGATGGCGCCAGGCGCCTTCGTTCTGCCGATCCTCTTCGGAGGTAGTGAGGAACAGAAGACCGAGTGGATTCCTGCAGTGATCGAGGCCGAGTGGAAGCCGTACGTAGCTGCTTTGATCGAACCCAGTTTCGACTTCACCCCCACGGAGATGAACACCTCGGCCAAAAAAGGAAAGCAGGGGTACACGCTCAACGGCGTGAAGGCTTACGTTCCTTTTGCCGATCAGGCCAAAGCATTTCTGGTGTTCGCCGATTTGGAGGGTGAAACCCAGGCGTTCATCGTCCCCGCGGACGCGGAGGGCATCCGCGTCGGCGAGCGTGAAAAGCTGCTGGGTATTCAAGCGCTGCCCACCTTCCGCCTCGAGTTGGAAAACGTGCTCGTGCCGGAGAACGCACGACTGGCCGGAGAGGACGGAGCTGCAGTGGAACGCAGTATCGCCAATGCGCAGGTGGCGACCGCCGCCATGGCCCTTGGTTTGAGCAGGGCGGCTTTGGAATACGCCATTCCCTACGCCAAGGAACGCGAGGTCTGGGGAACGCCCATCGCGCAGAAGCAGTCGATCGCTTTCATGCTGGCAGAAATGGCGATCGAAATCGAAGCCATTCGCATGCTGGTTTGGGAAGCGGCCTGGAAATTAGACAATTCCAAGGAAGATGCCGCCAAAACCGCCTACCTGGCGCTCAGCGGTGCCTCCGACATGGCGATGATGGTGACAGACAGAGCCGTCCAGGTGCTTGGCGGGCATGGATACATCCGCGAGCATCCCGTCGAACTATGGATGCGCAACGGGCGCGGGATACCGGACTTCACCGGTTTGGCGATGGTCTGACGATCGTCGAGAAAGGAGTGTCAACCATGATTAGTTTTGAAATGCCCGAAAAGATCGAACACGCCGTCGTACTTGCCGAGACCATCGCCGAGAACATGATGCGTCCGGTCTCGCGGCACTTCGACGAAAACGAACACGAGATCCCCTGGGATTACATCGAATTCATGCACACTTCCTTGAAAGCGCTGGGTGGCGGCGGACTCACTCCCGGTAAAGAGAAGAAGGAAGGACCGCGCATTTCATTCCAGCGTATGGCGTTCCAGACCGAAATGCTCTCCTGGGGAGACGTGGGTTTGTGGCTGTGTACGCCGGGAGGCGGTTTGGGCGCCGCGGCGGTGAACGCAGCCGGCACGGACGAGCAGAAGGAGCGTTTCCTGGCGCGTCATCGCGGCGAGAAACCCGTTTTCGACGCCTTTGCACTCACCGAGCCCCACGCCGGATCGGCGATGCCGGCCGAAGTGCGCACGACGGCCGTACGCGATGGGGACGAGTGGGTCTTGAACGGAGAAAAAATCTTCATCACCGCAGGTCACAAGGCGCTGGTCGATTCGCAGGGTTTCCTGGTCGTCTGGGCCACGATCGACCCCGAGGCGAGGCGGGCCGGCGTACGACCCTTCGTCGTCGAAGCCGGGACGCCGGGCTGCAAGGTGACCAAACTGGAACACAAGCTGGGCATCCGCGCCAGCGATACGGCGTCGGTCGTACTGGATGGCTGCCGCATTCCCTTCGAGAACCTCCTGGGCAGCCCGGAAGTGGTGCAAAAGAAGAAGAGTGAGAAGGGTTTTAAAGGCGCCATGGCGACGTTCGACGCCACGCGGCCGGTCGTGGCTGCATCCGCGCTGGGCATCGCTCGGGCAACGCTGGAAAAACTGAAGGAACTGCTCGCTGAACGCGGCGTGGAGATCCGCTACGGGCTGCCTCGCAGCCGCATGACCAATCTCGAGCGTGAGATCGTCGACATGGAGGTCATGCTGCGTTCGACCTGGCTGCTGACGCTGAAAGCGATGTGGCAGATGGACGAGCGCAAGCCCAACACCCTGGCGGCTTCGATGTCCAAAGTGCGCGCCGGGGACGTGGTGGTGAAAATCACGCAGCGTGCTGTGGAGTTGCTGGGGCCGCTGGGATACACGCGCGAGTATCTGCTGGAGAAATGGTTCCGGGATGCGAAGATCAACGATCTGTACGAGGGCACCGGTCAGATCAACCGGCTGATTGTCGCCCGGCAGATCCTGGACTACACGCGTCACGAATTGAGTTAAACGGTGAGTTTGGACACTGGCCTGAGTCATTCGTCAGGCTGCTAGGCGGGAGACGATTTCCCGTTTTATAAGTCTCGTGGAATAGATTCCATGAGAGGAGTGAATGCTATGGGCTATCGAATCAGGAAAGCGGCCGTGATCGGGTCCGGAACGATGGGAGGCGGCATCGCGGCACTCTTCGCCGGATTGGGGATTCCAACGTTGCTGCTGGACATCGTCCCCAGGGAATTGACGCATGTGGAAAAAACTGCCGGCTTGACGTTGAAAGACAGGGCCGTGCGCAACCGCATCGTGGAGAACGGATGGAGGGCGGTCGTTAAAAGCCGTCCACCGGCGGTGATGAGTGAAGTTTCCAAAGAACGCATCACGCTGGGCAATTTGGAGGATGATTTCGATCGCTTGGCCGAGGTAGATTTGATCGTCGAAGCGATCGTCGAAAATTTGAAGATCAAGCAGGGTTTGTTCGAACGCATCGAAAAGGTGCGCCGCGATGATTGCATCGTCGCCAGCAACACCTCGGGATTGTTGATCCGGGACATCGCCGCAGGGCGCAGCGAGGATTTCCAGAAGCATTTCCTGGGCATGCACTTCTTCAATCCGCCTCGCTGGCTCAAGCTGCTGGAGATCATTCCGCACGAAAAGACGGACGAAGCAGTGCTTCGGGCGGTCGTGGATTTTGGCGAGGAAGTGCTGGGGAAGGGCGTGGTGATCTGCAAAGACACGCCTAACTTCATCGCCAACCGTATGTTTTCGATCACCAGCACCTACGAATTCGCCTACGCCCTGGACAACGGCTACGGCATCGAGGAGATCGATGCCATTGCCGGAGTGTTGATCGGGCGTCCCAAGACGGCGGTGTTCCGCTTGTTGGACCTGGTGGGGAACGACGTCGCCGCTCATGTTTCCACCAATCTCTACGACCTGATCCCCGATGATGAATCCCGTCAGATTCTTAAACACGAGTCGACCTCGAAGCTGATGGGCGAGATGATCGAAAGAGGTTGGTTGGGCAACAAGGCCAAAGTGGGGTTTTACAAGCGCGTCGATACAGAGGACGGCAAGAAGGAATTCTGGGTGCTCAATCCGGAAAAGATGGAACACGAACCGCCGCAGAAGCCGCGTTTCGAACTCTTCAGCGCCGCTCGCAAGATTGGAGATCTGGGGAAACGCTTCGCCTGGATCGTTTCCCAGGCCGACGCGGAAGACGCTTCGGCGGACGCGCCTCCGACGCCCACCGAGGCGATCT
>CAYYVY010000104.1:0-5684 GCA_964475265.1 uncultured Anaerolineaceae bacterium | reverse complement strand
GACGACGGCCAACGCGCTGGCCTATGCTTCTAGACGCGTCCCGGAGATCGCCGATCGATTCGTCGACATCGATCGGGCGCTCAAATGGGGTTTCGCCAACGAGATCGGCCCCTTCGAAATTTGGGACGCCTTGGGCGTTGAAGAGACGCTCGAGCGTCTGGAGGAGAAAGGCTTCGAAGTCGCCTCCTGGGTGAAGACCATGCTCAAGCAGGGCTGTTCAACTTTCTACCAGTACGTGGATGGTCACGCTGTTGGATTCTACGATTTACAGAAGAAGGGCTACGTTGCCTTGGAACACGACGATCGCGTTCTGCCGATTGCGGTCATCAAGAGTCGTGATGATGCGCTAATCAAGAAGAACGCCTCGGCCAGCTTGATCGACATGCAGGACAACGTGGGTTTGGTGGAATTCCACAGCACCGCCAACGCACTCGATCAGGATATTTTCGACATGCTCGAACATGCGCTCGATCTCGCCGAAGAAGGCCGCTTCGATGCCTTGGTAATCGGCAACGAGGGCCAGCACTTCTGCGCCGGGGCCAACATTATGCTGATCTGGATGGGCGCGCAGCAAGAGGCGTTCGACCAGATCGAGGCGATGATCCGCGGCATGCAGGATGGCTTGATGCGCATGCGCTACTTCCCCAAGCCGATCATCGCTGCGCCGCACGGCATGGTATTGGGCGGCGGCGCCGAAGTGGCCATGGCCTGTTCGAAACGCGTTGCGGCAGCGGAAACCTTCATCGGTCTGGTGGAGATGGGCGTTGGGGTCATACCTGCGGGTTCGGGCACGAAGGAGATGATCCGGCGGGTAATCAACCCGGTCATGCGCATTCCGGACGCCGATCCCAATTCGGTCATGCTCAAGGTTTTTCAACAGATTGCGCTGGCAAAAGTGTCCACCGGCGCCTTCGAGGCTTTCGAGATGGGATTTTTCCAACCAGGAGATCGTGTGATCATGCGGAAGGAGCATCTGCTGGCGGAAGCCAAACGCAGCGCTCTGGCGATGGTGCAGGAAGGCTACCGTCCAGCGATGCCGGAGAAGATTTACGCTGCCGGCCGGGATGTGCTGGCCTTGCTGCGTGCTGCGGTGTGGGACCTGCAGGAAGCGGGTTGGGCGTCGGAGCACGATGCACTGATCGCCGGCAAGCTGGCGCGCGTACTCTGCGGCGGTGAATGGTCTGAGCCGACGTGGGTCGACGAGCAAACAGTCCTCGACCTGGAGCGGGAGGTCTTCCTCGAACTGTGCCACGAGCCGAAAACGCAGGAGCGGCTGGCGCACATGATCGAGCACAACAAGCCGCTGCGCAATTAGAGGCGTCTGGCTGGGATTTGGATATCGACGAGTGAATGGAGCTAGGTGTCAGATTGGAGCTAAGCCCTGACATCCTAGCTGCAAGGAGAGCAATCGATGGCGAAAGAAGCGGTGCTTGTAGCTGGAGCTCGAACGGCGGTCGGTCGGGCGAAGAAGGGCGCGCTGCGAACCTTCCGCGCGGAGGACATGGCCAAGGCGGTCGTGCAGGCGGCTTGGGAGCGAGCCGGGGATTTCGACAAGGCGCTCGTGGATGACATCGTCTTGGGTTGTGCCTTTCCCGAAGGAAGCCAGGGTCTCAACATGACCCGGCAAGTGGGGTTGTACGCCGGATTTCCGGCCTCGGTTCCGGGGATGACGGTCAACCGGTTTTGTTCGTCTGGCTTGCAAACCATTGCACAGTCCTGTGAGCGGATCCTGGCCGGCGGAGCCGACATCATCATTGCCGGCGGTGTGGAAAGCATGAGCATGGTGCCGATGACGGGATTTCGTCTCAGCCCACACCCGCAGCTGGTGCTTGATATACCGGAAGCGTACATCCGCATGGGCCAGACGGCGGAGAACGTCGCCGTGAAATACAACGTCAGCCGCGAGGACATGGATGGATTTGCATTGAAGAGCCACCAAAAAGCTGCCAAAGCGCAGGACGCAGGGCTTTTCGAGGACGAAATCACGCCATTGGAGGTCGAGACCCAAAGCCTGGAAGGAATTGAGGCTGTGGTGTTCGATCAGGATGAATTGGTCCGCAGGGATACGACACTGCAGGCGCTGGCGAAGCTACGTCCTGCGTTCACCCCGGACGGTTCGGTGACGGCGGGAAATTCGTCGCCGCTTTCGGATGGTGCCGCTGCGGTCGTGGTGATGAGCGGCGAGAAGGCCAAGGAACTGGGCCTCGAACCGTGGATGCGCTACGTGGGCTATGCGGTGACCGGTGTTCCGCCGGAAATCATGGGCATCGGACCCGTAGAAGCGATCCCCAAAGTAGTGCAACGCTACGGGATAAAACTGGAAGACATTGATTTGATCGAACTCAACGAGGCCTTTGCCTCCCAAAGCCTTGCCGTGATCCGTGAGTTGGGATTAAATCCTGAAATCGTCAATGTGAACGGTGGCGCGATTGCGTTGGGCCATCCGTTGGGCGGTACAGGGGCAAAGTTGACCGTGCAGATCATGCATGAAGCGCGTCGCCGTAAGGTGAATAATGTGATGGTCACCATGTGCATCGGAGGTGGAATGGGCGCGGCAGGGGTATTCGAAAATCTGCTGGTCTAATCGCCGCTGATATCTGCAAGAAGAGAGGAGTAAACCATGCCATTGACCGTTAAAGATCTGATGGAACGTATGCCAGGCGCTTTCCTGCCCGATAAGGCGGAAGGCGTGGACGCGGTGATTCAATTTAATCTGGGCGAGGGCGGGAGCTGGGTTTGTACGATTCGCGATCAGAAGTGTTCCGTCGAAAAGGGCAGCGTCGAAGACGCCAACCTTACCGTCACGTCGGAGGCCCCGGATTACATCGACATGATCATGGGCAAACTCAATCCGATGACCGCCATCGCTACGAAGAAAGTCGTCTTGAAAGGCGATCTCAATCTGGCGATGAAGTACATGGGTCTCTTTAAACTGTCGTAAACCCCTTCGGCGGTTTATACAACGTTATCGGTACGCTTGCGCGCCGCACCTGATTCGATTCGCTGCGGTGACGTAAGTTTGTTTTAATTCACTTTATGTGGGGCGATTATCAAACTTGTTCGCTGAATGCGGGCGAAGGTGGGATCGATGTTCATGGCCCGCAACACCTCTCCGGGTCTTCCGGTGGCGCCTTCGCGAGCGCGGAGGGTCATTTCCAGTTGAATCGTGCCATCACTCTGCTTCGCTTGCAGCGTCTCGATTAACGGACGCAGATCGTAGGACTTCCCGCGCCGCTCTCGCGGCAGGGTGACTGCGTCCATCAGCGCATTGATTGCCGCCTGGATTTCGGCGATCGGAGGCGGATCATCGAGATGGACGAGGTAGGCAGCGTATTGAATCTGAGTCTGCAGCGCCGGCTGCTTTGTTTCGAGGCGCAACACTTCACGCACATGAAGACCGGGTGCTTGGGCATGGATCAATGCTTTGGCGATCGTTTTCGTTTCCACTTCTTCTTCCAGCCAGAAATCGAGCAGCTCTGCGCTGCTTGTATATCCCAGCGGCAGGGCGCTGCCGATGTTGATCCGCGGGCGTGGATTGAATCCCTGGCTATAAGCCAACGGTAGTCCGGCTCTGCGAAAGGTGCGTTCCCAGGCACGATGGATATCGAGGTGACCGGTGAAACGGAGCGGTTCCTCTTTGCAAAAGGTGAGGCGGTAGCGGTAGGCTGTCGCTTCCATGAGTATCAAGCCGGTGTGGCCAAATGGGTTTTCGCATGCGATCGCGATCGTGGTGATCTCACTTCGGGACATTCCCAGGTTTCCCCGGGATATTTACGACGCAAGTCGGCGTATTTGGGCAGAATGCCGCAGGCGAAGCAGCGTTCGCGGCAGTCGAGGCGCGTACGGCCCTCGAGACTCCAGAGGTAGTCCTCGGTGAGAAATTGTTTCTTCACGGCGGCATCGATGTGATCCCACGGAAAAGTCTCGTCGATCGGCCGTTCACGTTGGGTGTAGAAGTAGAAATTCAAACCGGCATCATCGAACGCTTGCAGCCACAGATCGTATCGAAAGTGCTCCTGCCAGGCGTCGAATTTTGCGCCAAGTTGCCAGGCGCGAAAAATTACCTTCCCCATGCGTCGGTCGCCGCGGGAAAGCCAGGCTTCGAGCAGGGTTTCTTCCGGGTTGTTCCAGTTGAGTTTCAATCCGGGTCCGCGAAGTTCGCGCTTGAGCAGCGCTTGTTTGGCTTCGATCTGGTCCGTTGCATCAACGGGAACCCATTGAAATGGGGTGTGCGGTTTGGGCACGAAAGTACTTACGCCGGCGTTCACCTGGGCACGTTTCCCGATGATGCGGCGGCCTTCTTTCAACACAGCCTTACACAAATCAACGATGGCTTGAACGTCTTCGATCGTCTCCGAGGGGTGACCGATCATGAAGTAGAGCTTAATCGTATGCCAACCGCGCGAGAAGATCTCACGTGCGGTTTCGAGAAGCTGCTCCGTGGAAACCGGCTTGTTGATGATCTCGCGCATGCGCTCCGTGGCGGCCTCGGGCGCCAGGGTAAAGCCGCTTCGCCGCGAGCTGTCCTTGAGCGACTCCATCAGCTCGGCGGAAAAGGTCTCGATTCGTAACGAAGGCAGCGACACGTTTAGGTGCCGTCCGGCGAATCGCTCGTTAATGACGCGTACCAGATCGAGAATGGGCTCGTAATCGGAGGAGGAGAGCGAAAGCAAACCGACTTCTTCGAAACCGGTTTGCGCCAGCGCTTTCTCGACGGCGTTGAGAATTTCCTCCACGGATCGCTGGCGCACCGGTCGCGTGATCATTCCGGCCTGGCAGAAACGACAGCCGCGCGTGCAGCCGCGCATGATCTCGATCGGGACGCGATTGTGAGTCACGTCGATGAAAGGCACGATGAAACGCGTCAGCGGCGGCGGGAGTTTGGGGACGATGCGCTTGAGAACCGGAATAGGTGCTTTTTCAGTCAGTGCTTCGATGTGAGAGAGGGTGCCGTCCTCGAGGTAATGCGCTTCATACAACGAAGGCACGTATACGCCCCAGATTTGCGCCAGCGCCTGCAGCAGCGTTTCCCTCGGTTTTTCCCGTGCTTTCCATTTGTTGTAGGTACGCACGATCTCGAGGATCACTTCTTCCCCTTCGCCGATCACGAAGGCGTCGATGAAGGCGGCCATCGGTTCGGGGTTGAGCGCGGCGTGGCCACCGGCGACGACCAGCGGGTGTTCCTTGGTCCGTGATTTTTGATAGAGTGGGATGCCGGCGAGATCAAGCAGGTTGAGGGTGTTGGTGTAGAGCGATTCGTACGGCAGCGAGATTCCCAGGATGTCAAAATCGGCGACGGGATGCTTACTCTCGAGGGAATAGAGCGGCAGCTCGGCCCGGCGCATGGCCGCTTCCATGTCGTTCCAGGGCAGATACACGCGCTCGGCGAGCACGTCGGCTTCGTGGTTGAGGATGTCGTAGAGAATGGCCAGACCCAGGTTGGACATACCCAGATCGTAGATGTCCGGAAAAGCCAGCGCCACGCGCGTGTCAACGGCGGACCAATCTTTGACGGTCTGATTCAACTCTCCGCCGGTGTAGCGGCCGGGCTTCTGCACCGTGGGCAGGATACGCCCCAGAAGGCGTGCGACTTCGGCTGGGTTCATGCTTGGATTGTACTCGAATCGGTAATTTGGACGAACATGGTTGGAATTGTAACACAGTGCGTTTTCTTGACATGGGGC
>CAYYVY010000103.1:0-11438 GCA_964475265.1 uncultured Anaerolineaceae bacterium | reverse complement strand
AGACGGTTGTATTGTCCATTACGTGACACAACCAAAAACACAGAAAGTCTTCACGCAATCTGAAATGTTGGTGGGTCGCGGTTGGTAAATGTCCCGAGATGCAGATGAACCTTGGTACATCCAAACCTGCCGTGATAGACTGAAGCCATGCCGATCCATCAGATCGAGACCCTTCGCTGTTTCCAGTTTGATTCGTTAACCGATTCCCGCTTGGTCCATGCCGTTTTTTCCAGGCACGGTGGAGTAAGCCCGAGGCCGTGGCATTCGTTGAACGTGGGTGGGACGGTCGGTGATGAGGGCGAGCGGGTGGCCGAGAATCGCCGGCGAATTTTCTCCGTGATGGACCGGGATCCGGATTCGCTCTACGATGTCTGGCAAATCCATTCCGCACGCTATGTCATCGCCCGGGAACCCCGCCGGAAAAAGCCCTACCATCAGGCGGATGCGATTCTCACCGATGTGCCAGGCGTGACTTTGTTGATGCGCTTCGCAGATTGTGTTCCCATCATGCTTTACGATCCATTTCACCAGGTTATCGGACTCGCACATGCCGGATGGCTGGGTACGGTACGGGGTGTGGCACGGTCCGCAGTGAGGGGCATGATCGAGCATTTTTCCTCCGACCCGGCCGAAATACGTGCCGCCTTGGGGCCTTCGATCGGTCCGGATCATTACGAAGTCGGTGCCGATGTCATCTCGGCGGTTCGAAACGCCTTTCCTGGAAAGGCGAATTTGTACCTGAACTCGAACGGCGATTCCACGTATTTCGATCTTTGGGTTGCCAACCTCGATCAACTGAAAGAAATGGGGATTCGACAGGTTGAGCTGGCAGGAATTTGTACGGCTTGCCACTCCGGCGATTGGTATTCCCATCGTGCGGAAAACGGTGTCACCGGGCGATTTGGTGCGCTCATCGGTCTAGGTTGATCGTGGGCGTTCGTGATCACGGCGAACACAAAACCATGAGCATAATCGTGCGAATTCCATAAACATCGTCATTCGGATATATGGGATAATTAGCCGGTAACCAATGGGAATGCGACATGCCGTTTCTCGTAACAATTTTCGCTCTGCTGATGAGTCTCCTTACCTGGATCGTGCTCGTGTACGTGTTGCTTTCGTATTTCCTGGCGCCGTACCATCCACTGCAGATGGCGCTTGGTCGAGTCGTCGAGCCGCTGTTGGCTCCGTTGCGACGCCGCATACCCCCCATAGGTGGGATTGACCTCAGCCCCTTGGCGCTGATAATTATCTTGCAGATTTTGCGTCAATTGGTAATTGTGCTGTTTTCTTAAGGGAAAGGCGATTGAATGCGTAAGTATAAGTTACACGATGGAAAACACGGAGCGGCGCTTACTGTCCGTGTGACTCCCCGTGCAAGCAAGACTGCTTTCGGTGGTGTACTGGAAGATGGAACAGTGCGTATTCGGGTCAGTGCACCTCCATTGGAGGGGAAAGCCAATAGTGCACTCGTCAAGTTCCTCTCCAAAGTGCTGGGCGTCAATCGAAGCAGAGTGGAAATCGTGGCTGGAGAAAAAGGCCTCGATAAAATCTTATCGATTATCGACATGAACGCTGAGCAGGTTGAAGAAAAGATCCAATGCTGGATCGAGGCGAACCAGAAAGCGAAATAACCGCTTTCAATACATGCAGGCGAAAACATGAAGAGCTTGTCGATCGACAAGCTCTTTTCCTTTTCTCCCGGTTTCAATTTCCTGTAATGGGCTACGTGTCACGCCTTGCTTTGCGTGTAGGCGATTTGGTGCAGACCGGAGGCGTTGATTCGCCAAAGGGCTTCAAAGGCCGAATCACGCAAAAATTGCTGGTTGGATTTGAGTGCTTGATGCAGTTCGAGACTCATTTCCTCGGCTGCGTGGTTACTAATTGCTTCGAGCGCTGCTATTTTCTCCTCATCCTTCCCTTTATTCAATGCCTGGCGAAGCAGTTCCAAGGACGCTTTTCCGGGAGCGATCGCAAGTCCCTCGCGTTTGGCGAATTCCATCAGCCAGGGGGTCGTGGATAACTCCGCTTGCAGGGCAAAGACCTTCCAGGGCGGATTTTGAATACGTTCGAGCGCTTCAGCCGCTGCGCCACGGACGATCCATTGGTCGTCTTCTTGATGCATTGTTTCGAGCAGCTCGGGAATCCAATCTTCCGGGATACGAGACAGCCCAAACACAGCAGCGCGGCGGGTGAGGATGTTTTCCACCTCAATCGCATCGCGCAGTATGTTTACGCTCTCACCCGGTTGTGCGGCAAGCGCTTCTGCAACCGCCAAACGTACGGCTTCTTCCCCATCTAGTAGGACCTTGCCCATTCCCTCGAGCGCTGGATTCGTGCCGATGGCCGCCAGAGCCAGGCAGGCTGCCTGACGGACGTGCAGTTCCCGATCCTGGTCCACGATATCGAGCAGGCGTTCTACCGATTCCTCGTCCCGAACGCCGCCCAGACCCAGCGCGCCAAGGATGCGGCTGATGTGGTCTTCCGATGCCAAAAGACGCCGAAACAGAATCGCCGTCGATGGGTCTTCGGATCGCGTTAAGGCATGTACGGCACGCAGCCGCAAACCGTAGGGTTTTTCGCTCGAATTTGCTAACGTAGCGAGCGATCGAAGAATGTGGGGTCTCCAAGGAGCCTTGGCAGGCGCCGCACGCAGCCAGCGGGCAGCTGTAAAGAGGTTGGTATTGAGGGGATCGTCCCCGGAGTCGAGGTATTGACCAACGACTTGTGCGAGATCACCGCCCAGCGCAGCGAAGCAGCCCAAAGCGGTTTCTGCGGGTGCCCAGCCTGGTTCAAGCGCTTGCTGCGCCAAGCCTTCGGAGATCATCGCCCGGGCTCCTAAGTAAACGCCGACGGTGGGAACGGTAAAGGAAATGTGGTTGTTCGCACGCTGAACCAGGATGCCGGCAGATACGAAGTCTTTTACGGATGTGCCGCGCCCGATGGTTCGCTCGGAGATAATTCCCTTTCGTTCTTTGAGCCAATTTAAACCGATGCTTTCCGCTTGCGGGCGTTCGTTGGGTGAGAGCAAGCGAGCGAGATAGGCATCCATGTTTTTCGAAGCCGAAATGTCCATGGCGTCGCCCATGTAGGCCGACCAAACTCGCAAGGTCGTTTCCAGGGGCGTCAGCCCGCGCGCCAGATTGGAGAACCATCCCGAGATCAAACTCGGATCGATGTCGTACATCCTTTTCTTCGGCAGCAGCGGTCGGATGTGCTGCTGCCACGACTGACCCCATTTCGTCAGGAACAAATCCCGGTCATGTTCGGTCCAGGGCGCGATGGCGACGGGTGTGAGTCCGGCACGGACGATGCCGTCGTAATTCCTGGCTGGCCCGCTCGCAATGATGCGCAGGTTGGGAAATGCCAGGCGCAGATCCTCAAGCCATTCGGCAATGGGCGTGATTTCTTCGACCGTGCATTCATCCAGGCCATCCAGCAGGAGAAGGGCTTTCCCTCGACGAAAGAGCGGGCGCAGGTAATTTGGCATACTTGAAGCCAGGTTGGATGAGACCGTTTTTTGTACCGCCGGAATGAGTAGGTTGAGTGGGTCTTTCTCCGATCTTCGTCGGAAATCGAGATCGGCGGCGTGAATGAAAATCGGAGTCATCTCCGCGGCGATTCCCGCTTCCGGCATTTTATTCAACACTTGTATAGCGAAGTACGCCAGCGAGAACGTTTTCCCGCTGCCGAGTTCCCCCGTGATCATGAAATTGGCGCCGTCGGAAATTGCATTAGCGAAGGATATCGAAGGAGCGTGATAGATGCCGGATAAGAAATTCCAATCGGGAAGGTTGGGAAGCACGGCCAAGGTGTATTCGGGAACCGGATCGCTGCGTACGGGATCGGCGGGAATCGGTGGGGCAAGGAGATGCGGAGGGACGCCTATCTCGCTGACCTTGAACAGCGCCTTCGATGCATGCAGCATTTGCATACGCTCGAGCAGGTCCAGCTTGTAGGGATCGCCGGATTTTCCGGAGATGGCGCCGCCGATGGATTGGAACGTGTAGGCTATGTATTGAAAAATGACGGAGAAATTGACGCCGATTTTTTCGATTGCGATTACCAATATAACGCCCAGAAGAAAGCCGGTGAAGAACTCCGGCCAATCGATCCAATTCCCATACAGATTCCTGAAGAATTCAATCATTCGGCATTATCCTGCATACAAAATGCGCCCACATTGACGACAGCGAATCAAATTGTCTCCGGTGTTGATTTCCTGGCGGATCGAACGCGCCAGTTCAACGCCACAGGCACTGCAGCTCGAATCGCGCTCCAATACGATCACCATGCCCGAGAAACGATCGCGCAAAGATTCATACAGTTTGAGATCCTCGGCGGTGACATCCGTTACTGCTGCCTCTCGTTCCGCCTCGCAGCGGTTAATTTCCATCGACAATCGTTCCCGCTCTTCAAGTAAGTCTTGGTGCAAGGATTGACGTGAATCCTCGCTTTGCGCCAGGTCATCGTTCGCCTTGTCGAACGCTTTTTCGGATTCATCCAATTCGATCATAGCATCCAACAGACGATCTTCAAGGGTCACTAAGTACCGTTTTAGAGACTCGGCTTCCTGTTGCAGATCTTGAAGTTCTTTGGGATTTCGCACCGTGCCGCTGTAGAGTGTGCCTTCCGTTTGTTCCATCTTGGAGCGCTGTGCGCCAACCGCATCGTCGGCCTTGGTGTGCGCTTTAAGTGCAGCCTCGAGTTTTGTCCTTTTAGTTTCGAGAAATTTCCTCTTCTGCAGGATAACTTCATCGTCCGCGAGAATCCGGTCGATTTCATCGATGCGCGCATGTGCGCGGTCGAGGCTTTCGTCAATCTGTTGTAGGCGATAGAGGCTTGAAACGCGGCTCATGCGGGGATTATAGACGCGACCATGAGTTTGGAGCAAGAATATTGCACCCCAATCGAACCATCCTTCGTGGCGCAAGTGCATCGCTCGACGTACAATTCTACGCATGAGCCAAAAGACCGAGCAGCGTATTGCATTCGGCCTTTGCCTTCTTATCGCATTGGTAACCGTCGTGCCGTACGTCGTTGCGATCCAGGCCGCAAAACCGAATACGTTCACGGGCTTTTTGATCAATCCCGTCGATGGCTTTAGTTATCTGGCGAAAATGCACCAGGGTGTCCAGGGGGGATGGCTGTTCCGTCTTCCGTATGCACCCCAGCCGGGAAGCGCTGTTTTTTTGTACGGCTACTACATTTTCCTCGGGCATCTCGCAGATTTTCTTCTAGTTCCCCTGATTTACCTTTTTCATGCGGCCAGAATTCTGGCCGCCGCCGGCATGTTCTGGCTGGGTTTCAGCTTCTTCAATACCTTCTTATCGGAACGCTTCGATAAGTGGGCAGCTTTTCTGCTTTCATTATTTGGCGCGGGACTGGGCTGGATTTTCGGCCTCCTGGGAATGCAAACGAGCGACCTTTCGATCCCGGAATCCATACCTTTCCAGACGGCGTATACCAACGCCCACTTCCCGTTTGCGAATCTTCTGCTGCTTGGCGCCGTGCTTGCCGTGGCCAAAGAGGGCAGCCTTCGAAAACGAGTCCTCACTGCCGGCCTGTGTGGTTTTCTTCTGGCGATCGTGCTGCCCTTCTCCTTGGCGAGTCTGTTCGTCGTCTTGATCCTTTGGTTGGTTTGGGAAGGCGCAATCATTCTCCGTACACAGGATTGGCGCGCCGTCTGGAAACAAAATCGCGCCCGCAGCATGGCCTTCCTGGCGCTGGCGGCCGGCGCAGGACCGTTGTTGTTGTACGATTTTTGGTTGACCAAAAACCACCCCGTCATCGCACTCTGGAACCAGCAGAATCAAACGCCCTCGCCAGCGATCTCCGCTTATTTAATCGGCTACAGCCCGGTGCTGTTGTTTGCCCTTGTCGCTGTCATCCACCGCGACAGTCGCTCTTCGCCGCAGGGAAGATTGCTCGTGACTTGGGCGGTGAGCAATTTCCTGCTGCTTTATGCACCCTTCAGCCTGCAGCGAAGACTCACACTCGGACTCTACTTTCCGCTGGTTTGCCTCGCCGCACTGGGCCTGCACCGCGTGATCTCGAATCCTGCGCGCCGACGCCTCGCCCTGACCGCCCTGATCGTCATCATGATCCCCTCGAATTTAATCGTTGTCCTGACGGGCATCGATCGCGTGAAGAAATCAGACCCAGATTTCATCCACTGGCCAGGCGAAGTGGCGGACTATCAATACCTCGCGACGCACATTCCGGAGGGTTCCTTGATTCTTGCTGCGCCGGATACTGGAAATCGTTTACCGGCGTTTGCCGACGTGCGCGTGCTGTACGGCCATCCGTTCGAGACGCCCGACGCCGAGCAGCAGGAAGCGTTGATCACCGACTTGTTTCAATGGAACGGCTCCAGCAATGCGGGGTTTGAACGGTTGATTTCACTCGGCGTGGATTATGTTTACTACGGTAGGCGGGAGAAAAGTATCGGGACGCCGACGTGGTTGCCGCTGTGCACCACGGTCTACGAAGGGCACGATGTTCGAATCCTGCAGGTGATCGACTCATGAAAGACCGTGATCTCCGGGCGATTCTCGTTCCCGTTTTTTTCCTTTTCGTCAGCGCATTCTGGTTGGCAAAACTCGTTCCTCGTCCAGACGATCTGCTCGTTTGGCGGGGTGCAGAATTTTCCGACGTCCTCGTCTCGCATTGGCCCAATGCGTTCTACCTCCGTCAGAATCTGCAAACAATGGGGCAAATCCCATTGTGGAACTCGATGATTCTTTGTGGAATGCCTTTTGCTGCCGACCCACTTTCCGGACTCTGGTATCCGCCCAACTGGCTGGCGACGGTTCTGCCGATTCAACTCGCCTTCAATCTCCTGTTCTGGCTCCACCTTGCCTGGACAGGCTGGGGAATGTATCGTTGGCTGCGCTCGCTCGAGATCGGGATAATGGGCTCATTCACCGCCGGTTTGGCGTGGTGTGGGGCACCGAAATGGTTTGCCCACATTGGCCTGGGTCACTTCGGTCTCGTTTGTGCTGTGAGCTGGACGCCGTGGGTGCTGCTGTTTCTGCGTAAAGCGATCTCCACGGAGCCGAAGCGTTGGCCGCGGTGGGCCGGGCTGACGGGTGTAGCTTTCGGGCTTTCCTTTCTGGCGGATCCGCGCTGGCTTGTGCCCATGGCTTTGATGTGCCTGGCGTACGCGATCCATTACATCTACTCCACCCGGCTGGTTGGAGAACGACTCACGACTTCGATCGGAACGATCCTACCTTCCGCATCCGTATCCGCTGTCATCGCTGTGGGGACGGCTGCGGTGTTGATTTTTCCTTTGATCGAACTCGTCATGAACGCCACACGCTCGCTGCTGACGGTCCAGGAAATGACCACGATGTCGATGCCATATTCTCATCTGGTTGGAATCCTGGTGCCGTTTTTCGATCAGCCGGAGTGGCTGGCATACGCTGGAATGGGAGTCCTTCAGCTGGCGCTCGTGGCGTTGATCGCCGGGCGGTCGAACGCACGTTTCTGGGGTGGGATTGTCGTCGCATCGTGGCTTCTGGCACTCGGGGGTCACTTCCCGCTGTATGCACTTCTGACCCGAATTGTTCCCGGCATGAAGCTGCTGCGCGTCCCGGCGCGGTTTCTTTTTGTAGCCTCCTTCGGGCTGGCCGTTCTGGCAGGGATCGGCGTAGAGCAGTTCGTTCGTGCGAAATGGCGTCCGAGGGACCTCCAGGTAATACGACTTGCGTCGCTCGCTCTCTGCGTGTTCGTCGTTTTAACCGGCATCGGATTGTGGCTGGCAACGCAAGATGGATCGACGGTACTGCTGGGCGTCGGTATTGCCGCCGTGTTGGCTTTCCTCTGGGTGAATGTTTCCACGCAAAAGCGTATCCAACCCCGTCTGCTTGCAGCGGTGTGGATGCTGCTCATCGCTGTTGAATCCTGCATGATCGGCTGCCACGTTCTCGAGGTGCAGCCGATGGATGATAAATTGAGTGAGCGATCTGAAGTTGCGCAGCATGTGGCAGATCTTCAAGGGGAGCGAATCTATTCCCCTTCCAACAGCATCCCGCATCAGACTGCGGCACGTTTAGGTCACGAATTGGCCGACGGTGTAAATCCATTACAGCTTCAAAGCTATCAGGCGTTCTTGGCTGCGGCCGTTGGCTTCTCGTCGCAGGATTACTCCGTTTCGCTGCCTCCTTACCCGGCGGGAGATCCGCGACGAGGCTGGGCGCTCGATCTGGACGTGGAGAAATTGGGACTCCTAAGCGTCGGCTCGATTGTCTCGGATTTCCCCCTCGAGACGCAAAACGTTCTGTTTGAGGCGGTCGTTGAGGGGGTGTATGTTTATCGCATTGTGAAAGTGATGCCGCGCGCCTGGATGCTTTACGGCGATTCGACCGTGGATACTGGGCAGATCGAAATCGCAGCATGGACTCCCAACCGTATTCGACTCAACGTGGCTGGCCCCGGCCGACTTGTGCTGAGTGAAGTGGACTATCCGGGGTGGGAAGTTGAAATCGACGGCATTCCCAGCGAAGTACAACGCGAGTACGATTTACTGCGCAGCGTTGAAGTACCGGGCGGCTGGCACGAAGTCAGTTTTTCATTCGAAGCCCCGTTGGTGCGCTGGGGTGCATTCATAAGCGTGCTTTCGCTGCTCTTGGTGGCGCTGCTGTGGGTGAAACGATGAGCCGAGATGAGATAAAGTGGACGTTGGGCCTGGCGGTGATGCTGGTACTGATCACCTCGTTGCCATACTTTTTGGGATTCGCAAATTCAGATTCGGCATGGGAGTTTTCGGGTTTTGTCTTCGGCGTCAATGACGGGAATTCGTACATTGCTAAAATGCTCAGCGGTGCCTATGGAGCCTGGCTGTTCAAGACGCCGTACTCCAGTCTGGATCAGCGCGGCGTGATTGCCTTTCTGCCCTATCTGCTGCTCGGGAAACTCGCCTCGGGCGATGCGCTTCATCTTCAATTACTGTCGATCTTCCACCTTTTCCGCATGCTGACAATTCCTCTGCTCGTCTTGGCGACGTATCAATTCGTTTCTCTGTTTATTGAAAACTCCTTCTGGCGGCGATGGGCAACGCTGCTGATAACCTGCGGCGGCGGGCTGGGGTGGCTGCTGGTTCTCACGGGGAACGCATCGTGGCAGGGTGATCTTCCGCTTGAATTCTATTCTCCGGAGTCGTTCGGATTCTTGGCCATTTACGGTCTACCTCATCTGGTCTTGGCGAGAGCCTTGCTGCTTTTTGGATTGGTCAACTATTTGCGCGCCTCCGAATCTGCGCCGCGTGGCTGGATTGCAGGTGTGTGTTTTCTTGCCCTGACGCTGGTCCAGCCGCTCTCGGTTGTCACTGGGTTTGTTGTAATAGGCGTGCATCAGTTGTTCCTGTTGATTATCTTCATCCACCGCCGTTCAATGGAGACATGGAAAGCGTGGTTTTATGCGGCCGTACGCAGCGGGGTGCTTGCCATGCCACTCGTGATCTATCTCGGGATTTCCTTCACGCAAGATCCGTTTTTAAAGAAATGGACCGAACAGAATCGTATTCTCTCTCCGCATCCGGGGCATTATTTGCTTGCTTATGGAATGCTTCTAATCCCGATGATCACCGGTATACGAAACAGGCTGCGAATTGAACGCGCTTCCACGCTGCTTCCGTTTTCTTGGATTGTCGCCTTGCCGTTTTTGGCATACGCCCCACACAATCTACAACGACGTTTGCCGGAGGGTATCTGGGTTGCCATCGTCCTTTTTGCGGCGTTCGGGTTTTCGCAATGGAAATTCGATCGAAAAGCAACAAAGCGGTGGTTTATCGCTGTCGTAACAATCTGCGGTCTGCTTTCTTCGCTGATATTGATCCTGGGTGGTATCCGCCTCGTGCTGGCACCGGAAGTGCCCGTCTTCCGGTCTGCGGAAGAGGTTGAAGCTTTCGATATGCTGGCGCAGATCATCGAACCGGGATCGGTCGTCCTGACCAGCTTCGAGACGGGAAATGCTTTGCCAGCTTACGCGCCGGTACGCGTCGTCATCGGGCATGGACCGGAGAGCGCGGATCTAAATCTACTCGAACCGCAAGTCGAGAGCCTTTATCAAGGTGCGGTGGATGAAGCACGGATGGAGGAATTCCTGGCTGCTTGGAATGTGGACTACGTCTGGTTTGGTCCCCTGGAGCAAGCCTTGGGCGCGTGGAACCCGGGGTCGAATCCCGCCTTTGAATTGGTGCTTGAAAACGGTGCCTATGCTGCATACCGGTACTTGCCGGATGCTTCAGTTCCATGAATGAAGATCTGGAATGGAAGACTGAATGAAGGGTAGCCTCACGCGCATCGCCGAAGTGTTCTCTCGCGTTCGGTTCAAAGATCGTCTTGGATGGTTCCTGGTCATTCTTGGGCCGCTAATCCTGTTAGGCCCAATGTTGATCCGAGGACAGGGGCTGTTTTGGGGAACTCCGGTGCTGCAGTTCGTCCCTTGGCGTACGTATGCTTTCGAGGTCGTCCAGCAAGGTCACCTGCCGCTCTGGGATCCGCTCCTGGGGATGGGGGCTCCGCTGTTTGCGAATTACCAAGTCGCGCTCTTATACCCTCCAAACGTCCTGCTTTTTTTGGTGGGTCCGATTTGGGGGCAAGGACTCCTCGTGGCACTGCATTTGATCTGGGCGGGTCTGGGCATGTACATCCTCGCACGGCGCCTGGAGTTGGGAGTCCTACCAGGAGCAATCGCCGGAATGGCGTTCAGTCTTTCCGGCTATCTCGTCGCTCGCAGTGGCTTTTTATCCATCAATGCTGCGGCCGCGTGGCTTCCCTGGGTCATACTGGCGGCTGATCGTCTCCTTAAGATGAGTCAAGGAGCTGCGGCTCGAGATGAGGTACTCAAGGCGGGCTGCTGGCTAAGCATCGCGTTGAGTTTTCAATGGTTGGCGGGGCACGCACAAACTGCCTGGTACACTGCCGTCGTTCTCGCCGCCTGGGTTTTGTGGCGATTGATCGGAAACACAGATCTCAAGCAAGCCCTCAAAATCGTGGCGTTGGTTTCGCTCGCAGGTCTGTTCGCTTTTACGCTTTGCGCCGTTCAGTTGATTCCCACACTCGAGTACACGCTGCACTCCTACCGTGCGGATACGTTGGACGCTGAATTCGCCTTGAATTACTCATTTTGGCCCTGGCGGCTGCTATGCCTCGTCCTGCCCGGTTTGTTCGGCAGTCCGGCTTGGGGCGATTATTGGGGATACGGCAATTATTGGGAGGACGCCGTTTTTTTTGGTGTGCTGCCGTTCCTTCTCTCGATCTACGCCGTGACTTCAGGCTGGCGGAAGAACAGCGAGCGGTCGCGCTTGACCCGCTTCTTGACGATTATGGGCGTCGGCGCGTTGGTCCTGGCGCTGGGCAAGAACACGCCGATTTATCCTTTCCTGTTCGCACACGTGCCGACGTTCAACATGTTCCAGGCCCCTGCGCGTT
>CAYYVY010000102.1:0-11611 GCA_964475265.1 uncultured Anaerolineaceae bacterium | reverse complement strand
AAACGGGCGGGGAGAACGTAGGATCGTGCACGTCGTCCGGGCGGATACCGAAGATGACTTCCTTGCCGGCGTGCGGCATGTATCGATCCGCCTTGGATGGCGGAACACTGACACGGAACGTACCGGTATTGATCACCAGGGATCCATCTGCTTTTTCCAGGTTCGCTTTGAAGAAGTTCATCGCCGGAGAACCAATGAAACCAGCCACGAAGACGTTTGTAGGGCGATCGTAAAGTTCCTGCGGCGTATCTACCTGCTGGAGAACGCCGCCCCGCATCACAGCGATGCGGTCGGCCATGGTCATAGCCTCGGTCTGGTCGTGCGTCACGTAGATGAATGTCGTCTTCAGGCGGTGGTGTAGCTTGCTGATTTCGGCCCTCATCTGAACCCTCAATTTCGCATCCAGGTTCGAGAGTGGCTCGTCGAACAGGAACACCTGGGGCTCGCGTACAATGGCGCGGCCAACAGCAACGCGCTGGCGTTCGCCACCGGATAACTGGCGAGGCTTGCGTTCCAGAAGGTGCTCGATGCTGAGAATGTCTGCGGCTTCCTGTACGCGTCGCTTGATTTCTTCCTTGGGTGTCTTACGCAGCTTGAGACCAAAAGCCATGTTGTCGAAAACCGACATATGGGGGTACAGCGCGTAGGACTGGAACACCATGGCGATGTCCCGGTCCTTCGGTTCGATATCATTGACGATGCGATCGCCAATGGCAATCGTACCCTCGTCGATATCCTCGAGACCTGCAAGCAGACGCAGGCCGGTGGTCTTGCCGCATCCCGACGGCCCGACCAGGACAAGGAATTCCCTATCGATAATATTGAGATTCATGTCGTTTACTGCTGTAACGTCTCCAAAGTGCTTACTTACGTGTGTGTAACTTACGGTGGCCATGGGCCGTCAACCTCCTTCTTGAGGGTATAGTGCCACTATTATACACAGAACGACGGCAACATAAAAGACCAAGAAGCGGCTTATGTTGACGGTGTATATTCTCTCTGGTATAGTCGTGCTCGTGTACAGAACACCGGGTCAATCCAATCAAAACGGAAAATCGCCGAACCGATTTCGCAGCCTCATCCGCTGGCTCCAACCGGGGCTGGGGGTCAAACGATGGTTTGTAATACTAATCATCGGTGTCGCCTTGATCGGATTGGGCGTAGCGGTGATTTTCCTCGATATTTACCGCAACTACCCACAATCTCCCTGGCTCGCAGTCCTGAGTCTTCGTGATCTGCCGCGTTGGTTGCGAGCCGTCGTGCTGGCACTCTCCGGTTTCTTGCTGACTTTTTTTGCCGTTGTGAGGTTGAATCGCACGTTGCTTGCACCGTACCTTCGTCCCGGCAAACCTCTGGTCGAAGCTGTCGCGCGGTATCGACGCTTGGGTCGCGGTCAGAAGATCGTAGCGATCGGGGGAGGGACGGGACTTTCCACGCTGCTGCGCGGTTTAAAACAGCACACCGGCAACTTAACCGCCATCGTAACTGTCGCAGACGATGGGGGTTCATCAGGTAGGCTGCGCCAATCTCTGGGTTTGCCGCCTCCGGGTGACATACGTAATTGTCTCGCAGCATTATCGGACGATGAAGATTTATTGACGCAGTTGTTTCAATATCGATTTCTCGAAGGAGAAGAATTAAACGGCCATTCCTTCGGAAATCTTTTCATCGCCGCTCTGGCAGGTGTGACCGGCAGCTTCGATCAAGGAATCCTGGAGACCGGTCGTGTGCTGGCGATCCATGGTCAGGTGCTGCCGTCCAGCCTGGAGGACGTTGCCTTATCCGCGGACAAAGCGCCAACGCTCGCCGAAAAAGCGGTGCGTGTGGAAGGCGAGAGCCGCATCCCCGATATGCCGGGTAAAATTCAAAGGGTGCAGCTCGAACCCAACGATCCGCCCGCTTATCCCGGCGCAATCCAGGCAATCCTGGCTGCGGACATGATCGTCGTAGGTCCGGGAAGCCTCTACACCAGCGTTTTACCGAATTTGCTGGTTCCCGACATCGTCCAGGCAATCCATGCTTCCGGCGCCTTCAAAGTGTATGTCTGTAATGTGGCGACACAGAAGGGGGAGACGGATGATTATAATTGCCAGCAGCATTTGGAAGCCATCGAGAATCACGTTGGACCCGGGTTGGTCGATTTAGTCGTGGCCAACGATGGACATCTGGACGCAAGCGCGGATGGGGTAGAAATGGTGGAACCCATATTCGACGGGAACACGCTGGTTCAACTGTACACCGCGGATCTGGTCGACGTCGACCGGCCCTGGCGGCATGATGCGCATAAATTGGCCGAAGCGCTGATTGCGCTGCTGGAAGAAAGGACAGGTCCGTTGGACCTGCCATCGATGGATGAACAAGATTCTAATCCGGATCTCAATTGATCCGTAGAAAATAGGAGTGTAATTATGGCAACTCGAGTAGGAATCAATGGCTTCGGCCGAATCGGACGACAAGTCCTCAAAGTCATGAAAGAGAAGTACGCTGACGTTTTTGACGTCGTAGCCTTCAACGACCTTGGGGATTTGAATACGATGGCTCACCTTTTCCGCTACGACTCGAATTACGGTCGCTATACGGGATCGGTCGAGGTTAGAAAAGATGGTTTGACCATCGAAGGCGATTTCATCAAGGCTTTGTCCGAACCTGACCCCGCCAAGCTTCCCTGGAAAGACATGGGTGTGGAGATCGTCATTGAAGGAACTGGGATTTTTCGATCCCGCGAAGGCGCTTCCAAGCACCTCGAAGCTGGCGCGAAGAAGGTAATCATCACCGCACCTGCGAAGGAGCCTGATTTGACGATTGTATTGGGGGTCAACGACGGCGATTATGATGCGCAGAAGCACAACATCATCTCCAATGCCTCGTGCACGACGAATTGCCTCGCTCCACCGGCGAAGGTCATTCAGGATAATTTCGGTATCGAGAAAGGTTTGATGACCACGATTCATTCTTACACCAACGATCAGAAAATCCTGGATCTACCGCATAAAGACCTGCGCCGGGCGCGCGCTGCAGCCTTGAACATCATACCGACGACGACAGGCGCGGCCAAGGCGGTGGCATTGGTGATCCCCGAACTCAAGGGGAAATTCGATGGATATGCTTTGCGTGTACCGACTCCAACGGTGTCGATCGTAGATTGTGTCATGAACCTGGAGAAAGAAACAACGACGGAAGACTTGCATGCCGCACTGCGCAAGGCGGCTAATGGCTCCATGAAGGGTATTCTTGATTTTTCAGAGGAACCCCTGGTCAGCATGGACTATAAAGGGAACGATCACTCCAGTATTGTGGACGCTCAATTCACGTTCGTCATGGACGGCACCATGGTCAAATTGGTCACGTGGTACGACAACGAATGGGGTTATTCGGTGAGGACAGCAGATCTCGCCAATCTAATTTCAAAATCCCTGTAAAAATCTAATGCACGCGGCGCGCCTGGAACGCCAGGTGCGCCGCGTTGAGGTTAAACTCATGTTTGATAAGAAAACGATTCGCGACATCGATCCCAGCAATAAGCGGGTATTGGTGAGGGTCGATTTCAACGTTCCGCTGGCGAACGGCACTGTGGCAGATGATACCCGCATCAGAGCCGCTTTGCCTACGATCCGGTATTTGCTCGAGCACGATTCCGCAGTCATCCTGTGTTCGCACCTCGGCCGCCCCAAGGGCAAAATCGTTCCGGAACTGACGCTGCGGCCGGTGGCCGAATATCTTTCCACATTGCTCGATAAACCGGTCGAATTCGTGCAGGATTGCATCGGACCCGAGGCACATGCTGCAGCGGAGAAACTCAAGGCGGGGGAAATCCTGCTGCTCGAGAACACGCGCTTCAATCCAGAAGAACGAGCGAACGATGATGCATTTTCTGCCGCCTTGGCCTCGCTTGCGGATCTGTACGTCAATGATGCGTTCGGCTCGGCACATCGGGCTCATGCATCAACGGAAGGCGTGGCGCATCACATCCCTGCCGTCGCTGGGTTTCTGATGGAAAAGGAATTGGAATACTTGGGGAAGGCGTTGGAGAATCCCGCGCATCCTTTCGTTGCCATCCTGGGGGGAGCCAAGATTTCCGATAAGATCACCGTCGTCGAGCGATTACTGGAGAAAGCCGATCGTTTGCTCATCGGCGGCGGTATGGCCAACACATTCCTCGCTGCGCAAGGCTTTTCCATGGGTGATTCCCTGGTGGAGCAAGATTCCATCGAAACGGCGAAGGACTTGCTTTCGCGTTCCGCGGATCAAATTCTCCTCCCCGTCGATTTGGTCATCGGAGATCGGTTTGCGGAAGATGCGCAAAGCAAGACGGTGTCCGTGGACGCAGTGCCCGCCGGCTGGGGTGCTTACGACATTGGTCCCAAGACTGTGGAGGCGTTCAGCCAGGCCTTGAATGGTGCAAAGCTGGTCGTCTGGAACGGACCGATGGGCGTCTTCGAATTCGAAACCTTCGCCAAAGGTACATGGGCGATCGCCAAGGCCGTAGCGGCTTGTGAGGGCACGACGATTGTGGGCGGCGGAGAATCGACGGCCGCGGTCCGCCAAGCTGGCTTGACGGATCGCATCAGTCACGTCTCGACGGGCGGTGGCGCTTCACTCGAGTTCCTCGAGGGGAAAGAACTGCCTGGTGTGGCAGTGCTCGAGGATAAAGAAGGGTAAGTTCGGGTTCTCCCGTTCGGAAACCAACGCATCCGGAAAAAATCGAGCGATCGATTCGAACGTCATGCCTTGGAGCGCGGCGATAATCTGCTTGGCTGGTAGAAGGACAGAGTTGGCCAGCGGCCGTGCAGCTGTTTGTTGTCCCTTTAGAACCTCTCGTCTATAATGTGCGCGGCCTGAGGTTGGAGATGCGATGAGCTTCGAAAAAGGTGAAAACGTAGGTGCCTACCGCATTATCGAGCAGCTGGGGCAGGGAGGTATGGCGACGGTTTATAAAGCCTACCATCCCGCCCTCGATCGGTATGTGGCTATCAAAGCGCTTCACCCGGCGATCATGGAGGACCCCAATTTCCTCGCTCGGTTTGAGCGGGAAGCCAAAGTCGTGGCCAAGCTGGAACATCCAAACATCGTTCCGATTTACGATTTTTCCGAACACACAGGCCAGCCCTACTTGGTGTTGAAGTTCATCGAAGGCGAAACGCTCAAGGCGCGTCTGGCGAAAGGTCCGCTGAAAAAAGACGAAGCGCTGCGCATCGTAAAGGCCGTTGCAAGTGCACTGACTTATGCACACAAACACGGCTATCTACATCGGGATGTCAAACCTTCCAATATCTTGCTTACTCCGGAAGGCGAAATTTACCTTGCGGATTTTGGTTTGGCGCGCATCGCAGAAGCAGGCGCTTCGACGCTCTCGGGCGACATGCTGATGGGTACACCGCATTACATTTCCCCAGAACAAGCCCAGGGCGTAAAGGAGTTGGACGAGGGTACGGACATTTACTCCTTTGGGGTCGTGCTCTACGAATTGGTCGTTGGCCGGGTACCCTTTTCTTCGGACACACCGTTTTCAATCATTCACGATCACATCTACACGCCGCTCCCCCTGCCGCGCCAGGTCAATCCGACGGTGCCGGAGGCCGTTGAGCTGGTGCTGCTGAAGGCGCTGGCGAAAAATCGAGAAGACCGCTATGCAAATGTGCAAGATATGATCGACGCCTTTTGCGCTGCGGTCACAGGCGGCGATGTGGGCGTGCTCGAATCGCTGTCGAAGCCTCGCCAGAAGAGCCAGCTTCCCTCGGAATCCTTTGCGAAAGCTGCAACGTTGGCCGACGTAGGGAAACCCGATGACGTCCCACCATTGGAGACCGAAGCTGCCAGCGACAAACCGGGTCTGCGGGACTCGCTGCGAAATCGCAGCCGCTGGTTCTGGGTCGTCGCAGGATTGGTGATGACCTGTTGTATCCTGTTCGCATTCATTGGAAGCATCAAGCAGCTTTCCTCATTGGGCGAGGGGGATAAGACGAAACAGCCAGAAGATCAACCCGTGGAGGAATTCATCCCCGATGAAAAGTCGCGGGAGAATGCAGAAGCTCAACTTCGTCGTGCGGAACAATTGCTCGCTGAAGGTGACGATCGCGGCGCTTACAATGCCTTCATCAAATCCGGGGATCTATTCACGGAAGTAGGTGACTTCCCTATGGCGATGGAATGTTACTTGCGGGCGCGTGAGTTGTCACAAAATCCGATGCGACCGGAAGTTGTCCTGGCGACCAAGCTTTTACAAACGCTCTTTTTCGGAGGCTCCGAAGAGCCGATGTGGCCGATGATCGAGGATTTGTATGAAAACTACCCGGATCGTGATGTGATCCAGATTGCAGCTGCTCGGATGCGTTTGTATTCCGAGTCCCCCGAAGCGGCGTTGGGTGAATTAACCCCTGTACTCGACCGGAATCCGGACGACGTCGCGGCGAACGTGGTTCTCGTCGAGATCCACATTCATCTTGGCGATATGGATTTCGCACGGGACCTTCTTCAAAGGCTGTTGGAGAACAACCGTATGCCGGTATGGCTGCAGGATCACGTACAATTCTTGAAGCAACAAATTCCTGAATAATTTCAAATCATTGGAGGACAATGTGGATCGAGTGCCGTGTATTGCAGGCAATTGGAAGATGAACAAGAACATCTCGGAGGCGTTACAGCTCGTTGAAGACATGCTTCCCCGCCTATCCGAGCTCACAGGTGTCGAACGTGTCGTCTGCCCGCCTTTTGTAGCATTGCCGGCGGTGGCAGAGCGGTTGAAGGGAGAGGATGTATTCGTAGGTTCTCAAAACGTACATTGGGAGGATGCAGGCGCATACACGGGGGAAATCTCTCCCACAATGTTGCAGGGTCTGTGTACGTTTACCATCATCGGCCATTCAGAACGAAGGGCGTATTTTGGAGAGACAGACGAAACGGTAAATCTGCGTGTCCAGGCCTCTCTGCGCCATGGTTTTCGTCCTATCGTGTGCGTAGGAGAAACTCTCGAACAACACCAGGCAGGGGAGACTGTGGCAGTGGTTAGCGCGCAGGTTTCCAGGGGGTTTGCGAACATATCCAAGGAGGATATGAAAAGGGTAATCGTGGCCTACGAGCCCATCTGGGCGATTGGAACCGGTATGGCAGCGACGGCAGAGGATGCCAATGCGACCATCGCCGAGTCGATTCGCCCCGTGTTACAAGATATGTTCGATGAAGATCTCGCCCAAGCGATTCGTGTTCAATACGGTGGCAGTGTCAAGCCGGCCAATGCTGCTGAATTCTTCCAGCAGCCGGATATCGATGGGGCTTTGGTCGGTGGTGCCAGTTTGCGTGCAGATGATTTCATCGGTATCGTTGCAGGCGCTTTAGGCTAGATAACGAAGTATTTGCAGCACCTTCGATCGTATTAAATCGACGGGACACTCACTTCGGTCGGTGTCCCGTTTGATGTTATTAAGAAGAATGCCGTAGTTTTCTCACCCTGTGCCAAATTGACGATCGCCCGCATCCCCCAAGCCAGGAATTATATAGCCATGCTCGTTCAATTTTTCGTCCACGGCGGCGATGTGGATGGGGATTTCAGGATGATGGCTGTGGAGTTCCTGGATGCCTTCCGGCGCAGCGATGAGTCCGACGAATTTGATCTTCTTCACCCCCCAATCCTTGAGGATATCGATCGTGGCAACAGCGGAACCTCCCGTCGCCAGCATCGGGTCGAGGATTAAACACATCGAGACAGTGGGTTCGATGGGAAGTTTGTTGTAGTACTCCACGGGTTGGAGTGTCTTTTCGTCGCGATACAGACCGATGTGCCAGACTTCTGCGGAAGGCATTAATCCCCACACTCCCTCTACCATACCCAAACCAGCGCGCAGGATGGGGATCAATCCAACACTTTCGGCCAACTCAACACCCTCGGTCTCTGCCATCGGCGTTTGAATACGGACCGCACTGACCAGTAGGTCTCGAGTCGCTTCATAGGTCAGCAGTGTAGAGAGTTCACGGATGAGCTCTCGAAATTTCTTGGGAACGACATCCCGTCTGCGCAATTTACTCAGTTTATGCGCCACGAGAGGGTGTGTCGAGGCGAAAACGTTCGTTTGCTCCATACCGATCTCCAGGAAATATGCAGATTGTTATTGGATGCCTTCCGCCTTCAACATCCCCGTAGAATAATGAGTCATGTTTTACGGGTTATGATGTGATCTGCGAGTTCGTACAGAGCTGATCGTTCCGGATTGGCGGGCATCTCTTTCAGGAAGGACAATCCTGTATCGATGAATTCTCGAGCCTGATTGAGAGCTTGATCGATGGCATTTGAACTGCGAATCGCGGAGATGACTTCGCCAAGCGTGACTTCATCGCACTGCTGCTGCGTGATTTTATTTCGCATTTCTCCTCGATCGCCGATCGACGAGAGATAATAGAGGACCGGGAGTGTGATGAGGCCCTGTCGTAAATCACTGGCAGCCGGCTTTCCGAGCCGTTCCTGATTGGCGGTGAAATCCAGTACGTCATCCACGATCTGAAACGCCATGCCGATGTTGTACCCGAACGATTTCATCGCGGCAATTGTCTCTTCGCCTGCCTCGCTCAAGATCGCAGCACCCTCAGTGGCAACTTCGAACAACGAAGCGGTTTTTGCGTAAATACGCTCGAGGTAGTCTGGGATGCCGTCGTCAATGCTGCTGGTGGCGTACATCTGGGAGATTTCCCCGTTGACAATCGTCATCAATGTGCGCGCGAAGATTTTCATCAGCGCTTGTTGTCCGATTTCTGCCGCCAAATAGGCGGCGCGGGCGAAGATGTAATCTCCGGTCAATACCGTCGCACCGGGTCCCAGCGTGGCGTTGATGGTCGGAGTCCCTCTGCGCAGGGAAGCGTCGTCGATCAAATCGTCGTGTACGAGAGTCGCAGTGTGCAGCATCTCTACCGATGCTGCGAGTGTAATGGCGTGCTCACGATCAGCGTCCAACATGCCTGCTGAAAGCAAAACAAGCGCAGGGCGGATGCGTTTCCCACCGGAAGAAAGCAGGTGCTCGAGCGCAGCGATCAAGTTCGGGTCATGATCGCCCGGGCTGACGCGCATTTTCTGCTCCACCTTGGAAAGGTCGGAGCGGATGAGATCAAAGAAGGTGATCGTCGTCGTTTCCATGGTTCCAGTCGAAGAGAGCCGCAGCATTTCGCCACGTTGTGTCCGATGCTTGGCTCTCGTTTATCCCCATGATACCCGCAATCCTATCGGCAACAAATCTCACGTAGGCGGGTTCGTTGCGTTTGCCACGAAAGGGATGCGGTGCGAGATAGGGGGAATCCGTTTCCAGCAGTAGTCGCGCGATCGGTATTTGCGACACGACTTCACGTAATGGATTAGCGTTGCGGAAGGTCACCGGGCCGGCCACGCCGAAATAGAACCCTGCCTGCGCTGCAAGCTGCACGTTTTCGATGTCTGCTGAATACGCATGCAGCACGCCGGCCCGTTCTCGAAGACCTTCGGGCAAATCTCGAGACCAGTGCAGTAAAATTTCGATGACATCTTGTGTCGCTTCACGATTATGAATCACGACGGGTAATCCAATCTCGGCAGCGAGCGCCAATTGCTCCCGGAAGGCAAGTTTCTGCTGCTCCGGTGTGGAGAGATTACGATAGAAATCCAGCCCGATTTCACCGATCGCGACGACGCCTTCAGTCCGAGCAAGCTCGCCGATCTCCGCCGCAACGTTGGCATCCCACGTGCGGGCGTCATGGGGGTGAATGCCAACAGCAGCGTATACGTTTGCGTGGTTCTGTGCTAATTCTACCGCTTGTCGGCTGGTTGGCAGGTCGATTCCCGGAACGAGAATGCGATCTACGCCCGCTTCGTGCGCCCGTTCGATAACTTCGCTTCGGTCCAAATCGAACTGGGACAGCACGAGATGGCAGTGTGTGTCGGCGAGCCGCCTTGTCGATGCGTTCATTCAATGCCTGCGATGCGAAGCCCTTCCTGGAGAATGGGGTCCACGCGGTCTGCTTGTGTCGTCTCACAATACACCCGGATGATCGGTTCCGTTCCGGAGAAACGGATCAGCAGCCATCCTCCGTCTTCCAGATCGTACTTATATCCGTCGAGCGTGTTGATATTGACTACTTTAAGCCCGGCGATCTCTTCCGGGGATGCTTGATGTACTTGCTTTCTGATCGATTCGCTATCGTCTGCTGCCAGGCGGGTGTCGATACGCTCGTAGTAATGAGGTCCGACTTTTTCGAACAACAAGTCGATGAGTTCCGAAGGCTTACGCTCGAGACGTACCATCATGTCGAGCAGAAACAGCCCCGCGAGGATACCATCGCGTTCGGGGACGTGACCCCGGAAGGCATAGCCGCCGGATTCCTCGCCGCCGATGAGCGCATCCACTTCGAGCATCTTCGGGGCAACATACTTAAAGCCCACACCCGTTTCATAGACCGGTATGTCGTAGATTTTTCCGAGTATGTTCAGCATGGAGGTCGTCGAGAGTGTCTTTACGATCGGCCCCCGTTTTCCCAGAACTTCGAGCATGTGGTAGGCCAACAAAGCAAAAACTCGCAGCTGGTCCACGAACACCCCGTGTTCATCGCCCATGCCCACACGATCCGCGTCGCCATCCGTGATTAGGAGAACATCTGCGTTGTGTTCCTTGGATGCTGCAAGACCGACATCGATGTTGGGCGGGATGGGTTCGGGTCGGGCCATTTCGGGAAAAATCGGATTTCGCTGATTATGAATTTCGATAACTTTGGTTTTTTCACCACTTAACAATCTGGGGAACCAGCCGCTTCCGTTCCCCCACATCGAATCGACCATCACCGTCAAGCCTGCCTTGCGGATCGATTCCAGGTCGACCAGGCTTTGGATTTGTTCGCTGTAGGCGGATGAGGGGTCGAAATAGGTAACCTTTTTCTCTTCGACGGCTTTTTCGATCGGGATGCGGGGAATATCATCCTCACTTGCCGGGATTTTGGCTTCGATTTGCTTCAGACCCTGTGGATCGATTGCACCACCATGTCGATCGCGCACTTTGAATCCGTTGTCGCTGGGGGGATTGTGGGAGGCGGTTATGTTGATTGCGCCGACGGCGTGATTGTGGACTGCTGCGTAAGAAATCGTGGGAGTCGGAGAAGCGCCGTCCGTTAGCAAGACCTGGAAACCATGTGCCGCCAGGACTTCGGCGGCCGCCGCAGCGAAATTTTCCGAGCCGAAGCGTTTATCGTATCCGATGACGACTTTCTTCCCAGGACCTTCGACTTCGAGAAGATACTGCGCAAAGCCGTGTGCGCAGCGCCGCACGCCCGAAAAAGTGTAGTCTTCAGCGATGCGACCACGCCAGCCATCCGTGCCAAACCGAATCGAGCTTGTTGTCATTCTGCCTCCCTGGAAACAACGCATGAAATGGCATTACACGAAACGAGCCAGGTGATGAGCAACCTGGCCGGTGAGACCCGATACGGGGCTGTGCCCAAAACGACTTCCAACGTCTTTCGGATCGACTGGGTTGGTGGCGTGTGCATATTCAATATTAAACCAACCCCGATTTGTAAAAATTATACCGTGAAAAAAGAGCGCTTGCTAGTAAAGCTGTTATAGGTCAATGAAAAGGTCAGTGTAATAGTTCAATAAAAATGTCAGGGT
>CAYYVY010000101.1:0-11712 GCA_964475265.1 uncultured Anaerolineaceae bacterium | reverse complement strand
ATTGGTGACGTATATTTGAGCGCGAAGGTCTCGAAGGGACGTAAAAGCGATGCGCTTTCCATCCGGTGACCAGGCAGGATCGAAATTGCCTGCCTGTCCCAACAGCAACGGCTCCGGTGCGCTAACGTTGCCCGCCACATCGATGTTAATCAACCAGATATTCGATCCGGCGTAGTCATCGCGGTTTTTCAGGCAGGGTGTGGTGAAAGCCAGCCGAGTCCCGCTCGGATCCCAGGCCGGCTGGCAAGCTCCTTCCTCGAGATCCGTCAATTGGTGTTCGTCGGTTCCATCGAGATTGATTAGATAAATCTGCGGTACACCCGATTTGTCGGAGGCGTATGCGATTTGGCCCACGCCGCCGCCGGTGGGCGTGGCCGTCAGCAAGGCGGATTCGGTTTCCGTAACGCGAGTCGCATCCGCGCTGGGAAGCGATCCCGTTTCTTCGATCGTTGGAGAGGGTTCCAAAGAGGCTATAGTCTCGCCGTTTTCGTCTGTCTGCGCGGGGCCGATCACCGTACCCAGGGCATTCGTAACTACCCCCGGCGTTCCATTCCCGTTGAACAGCTCACCAAAGTTTGCACCCATGTAAAGCAAACCCGCGGCGATGATCACGGCTACTGAACCAAGCAGGATCGTAAGCGGCAAGCGGCTGGGTTTCTCCCGCGTCGTACGCAGGGAGTTCAAGGTGTCGTCCATGAGTCTGGAGGTATCCGAATTGCGAACGCTGTCTTCGATGCGCTGGAACGGCCGTACAACCGTAGCCTGGTTTGCTGTTCCCGATCCACTCAGGGCGGATGCGAACGCTGCTACTGATTGATAACGATTTCTAGGCTTTATCTCTAACGCCTTTTCGATGACCCGGGCGACAGAAGGGGTGATATTCGGATCGATTTTACGGATAGGCGTCAGGTTTGTGTGCCCCATCGCCCGTTCGATGGCGTCTTCCGGAATGGTCGCCGTCAGAGCCGCATACATCGTTGCACCAAGAGAATAGACGTCCGTGCGTGGATCCGTTCCACCCGTGCCGTACTGTTCGGGCGGGGAAAATCCCGGCGTCATCGCCTTGGCGCCCGTTGTTGTGGCGCCTCCCTTTTCGAAAAACTTGGCCAAGCCGAAGTCGACCAGGATGGCTTTTCCGTTGGGCATGATTTTGATGTTGCCGGGCTTTATATCCCGATGCAGGATCGGGGGAGTTTGGCAGTGCAGATAGGAAAGCGCATCACTAATCGCGAGAAACCAGGGCAGCGCCTCCTTCTCCGATATGGGACCATCCTTCTCGAGACGTTCACGGATATCGACCCCCTGGATAAAATCCATGACCAGATACTGACCCTCGCCTTCGATCACAAAGTGATCCGAAACGCGGGGTAAATTGGGATGTCGCAGCCGGGCGAGGATCTGAGCTTCCCGTTCGAATTGCCGTTCGAATTCTTCGGTCGTGAAAAGATTCTCTTTAACAGCGACCTCGACACCCAAATTCAGATCAAACGCACTATAGACGGCACCCATCCCCCCTTGTCCAAGAACGCCGTCGATTCGATAACGACTCTGAAGTAATGATCCAATTTCGAGGGCCATGTAGATCTCAATTATTATTCATAATCGACATATATATTCCAAAGCTTCAAGCGTATTGTAGCCGATGGTGAAAGTTTTGACTACCGAGTAACACCCGGATTCGACATTTGTAAAGAGACTGGAAGGTCGAACGCCAAGCCGAGTGACCCGAGTTCGACCGCCAGTATACTGCGCTTCAACTTATAGCCACATCGAAGATGTGTATTACTATGGAGCGGACTTGGCAGAAACCATGGCCGCAGGTAAAGTATGAAGCTGGAATATCTTCTGTACGTGTACTCGGGGATGACATGGGCTGGATGACAAGCATACGGACTCAAACTCGAGCACAGACTTGCTTTCTGAGCGCGTGCGTATCCGTCGCCTTCCTTCTTTGTGCATGTGCGACCCTGGCTTCGATTCAACCCAATTCGAACGTCGGGCAAGTGGGCCAGGCGCCTGGGTCGACGGTGATGGCCACGGCCACGATGACGCCCACGCGCACGCCGAACCCTGCCGTCTCGCCAACTTCGACATCCACAGCACGACCCAGCAGCACGCCCTCGCCTGTCGCTTTCTGGGACGGGCCGATCGTCATCGGCGAATCCGTCGCCGGCCGTCCGATTGAAGTCTACCGCTTCGGGAACGGATCCAGAAAGTTGTTGCTCATCGGGGGAATTCATGGAGGCTACGAGTACAACACCATCACACTCACGGAACAACTGATCTCACTTGTACGCGGACGCCCCGAGTGGATCCCGGAGGACGTCACCCTTTTTATAATGCGCTCGTTGAATCCGGATGGAGAAGCGCGCGCACAGGGCATTCATGGGCGCACGAACGAAAATGGCGTCGATTTAAACCGTAACTTTCCGGCGCAGTGGAAGCTGGAATGGCCCATCGACGGTTGCTGGCGCTACCTGCCCGTCAGCGGCGGACCCTACCCTGCGTCTGAACCAGAAACCCTGGCGTCGATGCAGTTCCTGATCGACGAGGACATTTTCGCCCTGATCAACTACCACAGTGCGGCGCTGGGGATCTTTCCCGGCGGCCAACCCCCCGATGCGGCATCGGTCAGTTTGGCGGAAGCGGTCGCAGCGGTGAGCGAGTACCCATATCCAGCAATTGACACGGGCTGCGTATTCACGGGCCAATTAATCGACTGGGCTTCCATGCAAGGCATCGCCGCCATCGACATCGAACTCGCCAATCATCGAGACTCCGACCTGAAGATAAACATCGAGATTCTGCAGGTCTTCCTCCACTGGCTGCCATAAGCACGACTTCCACACCTGTCGGTTATAATTCGTAATAATGTCGATTGCGCTCGACAACCAAAACGGATGGCCTGCTCCGATGTAGAAACAGGCATAAGAAAGGAAGACACAACGTGATTTCGGTAACGAATGTGGCGAAAGAAAAAATCTTAGAAACCATGAAGGCCGAGGGAAGCGAGGGAATGGCACTTCGACTTGCCGTCGACGGCAGAGGTCCTTTTGGATTTCATTATACGCTGGGGCTCGTGCCGCAGGATGATCGCAAGCCGGATGATTCCGTCGTTGACCTCGAAGACCTGCAAGTGTTGATTGATGCAGAGAGCGCTCCGAAACTGCAGGACTCTACGCTGGATTTCATCGAAGACGACCAACGTGGCGGTTTCAAAATCGACAATCCCAACCCGTTATGGACTGACCCCATGGCGCAATCCGTTCAAGACGTGATTGACAATAAAGTCAATCCGGGTATCGCCGCGCACGGCGGGTTCGTAATTCTCCTGGATGTTAAAGATTCCACCGCCTACATTCAATTCGGCGGCGGCTGCCAGGGCTGCCGGATGGTCGATGCGACGCTTAAAGACGGCGTGGAAGCAACAATCCTCGAAGAGGTTCCGCAGATCAAGCAAGTGCTGGACACGACGGATCACGCCGAAGGAAAGAATCCCTACTACCGAGGATAAATCAGCATTGGGTACGACATATTAAAGGAAAACCGCCCGAAAGAGAGCATCCTTCGGGCGGTTTATTACGTTACGCAAGGATCACGGGCTCACTGCGCCGTGCCCAAATTGACCGTTCAGCAATTCCTGCCGATCCTTGATCTTGGGCCACAGCTCGTCCACAAAATGTTTCGGTCCACGCCAGCTAAAATCCGACCAGGTTCGCTGGGGTATGAGATAGCGCGAAATAAGATACATCATGGCGCGCATCGATTGGCATTCGTCGTCATTCAGTGTTTCGCCGTTTGCATAGCGTTCAATAAGGTTCAGACCTCGATCTCCCTTGTACCCATTCAACACGAAAGCCTCCTCTAGCGCTGTAAACCTATTAAAACTACCTACTTACCAGATCATTCAGCGCAGCTGCTGGACGTTGTTTCGCAAGCGAGAAAGCGCCTGGGATTCGATTTGCCGCACACGCTCACGCGTGATCCCCATGCGATCTCCCACTTGCTGGAGCGCATAGGTTTGGCCGTCCTGAAGGCCGTAGCGGAGCATGATCACCTTAGCCTCGCGCGGCGATAAATCTTCCAGCACTTCGCGAACGCGGTCATGGATCAAGCTCGTCTCAGCCGCCTCCTCTGGAGATTCCGCTTCGTCATCCGGCAGCATGTCGCCCAAAAGTCGACCATCTTCATCATCCTGTGGTGTCTCGAGCGAGAGTGGGTGCTGCGCGATCTTGATCGTGTCGCGAACCTCGTCTGGCGACTTTGCCAGGGTTCGCGCCAGTTCCTCCACCGTGGGTTCGCGGCCTAAATCCTGCGCAAGTTCGTGCCTGGCATAATTCAGCCGGTTGATTTCGGTCTTTTTATGAACCGGAAGACGGATCGTCCGAGCATGATTGTCGATCGTGCGGGTGATCGCCTGGCGAATCCACCAAGTGGCATAGGTGCTGAAGCGAGTGCCCCGATCGGGGTCGTATTTCTTCGTCGCACGGATCAGCCCGATAATGCCTTCCTGCACGAGATCGATGAACGGCATACCGCGGGAACGATATTTCTTGGCCACACTGACGACGAGGCGCGTGTTCGCCATGAGCAACCGCTCGCGGGCCGCCGAACCGGCTTCGATAATGGAGTACAGTTCCGCCTTTCGCTTTTGGCTGACTTTCCCCTGTAAAAGTTCCTTGCGAGCTTTGCGTGCCCGCTGCAGACTGCGCGTCAGTGACACTTCTTCCTCGGCCGTGAGCAGTGGTGTTTGTGTGATTTCATCCAGATATGTACGCCGCAAGTCCTCGATATCAATCAGCGCAGGAAAATGACTGAGCACATCTTCGTCCTTCTCGCTCGATGAATCCGTAGCTTGATGCGCTTCATTGGCATCTTCTTCGATGGAAAAACTATCTTCCAACAATTGATCCTCTTTACCATTTGGTCTCATGATTCGCTCTCACTTCTCTCGTGAACTCTCTTTGAGCTTACGAAACGATTTTGAAAACCCCCCTATCTGGCTCGATATTATCATGTTTTTTGAATAAAGATTATTAAATTTATATTAATTTATCTAATTATGGGCTATACGAAATCGACATTGAAAGCCGTTGCGATCCCACTTCCTCATCGAACGCCGGTCGCCTTGGCAGTTCGACAGGGCACAGGTTGAACCAAGGTGTAAAGAAAAACCAAGCGAAATCGCTCGATTTCGCTTGGTTACCGATCACCATTCGTGACCGCCGTATAGGATGTGCGATACGAACTGTAATTTCCCCTCAGACGTCCAGGTTGCGCACCTCGCGCGCGTGGGTTTGAATGAAACGCCGCCGCGGCGGTACAGCAGAACCCATCAGCATATCAAAGGTTCGATCCGCCGCTGCGGCATCCTCGATCGAAACCTGAAGCAGGGTCCGATTCGAAGGATCCATGGTCGTCTCCCAGAGTTGTATCGGGTTCATTTCGCCAAGACCCTTGTAGCGCTGCAAAGACGCCGCTTTGGCCTTGACGCCCAATTCCTTCATGATCTTTTCACGCTGTGCTTCGGTGTAAGCGTACTGGATCGATTTCTTGTGGCCGATACGATACAACGGCGGCTGCGCAATGTAGAGATGCCCCTCGTCAATCAGCTCCGGCATGTAACGGAAGAAAAACGTGAGCAGCAGCGTACGGATGTGTGACCCATCCACATCCGCATCGGTCATGATGATCACGCGACCGTAGCGCAAACCGGTAAGATCAAAACCATCGCCGATGCTGGTGCCCAAAGCCGAGATCAGCGTCTTGACTTCGTTGTTGGAAAGAATCTTATCCAGGCGGGCGCGTTCGGTGTTGAGGATCTTGCCTCGCAGCGGAAGAATGGCCTGAAAGTGACGATCTCGCCCTTGCTTGGCGGAACCACCTGCCGAGTCACCCTCGACGATGTACAACTCGCATTTATTCGGATCCCGTTCCGAACAATCGGCGAGTTTCCCGGGAAGGGTGAGACTCTCCAGGGCGCTCTTGCGAATGACCAAATCGCGCGCTTTACGAGCCGCATCTCTGGCCCGCGCCGAAGTGAGGCATTTTTGAACAATCGATTTTGCCGCTCTGGGATTCTCTTCCAGGAAGGCAGTAAACGCTTCGCCGAGTACTTGCTGCACCTGCGTCTGCACCTCGGCGTTCATCAACTTCACCTTCGTCTGGCTCTCGAATTGGGGATCAGGGTGTTTGATGCTCACGATGGCCGTAAGACCTTCTCGCGTGTCGTCACCGGAAAAGTTTTGATCGGTGTCCTTAAGTAGGCTGTTCTTGCGCGCATAATCGTTGATCGTGCGCGTTATCGCCGCACGCATTCCGGTGAGGTGCGTGCCGCCATCCACCGTGTTGATCGTATTGGCGAAGGAGTACACCGACTCCGCATAGGCATCGGTATACTGCAGCGCAACTTCGATGGCCGTGTCATCGATTTCCTTTTCGACGTGCACAGTCGAATGCAGCGTAGTGCGGTTACGATTGAGGTAGCGGACAAAGGATGTGATCCCGCCCTCGAAATAGAAGGTCATGCCGCGGTCGCTGCGTTCATCGATCAGGTTGATTGTGACGCCGCGCGTTACAAACGCCATTTCACGGAAACGCTGCAGCAGAGTTTCGAAACGATAATTGAGATCGCCCTTGAAGATTTCACGATCGTATCGAAAGCGCACCTTCGTACCGTGAGCATTTTTCGGTGCTTTCCCGATGACTTCCACGGGACCGGTCGGCGCACCGCGTTCATATCGCTGCGCGTGGACCTGGCCATCCAACTTAACTTCGACCTCACACCATTCCGATAGTGCATTTACGGCCGAAACACCCACACCATGCAAGCCACCCGAAACCTTGTATATTCCGCCACCGAATTTGGCGCCGGAATGTAAAATTGTCATCACAATTTCCAGGGCCGGTTTTTTCTTCTGCGGATGGATGTCCACTGGAATGCCGCGGCCATCGTCCTCGACCGTCACACTGCCGTCCTCATGGAGATAGACGTCGATGTTTTGACACACGCCGGCAAGCGCTTCGTCGATCGAATTGTCCACCACTTCGTACACCAGATGGTGCAGCGCTTTGATGTCCGTGCCACCGACGTACATACCCGGCCTGCGCCGGACGGCTTCCAGGCCTTCGAGGACCTGGATGTCTTTTGCTGCGTAACTGCTGATATCTTGCTTACGCTTGGTCACTATCTACTCCTCTTGCGAACATCGGAACCATGCGAACGCCACTCGTTAACCTTTACCACGCACAGGATTTCGACGCCGAGACGATAATGGCCGCACGGCGAATGCTACGCCGAAGGGCCTTCGGAGTCATTTGCGGCCAGTACGCCATCCATCGATAAAGTCATCAACGCCGCCAGCCACTCTCGGCGCTCCTGATAAAAAACATAGCTTGCGGCGAGAAACGTCGCGGCCACGAATGCATGTCCGAAGACCGCCAAAGCCATCAACCAGGATTCATTCCCGGGCAAGCTCCAGACGTAGCGCCGCGCCGCCAACGTGATCCCGCACACCAAAAAAAGAAACAGCACGGTGCTCATGAAATTCATGCGCACAAAATATACGCTCTCCAACATGGAACGCACCAACCCGAAACCTTTGAGCACAATCCCGTGGATGGAAAAGAACAAGTAGATCGCCAGCCACGAGCTTATGCTCAAGTAGCTGATCATGAGTGTTATACCCAGGATCTCTCCAATTTGTCCACCTAAAACGAAACCGGTGAAAGCGATCAACAACGAAGTGATCAACGCAAACAACAAGGCGACGATGAATGCGCCCAATCCCAGTACGAGCGAGCGCACCCACGTGACCCAACTGGAGCGAAAGTCCGCATCCGGAACGACTTGGCCGGCTACCCTGCGATGGAAAAATACGCCGAAATAAATCCCGGCAACCAGGCAGGTCACCCAGATCAGGAGCGCAAGGCCCGCATTATCGACTATGAACACCGCAGGTTTTCCGATGGGTGTCTCCATGGGGAAGAGAGAAGCCATCAAACTCGGGATACCTGGCGAAAGGCTACCCAGTCCGACCAGAAGATTGAAAGGCACTCCCAACGGAAACACGCTCAAACCGCTCAAAATATTAAGTCCACGACTGATCTCTTCGTAGCTCAATGCTGCATTGTCGATATCTGTAAAGTCAGCTGCCGAAGTGTCGATTAAAGCCAGGTCTTGAGGGATCAGGGGTTCGATCGAGATGTGCGGACCGAACCACAGAAATAGATCCAGCAGTAGAATGGGAAGGATCAATTGTGGCTTCGCAGCCACCCGATCGAAACCCGTTGCGATGGACGAAAACACACCAATCGGTCTCGATTGTGATTCATTCATGGGATCATTCACGAAATTGGATTTTACCATACAACCCTGCAACGTGCCGTATCACTGCGGCGGTTTTCGAGCTTTAATCAACGCTACTCCGCCTATTCGGCGACGCCGCCCCATACCTGGTTTGACCGGTCTGCACGACTCCATTAGAATGGTTGCACGGGAGCTTCGATTGCCGAAAACCATCGTTCTATTGACGGATTTTGGAACCCAGGATGCGTACGTCGGCATCATGAAGGGCGTCATCGCCAGTATCGACGCGCAAGCGTGTATGATCGACCTTTCGCACAGCATCCCACCCGGCGACGTCCATCGCGCCGCCTTCGAATTATGGCGAGCAGTAAACTACTTCCCCAAGGACGCCATCTATCTCACCGTCGTCGACCCCGGCGTGGGGTCGGCGCGGCGCTCCATCGCAGTCAGGTGGTCGACATTCACCGCAGTCGGCCCGGATAACGGCGTCTTCTCCTATCTTTACATGAACGAAAATCCGCTCGCCGCAGTTGAACTGACCAACACGAGCTATCATCTCGAACCTACCAGCCAGACTTTCCACGGGCGGGACATTTTCGCTCCCGTTGCGGCTCATCTTTCGACTGGTGTCCGCTTGAAAAATTTAGGCAAAGCCATCGAGCATCCGATCCGTTTTCCCATGCCCCTGCTCCAGATCGAGCGGGGACCGACGATTCGGGGCGTTATCATGCACGCCGACCGCTTCGGCAATCTCATCACCAGCATCGGTTATCTGAAGCACGAAAGCGATGCGCTTACCTTCGATCCCTGGCTGCCCGAGCTGCCTCGTGTTACTTTTACAGGAGAAACACACGTCTACCTGAAGAACCATTATCCGCTTCCGATCCATTCGACGTTCATGGAAGTCCCGCAAGGTCGACCCGTGGCCTATATCGGCAGTTCGGGCCTGCTCGAGATCGCAATCAACGCCGGGAGCGCAGCCGAAACCCTGAATCTATCTCCTGAACAGCGCGTATTACTCCACTGAGAGGAAACATTATGCCCAGTTTTCTTATCGAAGGCCGTCATCCGCTACACGGTGAAGTAACACCTTCCGGAAATAAAAACGCCGCACTTCCTTTATTGACGGCCTGTCTCCTGACCGACGAAGCCGTCACGCTGCACAACGTGCCCTCCATCGGTGACGTAAGCACGATGCGTCTTCTGCTTGAGAGTCTCGGAGTCAAGATCGAACTGCTTACACCCAATTCTTGGAAACTTCAAGCGCAAGAAGTGCGCCTCGCCGATTTGGATCCGGATCTCTGCCGCAGCATCCGCGCTTCCATTTTGTTGGCCGGCCCCATACTGGCGCGAACGAAGGGCATCGACATGCCGCCGCCAGGCGGGGACGTGATCGGACGACGACGGATCGATACGCATTTGCTTGCCCTGCAAGCACTTGGGGCAGAAGTGAAATACCACGATAGAGAGATCAAACTCTCGGCGCCGAACAGATTACAGGGAACCGAAGTCCTGTTGGATGAAGCGAGCGTGACCGCTACGGAAAACACAATCATGGCCGCGATCACCGCTGAAGGCGCCACCGTCATTCGTAACGCCGCCTCCGAGCCGCACGTACAAGACCTGTGTCATTTCCTCAACGTGCTCGGCGCGAAGATCGAAAATATCGGTTCGAACACACTGCTGATCCACGGAGTCGATCAATTACACGGCGGCGAATTCACCATCGGTCCCGATTATCTCGAAGTCGCCAGCTTCATCGGAGCGGCGATCGTGACCGACGGGGAGGTCACCATCCGCAAAGCTGCCCCGCAGCATCTGAGCATGGCGCGCCTCGTGCTGGGACGTCTCGGAGTCCACTGGGACGTCGTTGGCGAAGATATCTACGTACCGGCCGAGCAAGATTTGACGATCGAACAGGACGTCGGCGGAAAAATCCCCCAAATCAACGTCATGCCCTGGCCGGCTTTTCCCACCGACCTGATGAGCATCGCCATCGTGATCGCCTCGCAGTCCAACGGAACCGTACTCTTCCACGACTGGATGTTCGAGACGCGCATGTTCTTCACCGACAAACTGGTCTCCATGGGGGCGCGCATCATCCTTTGCGACCCTCATCGCTGCATCGTGCAAGGTCCAAGCCCTCTCGTTGGGGAAATATTGGAAAGCCCCGATATCCGCGCCGGCCTAGCGCTGACCCTCGCCGCACTCGCCGCCAAGGGCACTTCACACATTCGCAACATCAGCCAGATCGAACGGGGATACGAACGCATCGACGAAAAGCTGCGTTCCCTCGGTGGCCACATCCAGCGCCTGGAAGACTGATTACGAGCGGCATAAATTCAATATTCGCGGCAGAACCCTGCAGCGAACCGATTTCATACGGACCGGGGAGGTTGCACCTCGGATGTATCAACTTGTCTGCGTGAGTGCATCGGCCCGAACGACTTCTTCTGCCAAACTGCGGTAGGCATCCGCTATGGGGCTGTGGGGCTTGTAGGCCAGCACGGATTTCCTCGCCGCCGGCGCTGCCATGACCGCTTCGTCGACTTCGATCACCGTCTGGAAGACTCGCTCCTGAAAGACAGCGCGCAGTTCTGTCACCACCTGCCGCGAATGGTCCGAATCACGCCGGAACATCGTTGGCAAAAGCCCGAGCAAATCCAACTCTGGACGCACGCGTTTCTGCACCAGCCACACCGTTTCTAACAACGCCCGGATTCCTCGCATCGCAAGGTATTGGCAGCCCACGGGAATAAGCAGTTCGTCTGCAGCCACCAGAGCATTGACGGTCAACAAACCCAGGCTGGGCGGTGTGTCGATGAGCACGAAGTCCACCGCCTCGCTTTTATCTCCAATCGCCTGGCGCAAACGTTGCGTGGAATGTTTTAGGCGGGTCAACGAATAATCCGCCGCGGCGAGGTCCACGCCCGCCGGAACAAGCCACAGGCGCTTTTCGACCGGTTGGACGAGACGCTCGAGCGTCACATCGTCGTTCATCAGCAATGCGTAGGTTGAGGTCTGGAGTTGATAGGGATCAACTCCGAAACTGGCGGTTAATCCGGCTTGCGGGTCGACGTCGATCAACAACACGCGCAGATCACGCTCGGCCAGCGCCGCGCCCAGGTTGACCACGGTGGTCGTCTTTCCGACGCCGCCCTTCTGATTGGCCACAACGATCACGCGCCCCATAAGCGTGAGTATAGTGCACGCATGTCGGCCTAGCAATACAAACAAGTTCGGCAAAACACGGTTGCCCGATAATGATGCTATTGCCAATTGACCGCTAACGACCCTTACGGTATAATCCTCCGGCGCTGTTAACGCAGCCCGATTTCTTAATCGATATATGTTTGGATAGGATCAAATGCCGAAGCGAACGTATCAACCGAAAAAACGCCGCC
>CAYYVY010000100.1:0-11806 GCA_964475265.1 uncultured Anaerolineaceae bacterium | reverse complement strand
TCTTGAGTTTACGGTTGAATTGCGGCTGTACTCCGACTGTCTTTCCCCCTTTTTTCGGAAAATACGTCACGCCGATCAGGCAGACGCCCTTCTCATGCCCCAATTCCGAAACAATGAAGTTCTGTAGCTGGTGATGCACGGCTTCGTCGTCCCATTGCGCACCGAAAAATAATCTCTGGGCGGATTTTGAGATTTTATTATGGGCAGGGGAGTTCTTCCCGTTGGACTTCGGGTCTGAACTTGTGAGCAGTGATTGGACGTAATGCAGAGCTTGATGTCGCGTCTCGCTACGCGCGAAATATTGATCGAATTGATCGTGGAAGAATTCTTCGAACTCTTTACGCTCACACGATCGGTCGACTGCTGAAAAAGAATGGATACCAACTTCTGAAATACTTCCGCCTCTTACGCTCATCACCTGGATACAATTCACAAATCACGGATCGATCAACCTTCGAAATCAAGAAAGGAATTCAACGATTTGCTTAATGGCTTGATTCGTCATACGACGGTAACTATGGTCAGGCGGCGCAATAACAGCAAGAATCAGTTCCTCCCCGCCGGCTTTGATATAGCGGCAAACCAACCGCATCCGATTGGAATCCAGAATGGAAAACTCATCAATTTCAGCCAGTGGGAATTGATCGCGCGCTTCTTTGCTCACTCGTTTCAGCATCGCAATCATTGCGGCCGCTTTATCTGTCTCGAGGTTCGTAGGTACAGTTGCGATAGGTAACCCTTCTCCGCTGGCGAGGACGGCAGTCTCGAACTGACCTTGCTTATGCAAGGTGAGCAGCAACTCGTCAAGCGTTACGGGTTGGTATGTGGCCAAATCAGCTTGTTGATAATTCATCGGTACCTTCCTGTAACCACAGCGAATCGATTTCTAGTTTTCACCGAAAAGACTCTCAATCTCTGTGGTCAATGCTTGACTAAATTCTTCATCGACAACTCGCCCTTGCTCCTTTTGCACGTTCTCAAATTCCGAGGCCAACGGAATGAGGTTCTTCACAGCTTGGCCGGTGAAAAGGCGTACAAGACCGATTTGGACCTTCGTGCTGAAAAGGACGACGAGCAGAAAACTGCCGGCAACATTCGAAAGGTAGATATTTTGATCGTCCCCTTCGTGGAACATCAGTTTGAAGGGATTTTCCTCACCGATCTGGCGGGCAATCTCTGCCGTTGCAGCCATGTTGCTGGCGGTCAAAGCGGAAAGGATCACCGGATCGAAGGTCTTGGTAAACCCTTGTTGGCAGATCAATTGTCCGCTGATATCCGCAAGCAAGACGCAGCATGCCTGGGTTTTTTCCAGCAATTGCGACAAGATCTTGATGATCTTCGTCATCAGAGCTGGGGGTATTACCACTTTATCTGACATTGGGTACCTCCCGAAATTGGCTGGCGTTGACTTTCAAGTACGGACTACCATAAATGTCGTTGGAAGTCCCGCCGAATTTCCGATGGAACGACAGATCTTGCATCTGTCCAACGGTCGTCCCATCGTCAGGTTTGTTATGGGTGTGGTTGAATTCCCAGGAAACCTGCTTGTATTCCATGGCTATGTTCTACTCCGCAATCGTTCGATCGCAGCTTTTAGACTGACCCTCATTCGCTCAATCGATCGGGCAAGATCTTCCATTTCGTCACCAGTCTCAGCGATAATGGGGGTGTCCAAATCGCCTCGACTGATGCTCTCGGCTGCTGAGCTGAGATACAAAGCTGCATTCGTCAAACCACGCCGGATCGTCTGGGCGCTAAATACAGCAATTATGATTCCAATGATGACGACGATAAGTGCGATTCTCATGATACCGGTGATCTGATTTTCTATAATATCGGCGAGTTGTGACTTCTCGGCTTCAGCAGTGGAGAGTAAATCATCCATGGCAGGTCTTACAATTTGAATGAAGAAAATATCGGCTTCATCGAGTTCAAGTAATGCATCGGGAATATCATTAGGGTTGGCATCATAGGTCGATTGTGCCTTCTCCAGATATTGGTGGTATATCGTGACCGCTCGTTGGATTTCCACTACCAAATCCGAATGTTGCGCGCTCGTATTTTCCGTAACGAGTGCCCACTCTTGCATGTAGTCTTCTCGAGTTTCAGCTACTGCCGTTTCTTCACCGGTAACAAATTGATGACTCAACAATATCCGTTCCGTCAGCAAGAGCTTCATGCCTCTTTCCATAAATTCAATCGTTTGCTGAGCTTCAATTGAATCTCGTGCTGCGTTGGTTAACGTGTTAAACCCAAGGAAGACACCGATGCCAATCAGGGCTAACAAGACCAAAGGAATTCCGAAGCCAAGTGCTAATTTTCTGCCGATGGTCAATCTCATCTTTGTTTAGATCTCCTTGCTCATCATCGTAGAGCCATAAGATTGTTTAATTCCGACCCGTAATGGCCAGTCGCTTGTCTTTCTCTTTAAATACCTCTCAATAGATCCAGCATGATCTGTTGAAAATGCATGCGTTGACCTGCGTCTTCGATTTCCGTGCTTACTTGTTCCACCAGGTCAGCGACTTTGTTGCGCGGGAAAGATTCTCGCGTTTCATTTAGGGCAGCGATTTTCTCATCGATAATCACGGGTCCGACGGGACCAATGACTTCAATAAATTCATCATTGAGCCGATTAAAAAATTCGTTGTCGATGGCAGTGACGGGCGGGGATTTTGATTCCTCGACGATCTCCAAAAGTCCGGTCTTTACAAGACCTGCAAGAACGCTTGCAGCTTCGAATTCTTCCCATCCGAGCGATTCAGCGATTTCAGTGATCCTGCGGACGCCGTTCACCTGCGCAAGGACTTTCCATTCATTCGGGTCGAGGTTGATCGCTCCCGTCGTCCCTTCTGCGAGATTAAAAATCGCCTGCATCGTGGGAATGACGTTCTTGATTTCTGACCATCCCTGCATGCGTTTTTCTCCCTCGGAGAGCAGCAATTCGGTGGAAGTTGAAATCGTCTCTTCGGGAGTATCAATCCCACTGACGAAATTGAAGTCTCCATGCAACCATGACAAAAGGGAATAGAAGGCTTCTTCCCCCACTTGAACGCCGACAATGGCGTGAACGATATTGCCGTTGTGCAAGAATATCTCGCCGTTGTTGTTGCCGTCCGACAAATCGAGTTTTCCCGTCTGACCCCCGGATTTTAACAACTGAATGATGTTCGGGAGTGCTAATTGGTTTAGATCACCCCGTAAAGCTTCTGCCATCACATGACTCCCTCATTAATGGACTTATACAAGCGCCAAGATATTTCATCGACATCGTCTTCCTTCACGATCCGGATGATCCGGCTTTTGGGCGTGATGTTGCCCAGTCGGGTTTCGAAGTCCGGTCCGGATAAGTTGACGTTCAAAGTCAGTCGAAGCATGGCGATGTCAACGTCAGATTTGCAGATGACGACGAGTGCGGCCTGATCGAGGTCGCGAATCAACACCCGGATTCCTTCATAGGTTAGATCAATCTCATGAATACCGTTTTGTATCCTGGCGGCAATTGCCTGTGTCACCTGACGGCTGATTCCCCGCAGGACAGCGATGTTAAGATTTGCGGGAACAGCATTCACGATCACGTTGCCATGATTGTCGCAAATGAACGATCCGAGTACACCCTCGAGGGCGTTGATTTCAGTGAGTACCTGTTCCATGTTGGTCTCTTAGTCGGCCGTGAAACCAAGAATGAATGGACCCAAACCCAAGCGCTTGATCGTGTCGTCGTTTTTGTCCTTGACCGCCTTCATCTCGGTTTGAATCTTGTGTTCCAGATCGCCGGCTGACGGCTGGGCGGACAGCTGCTCAATCGTTGTACTCAGGCAATCACTGAGACCTTTACTCAAATTCTTTGCATCGCCGCTGTACTGGATTCTGCCATCCTTGTATTGGAACAATCCGGCGAAGGGATCAAGAAACGGGTATTCATTGGCCTTATCAATCATGATGTATTTGAAGGCCTCGAGGAATTGACCTCTACCGATCGTAGCATCCGACATTCTTTCGATCGTGCCGATCGTCTCTCCCCACACGGCGAGCAATCGCGGCAGATCGAAACCGGCTTCGATCTGTTCGCTTTCGGCAAACGAGGCTTCAATAGCAGCGTTGTACACATTGAAATCCGCGCCCATTGCCGATGCATTCTCGACGATGTGCGGCAGAATCGCATCTCCGGATATCGACTCATCCTGCATCGACAGGATGCTCTCGACGACTTCACCGTTTTCGAGGAAGATGATCGCTACACCATCACCGCCCGTCATCCGGACCTCGATGTAGCCGGTATGCCCTTCGTTCTTCAGTTTTGCGATGAGTTTTTCGAGGCTGGTGAAATCTGTATTGAGGTCCTTGTAGCGTGCTTCGCTTCTCACTGTGCTGGCAAGCATGGTTACCTTCTTCGGAGAGAGGCTGTACACGCTGATGGAACCATCCTTCTGATTGACTTTTGCCGTAATGCTTCCGACGGCATCGTGGCTGGTTTTCCTGGCCCCGCCGGTTTCTTCGATGGCGTTGATGATGTTGCCGTTGTCCATGAACAAGGCGGCTTCGTAGTCCCAGAAACTGATATGGACGTATCCGGTGAAGCCGTTGGACTTGAGATCCAGCAGCAATTTGCCGAAACTCGTAAAAGAGGTGTTCAGATTTTCGTAAATCGGTTTTCCCTTTGGTAATAACATCTCAATTCTCCTATGAGAGCTAATCTGTGTCGAAACTGGTTGCCTGATTCCGACGATTGCTCGAATAGAAATATCCGGGTTCGTCCTCAACGCATCAATCTTTTTCCTTTCGATGCCTTCTCTTCGTAACTTGTATCGCATTGGCCGTGGCGCTTACAGAAATCTTAGGATTCATGGATAATGCCGTAAGGTGTTTCTCGGTTGGAAAGACGATCGTTCTCCAGTTATCACCGGACATGGTGATCTGCTCGAGTGCTCCAGCGTTCAAGAGGATGCCCAATTCATCTGCACGTCGTCCCGCAAAAGCTGCGAGAGCCGCGGCTGCTTTGGGATCCTTCGTTAATTCGAAACCAATAACATCGCCGTATTTCGAAGTAACGAGTGCACTTTCGATGCCATTGATGCGTGTTAAATCTTTGGCCATTCGTTCGGCTGCTTCACGTTCCGCTTTCTGTTGTTCTCGTTCTGCTTCGTCATCTTCATCGCTTCTGACGAGGGCTTGCTCGTCGATGCGTCGCAGTCCCTCCAACAATAAATGCGACCAGTTGGTTTCTACGCTGCGTTTTGGTGCGCGTATGTTTTTCGTTAATTCGAACGTCCCATCTTCCCAGGTGAGAAGTTCGAAGATCACGTCTTCTCCTTCTTGCGCCCCCAGGGTCATGTGGACGATGTCTCCTTCGTCAAAAAACAGGGTTCCCTCTTGATCCCGATGTTTCACATGCAGACGTGCTTGATTCATCTCATTGCAATTGATGCTGATCAGACTGGATAAACTGATGTCTATAAGATTCCCCTGAACTGCCATAGATTAATGCCCTTGTCTCATAAGATTTATAGTTGCTGCACCACGAGATTTATGATGGTTTTCAACGTATCGAATACACCATGCCCTTGGAGCGCTGAGGAGCCAATACAAGGGACGCCGTTGATGTTCATTTTTGTCTTCAACTCATCGGGTTTGATCACATCATTAAGGTCCTGTTTGTTGAATTGAATGACGCACGGAAATGAATCCATCGGTGAGCCCAACTGCATTAGATATTCATCAAGCACCTTGAGATCGATGATATTATCAGATAGACGATCACGCTGCGAATCGGCAACGAATACGACACCGTCGGAGCCCTGTAGAACGAGTTTACGGCTAGCTTCGTAATATACCTGCCCGGGTACGGTATACAGGCTGAATTTTGGTTTGAGGCCATTGATTTTCCCGAGTTCAAATTGCATAAAATCGAAGAAAATCGTCCGATCCTCACGTGTTTTCAACGATACCAGTTCGCCACGCGCATTGGGATTGATATGTCCGTGAATGAATTGCAGATTGGTCGTTTTTCCACTGCGAGCAGGGCCGTAGTACACAACCTTGATATGTAACTCACCCAGCTTCTGGTTAATATACATCTTGGTGGTTCCTCCATCATAAGCTTAACTATACTTCAACTCACCGACACTTCAAACGCAAGCCAAAAAACCTGATACTTTTCCTCTAGAAGCACTGGGATCGTCTACTGAAGCAGTCTTGATTTCCATTAATCTCATCTCGTAATTTCACCCTTTTGATTTCTTCAATTTGGATGGGACGAGCCCAGCGTTCAGCGCCTCTTCGAAATTGATTAATTCTCCGGTACCGACATCCAACAGAATATCGTCGTCCATTATTTGATCGAGTTCGATGCTCATTGCTTCCGCCAGGTTATCGGAATCGATCACCGCTTCCTTTTGATCGGCGATGAGGGGAGCCAGGTCAGCGGCTGTCTGTTTGGTGTAATGCCATACCGCACCGGGTTTCGTTTCCGAACCGAATATAACCGCCAATAGGAATTCACCATCCACGTCGTGAGCGTAAATGTTGTATTCCGGTCCTTCATGAAAACTGGACTTGAAAACCGAATTGCTTTTCAGGATTCTGGCCAGTTCGGATGAAGCCGCGAAATTCGCTGCAACGAGTGCACTGATGTTGGAGGTGTCCATGCCGCTCGTAACGCCTGCGGTTTCGACTGTATAGCCGTTGGCACTCAGCAGGAGTACGCACGAAGCTCTGGAGTCGGCTTGTAATTGATTTAGGTGTTCTCGCAGTGGTTCGCCAAGATCTTGCATCTCGGGTTGATTGGCGCTGTCCATCGAGCCGATTGCTTTTTCCACGATCTCTCGAATCTGCGCCATGCTGAACGGTTTATCGATGAAACCTTCGAGATTCAATTCTTTGACGGACGACCGCAGCTCCTTATTTCCGTACGCTGTAATTAGAACCACTTTCGTATCGGGGGAGATCTCGCGCGCGGCTTTCGCCAATTCCAGGCCGTTCATTGAGGGCATCATGTAATCGGTTATGATCAGCTCATATGGACTTTCCTTGATCTTCTCAAGTGCATCCGCGCCATTACTTGCTGTGTCGACGGTATACTCATCGCATAGTTTGCCCAAGAAATTCGCTAAGGCTTTCAATATCTCATGCTCATCGTCAACGATGAGCAAATGCCTGGAATCTGCACCTTGTGAGGTCAACTCGGTTCTCCCAAGATTTCTTGCATTCCTGTGTCACTCGTGAATCTAAGCTAAGGGTACATCATAAGTGAGATAGTAGACCTTTCATTTGGCTTGCAAAGTCACCTCAATATCTGCCGTGGGTATGGAAAACTACCTGTAGGCACTCTGGGAAAGGCGCTCTACCTCACATACCATTAGTTGGTGACGGGATGTGCGTGAACTACCATTATATTCTGCTTCGTGATTTGTGCCAAATGGTCTAGACCATTCCAGCGTAATCCCATGCGAACATCCGCAGTCCGAGTTCGTGGATTTACTGTTCGTCCAATGTGGTGTAGATTAAGCAAGCAGCATTTTCGCTGCAAATTAAGGGCTTCGAAATTCATGGGAGGAGGCGTAGCAGTGCAGTATCGGAATTTAGGCCGCACAGGATGGAAAGTTTCCGCAGTAAGTTTTGGAGCCTGGGCTATTGGGGGAACCTGGGGTCCCGTTGATGATCAAGATTCCCTGACCGCATTGCATCGAGCTGTCGACCTTGGAGTGAACTTCTTTGACACCGCCGATGTTTACGGAGACGGGCGCAGCGAGAGTCTGCTTGCAGAATTGCGCAAGCAGCGCGACGAGAAAATTTACATCGCCACCAAGGCAGGGCGCCGTTTAGACCCGCACACAGCCGGCGGATACAATCGCAAGAATCTTACGGCATTCGTAGAGCAGAGTTTGAAGAATCTCCAGGTTGAGACGATTGATCTGCTTCAACTCCATTGTCCACCGACTGAAGTTTTCTACATGCCGGAAGTTTTCGGTATCCTCGACGATTTGATCGCAGCCGGCAAACTCCGTTTTTACGGCGTGAGCGTGGAAAAGGTGGAAGAGGCGCTGAAAGCGATCGAATACCCGAACGTGCAAAGCGTTCAGATCATTTTCAACATGTTCCGCCATCGTCCTGCAGAATTGTTCTTTGAACAAGCACGGAAGCGGCAGGTGGGAATCATCGCTCGCGTCCCTCTGGCGTCGGGGCTGCTGACTGGAAAGATGTCGGCCAGCACGACCTTCGATACCGACGATCATCGCAAATTTAATCGCCACGGTGAGGCGTTCGATCGCGGCGAGACGTTTTCCGGCGTCGATTATGAAACCGGCTTGAAAGCCGTCGAGGAATTGAAGAAAATCGTACCCGCAGGGATGAGCATGGTACAGATGGCTTTGCGTTGGATACTGATGTTCGACGCAGTCACGTGCACCATTCCCGGGGCAAAACGGATCTCACAAGTCGACGAAAACATGGCCGCCGCTGACTTGCCCGCGCTTTCTGAGCAGGTGATGCGAAAGGTGAACGAAATTTACCAAAGACATATTCACGAGCTCGTCCATCATTTGTGGTAATAACTAGCGTTCAAGCAGACGATGTATAAATCACCAGAAACGTTCTTTTCATTTGCTCTTGCACTCGTTCTTTCTAGTTGCGCCGCTGCCAATACTAGATCGGACGTAAATGAGACGCAGGTGTTGCCTTTATTAACTACTGCCACAGAGCCATTTGATCCCACTTCATTCCAGCCTGTTGAAACAGAGATCGTTTCATCCCCCGCACCGAATTGGGATAATCTATGGTTTCCTACGTACCCTGGTGACCTTGCTTGGATTCTGGAAGAAGATGGGCCTTACACTTTTACAATGCCGTTTTATGTTGGCAAGTTTTTTGATTATAGTCCTGTGAATCATAGCATGCTTATGGCGCTTGATTTCCCCGATCGCGGCGCGGGCCCGGGTTTTATGGCTGTTAGTGATCTTACTATTTCAAATCTTGATACTGCCCAAATCGATACCTTGTTCACGGATAATATCGTCGAGGCGTTATGGTTTCCGGACGGCGAGTCTTTTGCTTACATTTTAGCCACCGATCAAACGTACGAATTGCATTGGCGGTCCACCTACGGCGTGGATCGCGTGTTGGCGAGGGATGTTACCTTCACCTGGAGCATCGCACCGTCCGGTCGAGCTGTTGCTTTCACTCGAGAAACCGGATTTGAGCTCGATATCGAACCTGGGTTGTTCGTCGTCGATCTCGATTCGGGTGAAGAGAAGTTAATCGCCGATGTGGACAAGCAAGGATCGGGTAACATACTGGACCAACCTTACTGGTCTCCGGATAGCCAGGAAGTGATCCTATCGCATTGGGGAGGTCCGCACGAACCACGCTTGATTTTGGCCATGGCCAACGGAAGCGGCGCCTTCGACCTGAGCTTGGACGAAGCGCTGACGGATGAATGGTGGGCGACGATCGCGCTCACGTACATCCTCTGGGATGTCGATGGAAACCACCTACTGACGCTTGCAGATGAGACATCTAGTGATATGGATGGACTTTGTCCTCTCGTCTATTATCGCCTGAATCGGGACACGCGCAGCCTCACAGAAGGGGAATTACTCGCCCAGGTGCCTGTCATGATCGGATGGGCTGTGCCGGGGGATTCCGTTTGGGTATACTCCTTCGGCGGAGAAGTCACACAAATCGAGCTGCCATAAAGTCTGATCCAAAGTCTGCACGATACTACGAAAAACAAATATAGAGGGAGGATGCAATGAGTGAATTGATCCCGGAAAGTATTCCGGATTGTGCAGTACGTCTTCTCGCCCGGCCCGAGTGGTTTTCGGATCCCGGTGTCGTACGGCGGACGAAGCTCAAGCTGGCGAGTGGCCTGGCGGCATTTCTGAGCAGCGAACGATTTTCAAAAGGTAAGATGGCAGCAATTACGCTCGGGAAGACGATTCACTTCTGCGGCGCGGATCAATTCAGGCCGCATTCCGCGAGCGGCCTGGCGCTGATCGCACATGAACTAAAACACGTGGAACAATACGAAAGATACAAGTTGGTCAAGTTTTATGCCAAATATCTATGGGGATTTATTCGCCATGGCTATGGGAAGGAAATCGACATCGAGGCGACGGCTTACGCTTTGCAGGGGGCAGTGAAAGCGCATCTGCAAGCTGAATTTACCGCGAACGCAGGCCGCGATCCTTGCCTGGAGATGGAAGAACCCCACACACCGAATCCGGCTTTTGAGTTAAGCGTGCCGGAAAGATTCGAAGAGAGTCCCTGAGAGATGAGGGATTGGTCTTGAGCGGCTGCCTCCATTTAGGAGGTGCCTTCATCTACGCGGTATTATGAATGTAATGAAGCGTATGTATCGATTCGAGACGGAGAATGTTTGCAATGGAAAAAAATATTTCTGGTGGGCAGAGCCGCTCGAAGGGTGATGAAGTCGCCACGCTTGGCGGTGGGTGTTTCTGGTGTTTAGAGGCTGTGTTCCAAGATCTTGAAGGTGTGAAAGCGGTCGTCTCCGGGTATGCCGGTGGTGAGGTGGAAAATCCATCGTACGAGCAAGTGTGTACAGGTTCTACGGGTCACGCCGAAGTCGTTCAGGTCACCTACGATCCACAAAGACTCAGCTACGAATTCCTGTTGAACGTATTTTTCAGCATTCACGATCCGACGACGTTGAATCGTCAAGGCGCAGACGTTGGCACACAATACCGCTCTGTGATTTTCTACCACAATGAGGATCAGAAAGAAGTGGCCGAGCAAAAGATCCAAGAGATCGTAGAAGAGGGAATCTGGGAAGGGCCAATCGTTACACAAGTAGAGCCGTTACATCAGTTCTTTCCAGCCGAGGACTATCATCAGAATTATTTTAAGAAGAATCCCTTTGCGGGGTACTGTCGTGCCGTGATTTCGCCCAAAGTTATTAAGTTCCGGGCAAAGTTCAACGAAAGGTTAAAGCAGTAAGCGACGATTTGGGGGAGGCGGGATCATGTGGGAGCGGCGCTCTCTAAATAGAAATTCGATCTACATAACTTTGGGAATGAGGGCAAGAGTAACGTGAGTTCAATCGCGGAGTGGCTTTCGAGCGGCGACTTGCGATCCGACGGAGCGGCGAACGAGGTCGCCGCTCTCGTGTTGCAGAACCCGGACATGATCGCAGATTTGATGGCGGGATTGCATCAGGCCGATAAAGTTGTGCGCGGCCATGCGGCGGACGCGTTAGAAAAGGTCGCACGTACCTCGCCGGAGTTAATCGTCGGCCACGTCGATTCGATCATGGACATGGCGATGCATGATCAGGTGGCCATGGTGCGCTGGCACCTGGCAATGATTCTCGGCTATCTGACTATATATGAATCCTATGTCGAAAACATCACGAACACGCTGTTAGCTTTGCTCGCTGATGAGAGTGTGTTTGTTAAATCCTGGTCGATCGTGAGTCTCTGCATCGTGGCCCGTGGCCATCCGCAGTACGGCAGTGAGATCCTGACACAAATCGAGCGATTCAAGCAAAGTAAAAGCGCTGCCATCCGTACGAAAGTCCGGCAAGCACTGGGCCTGCTTCTTAATCCCGGCCAACCGTTTCCGAAGGGCTGGATAAAAAGCCCGCAACTCATGCACCTCGGATAATCGCTCGGCCTTCGGATGTACCCTTTTCCTTGAAGCCGGGCTTTTAATTCACTGTCAGATTGAAAGAGAATAAGGCACATCCAAGTCCTCAGTTTCGGGTTTTCATGGGTGGGACAGGAGGAATGAATATGCCTGACGTAAAATCGCAAACTCGAATTCAAAACAGCATCTTGGATCCGATCGAACG
>CAYYVY010000099.1:0-11953 GCA_964475265.1 uncultured Anaerolineaceae bacterium | reverse complement strand
ATCATCATCGGGCTGAGAGTGTGACTTGGCTCAATGGAGTCAAGGAGTACTTTCAGTGAATTTCGAACATTTTTCTCTCGACCCGCGCATAGCCTCCCAAATCGAATCAATTGGTTTCACCACACCCACCCCGATTCAGCGAAAAGCCATTCCACCGGTTCTCGAAGGTCGGGATGTGATGGGTATCGCCCAGACAGGGACCGGAAAAAGCGCAGCATTTCTCCTGCCGATTCTGCAGCGATTGATCACAGGTCCGTTGCGTTGCGTGCGAGCGCTCATCGTTGCACCCACACGCGAACTCGCTGAGCAAACATATCAGATGAGTGTTGACTTTGGTAAAAACACCAAAGTACGGAGCTTATCCATCTACGGTGGCGTAAGCAAGGTTTCTCAGGTCTCGCGCTTGAAGCAAGGCGTAGAGATAGTTATTGCTTGTCCCGGGCGTCTGCTCGACATCGTAGGTGATGGCGACATCGATCTGTCTCGTGTAGAGGTGCTGGTATTGGACGAAGCAGATCGCATGTGCGACATGGGTTTCCTGCCCGATATTCGCCGCATCATCAAGCTGCTTCCGCCCCGACGCCAGACACTTTTCTTCTCAGCTACGATGCCAAAGGATATCCGCAATCTAGCAGACAGCATTCTCAAGGATCCGGTCACCGTTCAAATTGGCAAGATTGCTCCGGCGAAGACCGTTTCACACGCCCTGTATCCGGTGCCCAACAGTCTCAAGAAAAATCTTCTGATGGCAATGTTAGAACAGACAGCCACCGGCCGTGTGCTGATCTTCACCCGCACGAAGTATCGCGCCCGCAACTTGGCGCGTGATTTGAAAAAGCGCGGCTATCGCGCAGCTGAATTACAGGGGAACATGTCGCAGAATCAGCGACAGAAATCGATCGACGGTTTTCGCAATGGAAAATTCGATATTCTCGCCGCCACCGATGTCGCTGCGCGCGGCATCGACGTGTCGGAAATATCGCACGTGATCAACTTCGACATCCCCGATACAGTCGACGCCTACACGCACCGTATCGGTCGCACTGGTCGCGCCCACCAATCGGGTGAAGCATTCACTTTTGCAGGACAGGCGGACGAGCAGATCATATGCGACATTGAAAAATTATTGGGCACTCGCATCGAACGGCGGCGTTTACCGGATTTTAATTATGGCAGTTTTGTTCCGGAAAACCTGTTCGATAAGAGCCAATCCAGTCCGCCACGAAAGACACAAGCCGAGCGAAATCATACACCCAGCAGGCATGCTCCTAGCAATAATGGGGGTAACGGGCATGCTCGCAGCAGCAATGCTCGTGAAAGACATGTGAGCCGTAGCGCTGGGAGTAATGCCCAACGCCGTCGCTCACAACGACAAAAATAAGGATGCGTTAATGTGCTTTCTGCAGAAGGACACCAGCAGAATTCTTGACTTCACCTACGACCCACCATTTGCAGTAAACTCATAAGCTCCCATATCGCAGCGAGCGTCGCCGTCACCATCGCCATCCGCGGGACGGTCTGCTCCCAGCAGATCCGTCAATGGACAGATCGAAGTCTCTCCAGCGTCGATCGCCGGGCTGCCTGGAGCTGGCATCATCCCATAGACGAACCCGGAGAACGGTCCAGCGAGACGCGGATCCTGGCACAGATCGTTACTGCCTGAAATGACGTAGTCATCCTCACTGCCGCAGCTGAATTCCTTGGCCAGGTGGATGAGGTTGTAATCCGAGTCGAGTCTCAAACCTTCACAGCCCTCCTGGTAGAACAGGAAGGTGGTATCACCGGGATCGAAGAAGTCGGCGTCCCCCAGAAAGATGTTGTTGCGAGCTTCGATGCGTTCCGAACCGTTGCAGTTGTGTCCCTCACGCGGCCCGGCGTAGATCAGGCCATCCCCCAGGCCGTAGAACGTCGAGTTGATAATGCTGACCTTCTCGCCGCCGGTGAACGTGATTTCCAGCGTGTTACCGAGCGCGCGGCAGGGATCGACGTTGTGCGTGAAGGGTTGATCTTCGAAGAACGTGCAATTGCCGACCAGCAAGCTGTTGTTGAGCGCGGTCAAACCCGTCACTTTAACCGGGTTGCCGGCGTTGCCTTCGGCGTGGACGCGGTTGAGCATTACCGTCCCGCCTTCGCTGTGGTAAAGCAAATCCAGGCCATCGGAGGTGTTGTGCAGGAAGCTTGAATCCTCAATGATCCAGTCGCCGCCTGTGGCCCCGGTGCCGACTCCGTCGCCATATCCGCCCGCGGATTGTGCCCAGCAGCCTACAGGCTCTTGTTGCGGATAGGTCTCGCCGCATCCGTTCCACTCCACGAGCCAATGGCGTAAGATCAACGTACCGGCGTTCGAGTCATCACCTTCGATGTCCCCGTCCCAGCCGACCCAGCCGTTTGCGGCGATGCGCACGTTCTCGACCGTCCAATCTGTGAGCCGTCCGGCCAGGATCCCGCTGCTCGCCAGACCATGAATGTTCAAATCCTTGAGCAGCACGTTGGTCGAGTCCTGGGCGTAGAGGCCTATCGAAGCCCAATCACCATAAGGCGGGTCGTCGCGATTGCAGGCCAGACCGCCTGAATGGAACTCGACACAATCGGAGTGATCGCTGATCTCCAAACAGGCGACCACCGCATTGCTTGTATCCGTCAGGTCGACGATCTGCCACGGACGGCCTGAACCCCACAATTCGGGCGGATGGGCGCATCCGCTGTCCCAACCCTGGCCGACGATGCGCGTGGGCCGATCCGGGCTGGGGCCGCTGGGCACAGGCGGCATGTGACATTCAAAAGCGCCGTCCGCTTCACAAGCTTCGCTGCCGGGAGCACCGTAGCCCATACGATAGCTGCCTGCGCCGATCACCAGGATGCTGCCGCCCCCGATGCGCGGCTCTCCTCCGGGCGGCAGCGCCCGGAAGGGATGATCCCAGGCACACGGTTGCTGGCTGCCGCTGCCCGGGTAAGCGGCGTCCACCAACCCGCTGCATTCTTCGGGTGTTCCACCATCGGGCCGTATATAGTACGTGTTCTCATCTGGGATTGAAATACGAGCAGTCATCGACTCGCTCGTTCGCAATGAATCGGACGAGTCATCATCAACTATAGAGAATCTTGAATCACTGGCACATCCCGCGAAAGCAATCGACGCGAATAGAATAAACGCCATCCAGAAGATCACCCGTATTAATCTCATCCAGGCTTCACTCCTATGCAAGGCGAAGCTTCTTGATTGCGCTTTCAACGGAGCGCATGTCTTTGGCACTCAAGGATGGATCACTGGCCCATTTTTCATAGTGGGGCAGCAGCGATTTGAACGCCGGCAGGAAACTGGGCGTCATGCTGCGCATCACGTCGCACAGCACCCAGGCGGCCGTCGAATCCCGTGGGGGAACGTGGCGTTCGAGGAACTCACGCACCGGGTCGATCGCTCCCCGGCAGCACAGCCGGATGGCGAAGCTGACCGCCTTCTTGACGTCCACTTCCGTATCGAACAACAAGCGTTCCGCCATTTCCAGGCATTGCTGCGTGTATTCCGAATGTTTCATCGGCAGGCGTCCGGCGACGGTGACGCCGGCCCGCCGCACCCACTTGTTCTCATCCGCCAGCCAGGGTTCCATGGCGCTGAGCCACGCGTCGGGTTTCTTGCGCACGATGGGTTCGAGGGCATCCATCGCCAGCCGGTCGGCGTCTTCCCAGGTGATACAACTGCGGCACATCTCTTTCAGCATGGGCACGATTTTCTGCGGATCGACCAGCTCCATGGCGCCCAGCGGGATTAATCCCACGACGCGGCCTTCCCGTCCGTAGTCGTCCCACAGCAGGCGCGTGAGCGGGACGAAATCGTCCACGCGTTTGCGCGCCGCTTTACTCAAACCTTTGCCGATGGTTTTCAGCACCGGCACGGGAATGCCGACGGTCTCCTGCTGATCGCGTAATTCGGCCTTGATCCCTTCGATGCTCTTCGGCTCGAACTGCAGCCAGAGATCACGGAGTGCATCGGCCGTGGCATCTGGCGAATCGAAGTCGTACACAGCAAGAATCGATTCGAGTTGTATGGCGATGTCTTCTTTCATTGATGGGTTTCTCCCGGTATCCTATGCTTTATTGGTCCAATGTTACGGCCATTTGTTACAAGGCGCTGAATAGAAAGGCGTCACTCATCCGAATCGATAATCGTTGTCTTTCTTACGCAAGAGAAGGATGAGAAATCCTAGCATTCACATAAAATAGCCAAATCTCATAAGCTAGGTGGATGATTCCCATGCACTATTCTCTCACCTCCCTATCGTTCAACACTATAGATCCTGGTCAGTCTCTTCAGAGAATAGTGTATGATTGATTCAGCCAGTCATACGTAACGGGAGCTCTCATGAATACGCGCTACAGAACGATCGTCATCTGCTGCACACTCCTGGCCGCATGCGCTCCAAACGGCCAGCAAACCATTGCACCGTCGCCAACCGTCACCCCCACCGTAACCACCCTCCCGCAACTGCAACCCACCGCCACAAAGCAAGCTGATGAATCTCCATCCGATACGAAAGATGAATTATCCCTCGAAGATGCATGGCGCTTCCCGATTCAAAACGCGATCACCCTCTTCACCGCCTGCCAATATATGTATGAGACTCAGTACGCATACCAGCAGGGAGACATCGATCTCGAAAAAGCAAAGTCGGAGTGGTCCATCGAATCGGACCTGCTCGCTTTCTCCGTTTGGGATTCCCCGGCCGCCTATGCTGTCGACACGACGGCGGCGTTGATGGTACGCCTGGAAGACAACATGCGCACGCTGATCGAGTTGACCGACGCTACGGGTGACGAAGATATGGGCAGCGCGGAAACATTGGATGCCCTGCTGCCCATTTGTACGAGTCTGCAAGACCTGCAAACCGAAGTCGTCTTCTCGGCCATGGATGCCGGCCTGAGCGAAGAAACCATCGAAGAAATCGATCCTTCTGATTCGGAGCTATTCACGGATTTCTACGATCAGATCCTGTCTGCGGAGTAGCTTTACACGCTTCGTTTTCGATCACGGCATGCAAACCGAACTTTTCCAGATCTCGCACCGCCCGTTGCGGGTCGATGATGTGCCCCATCAGATGCACCCCTGATAGATCGCTGAAAGCCCCATCGAGGTACTGATTTATGAATGCGACCATGGCTGCAGCGGTGCTGTAGTAATTATCCTCATGGTCGAGCAGAACCCGCACGCATCGCTCCACCCCCTCTCGCTGTCCGTCGGCTTCTAGGAGGATGGCATATCCGGGCAAATCCCCTTTCATGAACTTTGAAGCGCTCAACACGATGCGTGCCATGACGCCCCAACCCAGACGCGGCCGGATGCCGTCGAGGAAGACGAGAATCTTGCTCATCAGATAGTTCAATAATGCATTCGGGACAGCGCCGTAGACACCCAATTCATCGACCCCCAAACGATCCGGCAAATCCCGCATCTCAAACAGATCGATCAACGTAGAAGGGCGCTGGCCGTAGCGCGGCCCGTAATCGATCGTGATGCGATCCTTGCCTAGAGTACGTTCGTGCCAACTTCCGTCGCGGAAAATATGCGGCGGGTGCCGGGTCACGTATTTGAAGACTTCGATGACCTGCTCGGTGCGTTCCATGGTCTTGAAGCTGAGCGCCAGTCCCAGGCGCATGCGCCGGCAGCGGTCGAGTTTAACGCTCGCCAGTCGGGCGAAAGCCGCCGGCAAGCCGGGCGCCAGACCACCCTGGGTGACGAACAATCGTCCTGCCTTTTCCACTGTTGGCGCCATTGCCAACAGTGCCTGCGTACCGACTGCCATTTCGAGAATGTCGAAATAATCACAGCCCGCATCCAGGCACGCATTGGCGATGTTCGCAGTGAACTGGGGCGCCGTGGCGGCGACGATCACCAGTGAAGCACCCTGGAAAGCGTCTCCCAGCGTTTCCGGTCTGGTGGCGTCGGCGCAGCGCGCTTCGATGCGGCCGTCCGGATCATCGAGCTGGGCGATGAACGCCTGCGCCGCTTCCAAGCGGCGGCCGGCGACGATCAGTTTCGCTCGAGTATGCTCCAGGAGCATGGTGGTCAGGGAGCGACCCACCTGGCCGTATCCCCCCAGGATCACGATCGTTCCGTTTTTCATCACCCCTCCTTAATTACAACCATTCAGCGAATGGCATTGCGTCTGATGTCTGAAAACAAACGCTGGAATTAAAGCAGCAGTATTACCGAGAAGATATCACATTGACCTGCATCCATCGAGTGCTTCATTTGCCCACCCATGAAGAGTCCAGCGAGTCAAGCTCAAAAGGACCCTGGTCGATGATCAAAGGGTACTCTTTTATTAATCCTTCCAGGACATCCTCGATGCCGACGTACCACATACCGTTCCTGGAGAATATAAAGAAACCATTTGAATCCGGTCGCCATACGATTTCATCCCATCGCGAACCAGATAACTCGGCCACGAATTCTCCACCAGCAGAATACAGTCGGATCACGTCATCCGGTTCAACATACCAATTACGATCGGGTGAGTAAGTTATTTCCCTCTCAAGGATACAACTTACAACACCATGGATATCGAACCCGAGAATGCCTTCTACTTGATCCGGACATGCGCTGTAAGTTATAAAGTGCTGGCTTTCATCGTCCCATTTCCAAACGAACGACGCTTCGATATCAACGCGCGTCGGAGTCGTGCTGTTTATTGACACATAATAAATCCCCGGCTCTTCCAGGTCGGTGTCAGGTGCGCCGATGTAGGAATCAAAAGCAAATGTGCCAGAGGACGGATCGAAAGCAAAACCGTTATCTGAAAAGTATCCTGGAAACAAAATCGCCGATAAACCGTCTGTGATGCTAACCAGCCGGATGTTCCGATTACCCTCCATTCCCCGGTCGAAAGTGACGAAGCGGTCATCATCCAGCCAACCTTCGATTCGCTGGGAGGTATATTCCGGGGGTTGATACAGCCAGCGGGTTTCACTCCCATCCACGGCGGCCGCCCACAGCGCCTCTACACTCCATCCATGGAAATGACTTACCTCCTCATGCACAACCCAGCGACTATCCGGCGACCACCAGAAATACCCGACTTGATTCGAACCGCTGGTCAGGCGTGTGACGGATTCTCGCCTGGCGTCGTATACATAGAGATCGGTCGAAGAACCTTCGATGGCGGCGGAAAAAGCAAGATACCGACCGTCAGGGGACCAACGAGGAGGCTGTGCAATGTCGATCATCTCATCCAAAACACAACCTTCAACCACTTCTGGGCACGATAGAAGGTCAATTTCCTCATGGATGGTCAGCTCCGGGAATGAATAAATGAACAGACGAGGTTCAGAATAATCATTCTCATCAAACCAAGAAAGCAGGGGATACGCAGACGATCCCGCATACTCACTCCGCGCATAGGAGCGTATCCCAAACGGGAGCAGGGTTCGCCCACTTCCGTCCGCATTGATTGCGAAAATCTGCTCATCAGAGGTTTTGTATGCTATCCATGGGCCTTCAGGCGACAATTGACTTCCATCGGCATGACTGACCGTCGGGGTACTGGATGGCGTGAGTGGCGTCGAAGATGGTGTTGGCATCGCTGTTGATGTAAGTTGCTTCATCGGCAGGGAAATTTGAGTGTGTGTGGGAATTACTTGAGTTGCAGTTTTCGTATTCGTCGTTGGAGTCTGGGCCGCAGTACAAGCACAACAAAGGAATAAGATGAGTGTAAGCCCAAGAAATATCTTGTCTATCGGCATGAGATCATCTCCCACCATAGTTACACGGTATACAAACCAATTATTGATAGTTTCAGAGTACGTGATCGAAGTTACTCAGAGTTTACTGGAGAAATTAACCTGGTAATGTCGTGTTATAGATCGGTAACGCAACAGACACATCGAGACGGTTGTTTCGATTCACAAAGACCCGAAAGGTATTGAAAACCTTTCGGGTCTATTTATTGAACCACCGCCAGGAATTCCAGTTCTGAGATGCGCATCAGCCCGCTGCCGTCCGGGCGGACGATCCATGTACCCGCGCCGGTTGCCCTGTACCCCTCCCCCAAGACGATCCAATCGTCTTGTGTCCAGGCGCGTGTTTCGATAAAAGGCTGCAGCGCGTCGTCTTCGAAACTCATGTAGATCGACCGCCGCTGACCCGAGGCGAGATTGAAGACCAACACTTCGTTGTAGAGAATCTGGACATCCATCTGCGCCACGGTAAGCGCCAGCTCGTCGCCTTCTGGCGAAAAGAACAAGCGCCCCGCGCCCACCGTCTCTGCGGGTAAGCTATAGACGGCCTCACGTCCCGAGGCGACCTCTCGCACCACCAGATCCCACGTCATGCCCTTCGGCCGCAGGTAGGCCAGCTTCCGGCCGTCGGCGGAAAGCGCGGCGTCGATCTTGCCGTAGATCTCATCCGTCAGCGGCACGATCGTTTGTGACACCCCGGTTTCGAGATCGAGCCGAGACAGCGAAAACAGCGAACCGGTCACGTATTCCATGGCCGCACCTTCGATGTGCCAGCCGTAGTATAAGAATTTATCGTCAGGGCTAATGAAACCGAGATTGGGGTAAACGAATCCCTGCTCGAACATGTCCAGTACCTCTTCCGAACCGTGCAATGTCACCAGCGGTGTCGTGGACCCTTCCATCAGATTCGACTCAAGCACCTCAATTCGTCCGAGAGACCAATCCTCGGGAGCGTGATACCAGATCAATCGAGTTCCATTACCTGTGAGGCATGCAAATACCGGATGGATCAGCCCATCGAGGTCGACACCCGTGTCTCGAATTTCCCCGTCCATGAGAACTTCCACAAGCCCATAATCCATTGCACCAAACAAGTAGACTCGCCCATCCTTGACTTTGATAAAGTCGCCCCGGGCGGGCCACATCTCATCATGAGTCACCACAGGCTGCCCGCTTCCCATGTCGAACAACACCAGGCTACGCTCCTCGGTCTCGAACAGCCATACCCCCGAAAGCGATATGTCCTTGTTCCCCACCCAACCCAGGTTGCGCAGTTCACGGGAAGGATAATCATACGTCACCTTCACTTCGGGTTCGACGAGCAGCGGCGTGCCATCCGGGACCGCCAGATAATAGAGCGCACCGTCTTGCAAATAGAACAAGCCCGTGGAGTCCGGACGCCAGAGCACATCTTCGTAAGAGGCCTCAGGAATCTCCCGCACGAGATCCCTATTGCGATCATACAGCTGCAGCCCCTCCGCGGAGATGGTCAGCCAGGCGCCATCGGGCGACGGTGCGGGCACACTCCCCGCTGCGGCGACCTGTTCGCTTTCTCCTGTTGTGGAAAAGGCGATTACGCCCGCATTCCCTGCGGCGAAGAAAAGATCGAATCCCGGCGACCAGCGCACGTCGAACCAAAGTCCGTCCGCGAGCATTTCCGCCGAGGAACTGCCCGGGCTGCGCAAATAGAGACCGTCCGTAATGTAAGCCACTGCCCCGCTCACGGGATCGACGTCCACAAAATCCGCCGTCGGGAAACCGGATTGAAGCACGGTGATATCCCCGCTAGCTATGTCGACGACGTGCAGCGTGGGTTCGTTTTGGCTGAAACGCGATACGACCAACTCCCCCGTCTGCGTGGTGCCGGCGAATTGCTCCGGGCCGGTGTATTCGGGCACGTCATACAGCTTGCGTACGCTGCTGCCGTCGACCGCCGCGGCCCACACGGCTTTCACCGACCAGCCGGCGCCGCTGCCGAAGGTCTCCACTTCCTGATGGATGATCCAGCGCCCATCCTGTGTCCATATCGGTGTGGCGGCCTGGTTCTCGCCGGTCGTCAGGCGCCGGATCGTTCCCTCCTGGGAATCGAACACGTAGAGATCGGACGAAGGACCATCGAGTGCGGCCACGAAAGCGAGATAACGGCCGTCCGGCGACCAGCGCAAGGCGTCGTTCTCCCAAAATACGGCTTGTTCGATACTGAGATCAATTTTGCTTTGACGCTGATCTTCAATTTCCGGCGAGTACAGCGAGGTTACCGTTTGCAGCGAACCGTCCGGCATTCGCAGCAGTTTCAGATCCAGCCCTGCAGGATCGTTTCTCTCCGCGCGGAATGCGAACCAATTCCCGTTGGGAGACAGCCCGTTGGGAAGATCGAAGGTCAGCGCCGCCGCTGCTTGCAGCGGTGGCGGCATGAACAGCGTGCGCCCCGAGCCATCGGCGTTTACGCCAACGATCCCATTTTCAGTGAGGTAGACCAGCCAGGGTCCGAAGGCCGAAAGCGGAACGTCGCTGTCCACCTGTGCCAGTACCGTGGGTGTGGGGGAGGACTCGATGAATATTTCCTGTGGCGTGTTCGTCGCCTGTGGCGGCGTCTCACTTGGTCGCGGAGTCGCAGACGGTGCTGCCGGTTTGCAGCAAGCGAGCAAGAGAACGGCCACGACGAACAACAGATATCGGGAAAGAGGAAATCGAGGGGCCTCCATCATTGCATTCCCTTTCTGCGTGAGATGCATCGAGACGATGCGATCGATGAAAACACATCTGCAAACGGAACGGATTGTCAATCCATCAACGATAATACACTATAAAAAGCGCCGAACGAGGATCAATGCGAGCAGCAACAGGAGAAGCAGGAGGACGCCCAGAAGAACTCTACCGTATTTCATACGCACATACCCGGTCTAAACTCTTGTTAAGATATTACGCCATTCGAACCGCCGACGTATTTAACCCCGCGGCAAGTATGCAACAACACCTCCAAACCCCAATCCGGATAATATCCTCCAGGATATCCGAAAAATATATTTCCGCACGAGAACATTAACGAACCTGCGCGCGCAGGCTATAATAGGACCGACTTTGCCAGGTGGGGTGTCGAACAACGATGCAACTGCAAACAAGTATTGGCGAAAGCACACGAAGTGAGGTTTATCCGATCCGGCTGGAAGAGATACAAGCCGCACGTGAACTGCATTCATGGGCGCATACGATTTCTCTCTTCGCGGACATCGAAACTCATGATCCGCTGCTCCGATCGGTAGCGGATATGCTGCTCGACAGCTTCCACAATCACGGCCATCAAGTCCAGGACGATCCGGACTCCCGAACGGAACTTTTACTGACAACGGCGGAATTCGGCGTTCCGCTCAATTGGAGGAAAGCGCTGCTCTTCAATCAACGCCAGCGATACAAAATCGAACACAAACCACCCGTACTGTGTTTGATGCACGCCACACCGGCCGAGCTCGAAATTCATTTGGATCGACTCCGGACCGCCCTAGCCAAACAACCACCCGATCCGGCCGATTTTCAATTCCCCGGTATGGCGCCAAGCGCTTACAAAGTGCTGATCGAACAGGGGCAGCGCGGCGGACCTATGCTCGCACTCGAGCGTGTGCTGCAATCGCAAGCGAAGTGCATCCGCATCCTGTTGATCGTCGGAGAGGACCACGCAGAATATGCTTACCTGTTCAATCTCGTAGGCGCGCACCCTCGCATCCCCTTCGACTCCCCCGAACGATTTTGCGGCGAGGTCGTAAAGCGCCTAGTCACCGAAGCCTGTTCGCACGAAGTGACCAACCACCAAGCCGTCGAGGAGGACATTCACGGCGAGCAATTCCACGCTTCGAACATACCGGCGGCGATGCGGCAAGCGAGTCTAGAGTTGGGAAAACGCAATTTCTTCACTGCCATGGTGCGCATCGCAGACCTGGTTCAGGTTCCGGCACTGGACACGGCCATCGCCGATCAATACAGTGAAGGTTGTTTCGCCACCTGGGACCCCCAATTGTGCGCCTTGTTCGCCACGGTAACCGGTAGCGCACGCCCCGTCGATAAAGGCGACCTGACGGATGATGACATCTCGGTGATCGTCGGCGTTCAGCCCGATGGCAGCGGCGCATTGGTGCGGCATGTTGCGGGCAAACGCAACGATTCCCCCTCATCCGAATCCGTGGAAATGATGGGCATGGATCGCTTTCTGCCGCGCATCGAACTCGAT
>CAYYVY010000098.1:0-12090 GCA_964475265.1 uncultured Anaerolineaceae bacterium | reverse complement strand
AGCAGAACCAGCGATAATTGAGATGCTCCTGCAGGAATTGCCCGGTGTAGGATTGGGTCACTTCGCATAGCTCTTCCGGCGACCCAACGGCGACGACTTCTCCACCTCGATCTCCACCTTCCGGACCGAGATCGATCACCCAATCGGCTACTTTGATGATGTCGGGATGGTGCTCGATAATCAGGACGGTATTTCCCTGGTCTACAAGACGCTGCAGGACGTCGATCAATTTATATACATCCGCAGCGTGTAATCCCACAGAAGGCTCGTCGAGAACGTAGAGAGTGTGGCCGGTACTGCGTTTCGAGAGTTCGCGCGACAGCTTCACGCGTTGAGCTTCACCGCCGGACAGGGTAGGAGCCGGCTGACCGATTCTGATGTAGCCCAACCCGACGTCTTGCAGCGTGTCGAGTTTGCGGACCATCGCCGGAAAAGCAGCGAAGAACTCAGCAGCCTCATCGATGGTCAGGTCGAGAATGTCGGCAATCGAGAGTTCCTTGAATCGCACTTGCAGGGTTTCCCGGTTGAAGCGTGCGCCGTGGCAGACTTCGCAGGGCACGTACACGTCAGGCAGGAACTGCATTTCAATGCGGAGCTGACCTTGCCCCTGGCAGGCTTCGCAGCGGCCGCCGTGGACGTTGAAAGAGAAACGTCCCGGTTTGTAACCGCGCACTTTTGATTCGGGCAACTCGGCGAACAGCGCTCGCACTAGATCGAAAACACTTGTGTAGGTGCCGGGATTGGAGCGCGGTGTGCGGCCAATCGGGCTTTGGTCGATGTTGATGACCTTGTCAACATACTCGGCCCCCTCGATTGCGGCATGCGCGCCCGGCTGCTGGCGTCCACCGTGCAGTTGGCGCGCCAACGCTTTGTAGAGCACATCCACCATCAGGGTTGATTTGCCGGAGCCTGAAACGCCCGTGATGCACACAAACGTTCCCAGGGGGATGTGCACGTCGATGTCCTTGAGGTTGTTTTCGCGTGCGCCGATGATGGACAGGTTGTGTCCGTTGCCTGTACGCCGCTGTTTGGGAGTGTCGATGCAGAGTTTTCCGGAGAGGTATCGCCCGGTAACTGAATTTTTGTTGCACGTAACTTGAGCGACTGTGCCTTCCGCTACGATTTCTCCCCCGGTTTCGCCGGCTCCCGGACCCAGATCGATGACCCAATCCGCGGCGCGGATGGTGGCTTCGTCGTGTTCTACGACGAGCACAGAATTGCCCAGATCGCGCATTTCCTCCAGGGTATGGATGAGTCGTTTGTTGTCACGCGGATGAAGTCCGATGGATGGTTCGTCGAGCACGTAGAGTACGCCCATCAATCGCGATCCAATCTGGGTCGCCAATCGAATACGTTGCGCTTCGCCACCGGAGAGTGTGCTCGCCGACCGATCGAGGGTGAGGTAATCCAAACCTACATTCACCAGAAAGCCAAGGCGATCGGCGATTTCTTTCAACACTCGATTGGCAATTTGCCTCTGACGATCGGATAAAGGACTGTCCTCCCCTTGGAGATGGTGAATCCATTGCAGAGTGCGTTGAACGGGCCACTTGGTAACTTCGACGATGTTCATTCCGTCCAGCAGCACGGCCAGGGCTTCTGCGCGCAGGCGCCGGCCGCCGCAGGATGGGCAAGCCCGTTCCGCCATAAATTCTTGGATCCTGTTGCGAACCCCATCGGATTGCGTCTCTTGGTAACGCCGCTCGAGGTTGCCAATCACACCCTCGAAAGTCGTCTTGAAAGTTGTTTTGCGGCCATCCTTGTTCACGTAATGAATGGGTATTTTTTCGTTGTTCGTTCCGTATAGAATCAGGTCTAATTTTTCTTCTTCGAGTTCCGCAACGGGGGCATCGAGGCTCACTCCATAGTGCTCGGCAACGGCTTCGACCATCTGCCAGTAATAGCCTCTTCTTTCTCGGCTTTGATTGGACCATTCCAACGCAGCTACTGCGCCGTCGGTGATGGAGATGGAACGATCGGGAATGATGCGATCGGGGTCGATCTCCAATTTAATACCCAACCCCTGGCATTCCGGGCATGCGCCGTGAGGCGTGTTGAAGGAAAACGTGCGTGGTTCGATCTCCGATAACATCGTGCCGTGTTCGGGACAGGCAAGAAACTCCGAAAACGGAGTGAGCTGGGGCTTTTGCTCTGAAGTTACGTCGGCGATGAACATCGTGCCGTTGCCCCAGCGCAATGCCGTCTCGATCGAATCTGTCAGGCGCGATCGGAATCCGTTCTCCGCGGCAACGTCGGAATCCGCTTGAACGATGAGGCGATCCACGACGACTTCGATGTTGTGCGTCTTGTAGCGATCGAGTTCGATCTCGTCGTCGACGGATTGCATCTCGCCGTCCACCCGCACGCGCACGAATCCCGATCTGCGTACCTCATCGAAGACCGCACGATGCGTCCCCTTGCGGCCGCGAATCAACGGCGCCAGGATCAAGACACGCGAATCGGTAGGCAGTGCCTCGACGGCATCGACGATCTCCTGTGCAGATTGCTGGCGGACTTCTCGATTGCAGATTGGACAGTGTGGAATGCCGGCGCGTGCAAAGAGCAGACGCAGATAATCATACACTTCCGTCACGGTCCCGACCGTGGATCGCGGATTGTGGGACACCCCGCGTTGATTGATCGACACGGCGGGAGAAAGCCCTTCGATGTAGTCCACGTCCGGCTTGTCGAGTTGGCCGAGGAATTGGCGAGCGTAGGCCGAGAGGGATTCAACGTATCGGCGTTGACCTTCTGCGAAGATGGTGTCGAAGGCGAGCGATGATTTACCGGATCCGGATATCCCGGAAATTACGACGAGCTTGTTGCGCGGGATGTCGACGGAAATATTCTTCAGGTTGTGCTCCCGTGCACCCACGACTTGGATATGATCTTGTGTCATTCGAAACTGGCCTTTTTCGTACAAATGTTCTACTCACAGCAACAACATACCATTATAACAAACCAAAATCAAGAGATAGCGCAGAATTGGCTGCCGAGGTGTTCGAGGAGGGGTTAGGCGGTGATGGCATACTGCACGACATTCACCCGCAAGGGCGGTTTTGCACTTGTACGTTTGTGTGTTCGCAGTGCCTCGCGGGGTTTGAATCTACGACGCAGGGGTTTCCGGAGGCCGCATCTTGGAGAAGGCGCGGTCCTTTACCTGGACGGGCTTTCCCAGAGTGACGAACTCGTTGGCTTCGAAGAATTGCTGCGCATAGTCCTTGTTGCGGAATTCGAAGGCCGATTCCAAACCCTGTGCGTCGTCGGGGATGAGAAGCGTCGAGCGAATGTAGGCGGCGTTCGGCGTAGGTGGCGAAGGGCGGATACGTCCCAGCAAGATGAATGCGGGGACAGAATAACCGATGATGGCAAGGATGGTGAGGATGATCACACCGGGAAGCGGATTTTCTTGAAGGTCGACGCCCCATGCGAGAGCCGCGACGAGAAGCACCATGGCGACGAGCATAGCGAGCAGGTTCGCTTGAAGACGTTCCGCTTTTTCTTCCGCCGTCACGTTTTGTGCTCGATCGTGGCATTCGGCGCAGAGGGGCAAGTTGAACGTGGCCTTTTTTCGCTGCCCGATTTTTTGTCCTTGGGGCAGGTCGCCGATGATCGTCAAACGGCCACGTACCGGAGTTGCTTGGCAGTGGGCACAAGCTTTCTTGGGGAAGAGCACTTTCTCTCCCCGGATGACGACGCGGTGTCGAATTCCCGGCGGCGGATCGTTTTCACGCAGCTCGAGCACGGGCGGTTCGGGGACAGGCATTGCAGGAGCCTGGACCGCTGGGCCTGGTTCGGCTTGTGCTTCCGCAGGCGCTGCAGGTGAAGGAGGCTTGACCAAGTCTGCCATGGGTTGTCTCGGCTTCATACCCTGTGGAAAGACCGGCGTGTCGACGAGCGGTGCTTCCTCTTCTGCTTGATCCTCGATGTTGAGAATTCTACCGAGATCTACACCCGACGGTGGTTCAGGGGGGGAAGGAGTGGCTGGTAGCGGAGATGGTGGTGCTTGCATCGGCTCCGGTCTATCGGGCTCAACGCTCGCAGGCATCGGCGCACTTGGTCCTAGTCTATCAGCCAGGCTGGGTTCAGATTCCGGCTCCGGTTCCAGCGAAATCGATTTCTCCGGCGGCCATGCAAGATCGGGTTCGGTGGGGATGGGAACGGCTGCCGATCGCAAGAGATTATCCGCACTGGGGGGTGGAACTGGGGCAGCTTCTGGAATCGCAGGGGCGGGAGCTTGCCCAACTTCTGGCGGGGCGGTCGTGTCCTCGTCTTCCAAGCGTTCGTCAGAAGCGCGTCGCTGGACGGCTTCCAGCATGACCCACTGTTTTAAGGCGAATTGCTGGGTGCGTGGGTAGTGATCGTTGATTTTCCCAAAGAGGACCCGTTCTCCACCTTCCTCGACGACAAAGGCGGATGCGCAGTTATGGCATGAAACGTAGTCCGGGAGGGAGGAGGTGTGATGAACCATCAACCTCGGCTCTCCGCAGATGGGACAACTCATATGAGTTGCGAAATCTTCATTCAGCGACAAACGTGGCGCTGGGGCCATACATTCTCCTAAACCATATGCCGTGGTTTTAGGAATCTATCATATCGGCAAAATGTTCGCAATAATGCAATTGGGGTAGGGTTGTTTGGAACGGTCATCGATCTGCTAACTTTCATCCACCAGTTTTACCGGAAGATCGACTCGTGGGTGGGGTATCTCCACTTGAAGCAGCAATCCACCCTCGGGCTTGTTTTTCAAGTCCAAACGCCCTCCCAGAAGGGCGACTCTCTCGCTGATTCCCAGTAACCCGAAATGTCCCTCCCTCGAAAGCGCAGAGAGATCGAAGTTATCCTGCAGTCCACTACCGTCATCGGATATCGAGATCATCAAGGCACGAACGGACGTGTGCTCAAGCGTGACGTCGATTCTTTCGGCCATGGCATGTTTGCGGACATTGTTGAGACCTTCTTGTACGATGCGGAAGATCGATAATTCGATCGCTTCGGGCAGCCGGCCCAGGTTGCTATCCAGGCTGAGTTTCAAATCGATGCCTGTGCGTTCGCTCCAATCCTGCGTATAGGATTGGAGCGCAGAGCCGAGTCCAAGGCTGTCGATTGTCGGAGGCCGTAAGTCGCTGCAGATTCTGCGCAGGTCGGAGACGAACGTTCGTATGGAATTGCGAATTTGAAGTAAATCCTCTTTCAATTCCGGTCCGACGTCGGCATGCGCTTCACTTTCCTCCAATTGGTAATTAACGCTCAGCAAGTCTTGAATGAGTTGATCGTGTAATTCTCTGGCCAGATGCTTGCGTTCCTGCTCGCGTTCGGTGAGAAGCCGTCGATGCGCATCTTGCAGTGCAATGTTGGCTTGATCCAGCGCCTTAACCTGTTCGGTCATTTGCTCGATGAGACTGCGAATGCGGGTGTCCTGCACCGCAAGATTCTGTTCGAGTAATCTTTGCTGATGGCGTAAATTTTCTGCTTGCTCTCGAGCGCGGTAATAATTATCGAGTGCCCAGATCGCAGGCGTCAGTTGCTGCCGGTTCGTGGTGCCCACCAACGCGGCTACGATCTCCTCACGACTCACCTCGTCGGTCCGGTGCGAAGCTACTTTTCGGCCATGGCGTAATGCAATAACCCGGTCGGTCACGGCGAATAAGTGTTCGAGATCTTTGCTGCAAAAGATGATCGACACATCTTGATCCTGCCATTGACGGATTAGCGAGAGCAGTTTCTTTTGTTGGTGGTAGCTCAGCAATCCGGTGGGCTCGTCCACGACAATTAATTTCGCCGCATGGGTCATCACCTGGGCGATGGACAGCATCTGTCGTTGTTCGCTGGAGAGATTGGCTACTTTTTCGCGCAACGAGGGAAATCGGAAATTGAATTGTTCGAGAATACGTGCCGCTTCATTGTTCATCCTGCGCTGATCGAGGATGTTCAGACGCTGGCCGATGATTGGAAAACGCAATTCTCTGCCCAGGAAAATATTGGCGGTGATATCGAGGTGCTCGGCCAAACGCGGCCGCTGGTGAATGGCCTCAATGCCCAATTTTTGCGCATGAAAGGGCCATTGGATCTTCCGCCCTTCGAAAATCATCGTTCCCGTATCGGGTACAGATAAGCCGGTAATAATGTTGGCCAGCAGGGATTTCCCCGCGCCGCTCCTGCCGACGAGCCCCACGACTTCTCCGGGATAAACTTCGAAGCTTACGTGCTGCAAGACGGGCAGTGTACTGATGCTCTTCGATATGTTATAGACTTTCAACCTTGGTTGCATCTATCGAACCTAAAGTGAACACCTAGTAACCTAACAACCGAACGATCACTCGCGGTTGAAATGAGGTTGGACCATTCATTCTAACGCATTACGTCTTCAATTAGTTCTCGCAGCGAAGCAGCATCGAGGTCTTTTTTGTCGAGAAATGCCACGGCACCGGCCTCTAAACCCAAACGGTGGAACTCACGATCGGGATAGGCACTGATCAGTACCACCCGAGGCAGGGATGAGATTGCTTTTATGCGGCGCGTGCAATGAATACCGTCTTCATCCCCAAGGACGACGTCTATCAACACCAAGTGTGGTGTGATGTGTTGAACCAGGTTCACGGTCTCGTCGATGTTTTCAGCCTCATAGATCATAGCCTGGGCGCAGACTTTGCCAATCATGCGTCGTAATTGATAGCGGTAGCGGGCGTTATCGTCGACCAACAACAACGTGACGGTACCTTGTTCGGAGGTATTAACGGTTGGAGGTTCTTGCGTAGCAATTTGCCCCGGTACTCCGAGGATATCAGGGTGATGATTGGCGTATTTTACGGCTTCGAGGCGACTCTGAACGTCAAGCTGACGGTAGATGCGTGTCAGGTGATTCTCAATCGTTTTTATGCTGAGATTCATGCGTTGTGCGATGCTTTGATTGTCGAGCCCTTGTTGTAACAGGCGCAGGATATCGCGCTGGCGAGATGTCAGTGGTGATGTGGGTGCGAACGAGGTTCTTTCTGAAATACGCACCAGTTTATCGATCACTCGGCTCGAGACCCATTTTTCATCGGCCAACACTCGATCGATTGCAAGCTGCAGGTCACCCAGCGATTGATCCTTCATGAGGTAGCCGTCAACCCCAGCCTGCATCAATCCTTGCACATATACATCGTCATCGTAGGCGCTGATCACCAGAATTTTCATCTTCGGATAATCGATGCAAATTTGTTGAATGGCTTCTACGGGCTTAAACTCCGGCATGGTGACATCCAGAAGCAGCAAGTCGGGAGTCTTGTCCCGCAATGCTTCCATCAACGCAGGTCCGTCGCCAACTTCGGCAATTATGCTTACGTGGGAAAGGTCTTTCAAGGCGTTGCGGATGCCCTCACGGACGAGAGCATGATCGTCTGCCAGGAGTGTGCGTACCTTGTTCATTCCATTACTATACCATTATTGCATAGTCCGAGATGCCCTTTGCGGCGCATGAAAAGAGGGGGAAATCCCCTATTTTACATAGGGATGCCCCCTAGCCTCGAAAATATAACTTCGCCTATACTGCATCTATAAGTACGGCCGATCCCACCTTTTTGATTCTTGGTTTTTCGAACGAAGGCGCAGTAAATCTGAAGAGGAGGAAATTTCGGTTGCATGGACGATAAGAAGACCGATTCTTCACTGAGAGCTTTTCCATTACAACAGTTGCTCAGTATCTTCAGTTTTCGGGAATTTAGTATCGCGCTTGCATTCGTTTTGCTATGCTTTTTTTTCTGGTGGCAAAGACCGGAAGCTTTCCTCAAGCTGGCCAATTTAAAAGTGATTATGCGTTTTGTAGCGACGTTTGGCCTGCTGGCAATTGGCGAAATTCTGGTAATCATCACCGACGGCATCGATTTATCTGTGGGATCAATGACCGCACTGACCGGCGTGCTTGCGGCCACGTTAATGGTGAAAGGTGTGGGACCCATACCCCCCTTGCCCATCCTGCCGTCCATCCTGCTTGTGCTTACTTTCGCGGGCCTCGTTGGTAGATGGCATGGCTTCTGTGTCACCAAGCTCCAAATTCCTTCCTTTATCATCACACTGGGGACTTGGTTGGTTGCGCGGGGTATGGCGAAGTTCATCACCCGTGGATATCCGATTGTTTTTCCGCTCGAATTCCCGTTTCTGGAATTGGGACAAGGCGAGATTTTCCAGATACCCGTGATGTTCATCATTTTGGTTGCTGTAGCGGTAATCGCAGCTTTCATCTTGCGCTCCACTACACTCGGCCGGCATATCTATGCCGTTGGGGGAAACATCGAAGCAGCGCGCGTGGCGGGAATCAACGTCGACCGCGTGCGAAGTTTTTGCTACATTAGCAGTGGCGTCATGGCCGGGTTAGTGGGTTTGCTTTTAGCTTCGCGCTTGGGTCAGGGCACACCGACCGTTGGATCTACGTACGAATTGTGGGCTATTGCGGCGACGGTTATCGGAGGAACCAGCCTGCGTGGCGGCGAAGGCACGATCACCGGAGCCATCCTTGGCGCAGCCATCATGGGGGTTATGTTCAATGGCATGGTGATCGTCAATATGTCTCCGTATGTACAAGAAACCGTTTTGGGTGCGGTGTTGGTGATCGCTGTTACCTACGATATGTGGCGACGTAGGCGCAGCACGAACTGAGGAGCGACTCGCATGGATGGGACGGTTGCGCGTGTCGAGATGCGTAGTATTCGTAAGAGCTTCGGAGCCATCCAAGCGCTTCGCGGCGTCGATCTGACCTTGAAGCGCGGAGAGGTCCTCGGTCTGGTGGGCGACAATGCCGCCGGAAAATCCACATTGATGAAGGTGCTCAGCGGTGCCCACATTCCCGATGGCGGGCAGATATATATCGATGGTCACCAAGTGTGGTTTGGGGATCCGGAAGATTCACGATCTTTGGGCATCGAAATGGTCTATCAGGATTTTGCCCTTGTAGACAATTTGGACGTTGCGGCAAACATGTTCCTGGGGCGCGAACACGTTCGCTTTGGATTGGGTCCCGTGCGGCTGCTTGATAAGCGCATGATGGAACAGGAATCGTTGCGGCTAATCGACGATCTCAGGATCGACATTGAGTGTGTAAATTCGAAGGTCAAGCATTTATCGGGAGGACAACGGCAGGCGGTGGCGATCGGCCGTGTGACGGCCTTTGATGCCAAGATTATCATCATGGATGAGCCGACTGCGGCTCTGAATGTCATCTCCGTGGGAAAGGTACTCGAATTAATCGCACAGCTCAAATCTCAGGGATGTTCCATCATTATCATCAGTCATCGGCTTGAAGACATCCATAAAGTCAGCGATCGCGTCATGGTCCTGCGCCATGGACGAAAGGTATGTGATCAACCCATACAAGAGGACATTCATGCATTTCGCGAACGCGTCGTTGCCTACATGATTGGTGCCAGGAATGATTACACCGTCTATCTTGATAAATGAGGTGCCACACGATCGGCGCTGCGAGCAGTGAAATCCATCTCGTTGTAGACTCCGGAATATGTCCCTCAAGAAATTGAATCGCAGACTGGGGCGCGAAAGAAGGAGCGTTATGAAAACCTTGCGCATTCCTGTAATTCTGGGGGTGATTCTGAGCATCATGGCTTCAGCGTGCTCCGTGCTACGTGACAGAATGGGTGCCTCGCAAGCGGATGAGTTCACGGTGGTGGTGATCGGCAAGTCGGTGCATCCCTATTGGAGTAACGTAGAGAAAGGCGTTATGGCTGCAGCGGCTGACCTCGGTTTGAGTTCTGATCACGCGATTTTCTTCGTAACTCCGACGGAGGATGTCACCTCCCAGATTCAGACCATGGAGACGTACATCGCCCAGGGTGTCACCGGCATCGCCATCGCACCCTCCGATCCCAGCGCGCTGGAGCCGGTGATGAGACAAGCGGATGCGGCGGGGATCATCGTGACCACGCTGGACACACCGCCCATCGCAGGCTCCATATCCCTGGTTTATATCGGCACGGATAACTACACCGCGGGTCTTGAGGCGGGGAAAACGATGACGGCGTTGCTGCCCGATGGCGGTGTTGTGGGAATCAGCCGAGGCTCGGATACGGCTTTGAACTCCTTGCAGCGAACGGAGGGGTTTTTAGATGCCGTGGGTGAGGAGATCGTGGTGCTCGAACCCGTAACCGACAGAGAAGACGCGGCGCAAGCGTTGGAATTGGCAAATTCCGTACTGTCTGCGCATCCGGACCTGGCCGGTGCCTTTGGGGTCTATGCCTACAACGGCCCTGCGTGGGCGACGGCGATCAAGGAAGCCGACCGTGTAGGTTTAACCAAGTTGGTTTGCTTCGATGCCACGACGGACATCATCAACGGGATCAAGGAGGGTGTGATCAACGCCACAGTAGCTCAAAGGGAATTTGACATGGGCTATAAATCTGTGCAGTTGATCTACCTTATCGCCACGCAGGGAGAAGCGGCGGCCATAGCGAAAATGGGCGTGGTTGACGGCGTGATCGATACCGGCGTGGACGTCATCACAGCGGAGAATCTGAAGACCTACGAAGCGCTCTTGGATAAAAAAGGTATTCCGCATGAATGGGACACCGTCGACTGGGATGCGCCGACGACGATGGATGACGGCTAGATTCACCTGCACTGTAGAAGCAAGAACATCGAAATAATTAGCGACTCCGCGTTCAAGGCCAGACGCGGAGTCGCTCACTAGAGGGAAGCTCTTCTGTTACCCAAGTAATACCCGGGTCGGTCTAGCGGTTCCTTTTCAGTCTCGCGTCCGCGAATACTGCCAGAACAAGAACGAGACCTTTGACCAGCTGCTGCCATCCCGGGGCTACGTTCAGAATCTGCAATCCGTTGGTCAGGCTGGACATGATCAGAGCGCCGATCAGGGCACCGAGAATGGTGCCCTCACCACCAAGCGGTGATGTGCCACCTAAAATCGCGGCAGCGATAGCATCCAATTCGTAGCCTTCACCAGCGGCAATCGTGCCGTATCCAACGTATGATGCCAGCACGACGCCACCGACGCCGGTGAGAAAACCCATCAGCACGAAAACCTGGAACACGCTTTTCCGGATATTGATACCGGAGAGCCTGGCGGCCTCGCGATTGCCACCGATGGCGTAGGCGTAGCGCCCGAAACGCGTGTTATTGGAAACATAGGCAAGAATAGCTGCGGTAATAAGCAGGAGCATTACTGGAAGTTGTATCCCCTGATATTTGTTGACGATAAACACGTACAAGCCGACGAGTACGGAAAAGAAGAGCGTCATGGAGAAATCCATCGCCAGGCTGGAGAGCTCAAAACCATACTCGTGTTTCTTCCTTCGGCTGCGGAACATGTTGAAAAAGAGAAAGACGATCACCACACCGGCGATGATCCAGCTAACATCTGCGGGAAGGTATCCCTGTGCGATGGTTTCAAGATAGGGTTGATTCGCCGGGATGGTCTTGCCTTCCGTTCGAATCAGGATTGCGCCGCGCATGATAAAGAGTCCACCAAGCGTGACGATGAACGCCGGAATTCCCTGATATGAGATGACATACCCCTCGATAATGCCCCATAATATGCCCAGCAGGATACCGATGGTTACCGACAAAGTAGCCGCCAGCAGCGCCTCGCCGGGAATTAATGCATGCCAGACTCGATACTGCAGGTGAGCCACCATCACGGATATGAATCCCGCGGCTTTCCCTACCGATAGGTCAATGTTGCCGGTGACGATCACCAGGACCATGCCGATGGCAAGGAATGAGGTCACCGTCATCTGGCGGAACAAGTTCGAAAAGTTCTGGGGTTTCAAATATGCACCTTTGGACAAGAATCCAAAAAGCAGCCAAATGACGATGAGCGCTAAGATGATGCTGTAGGTTTGGATGTTCCGCCGAAATTGTTTAAGCAGTTCGTTAGGTAGGTTCATGTGAAAATCCTTCTTCAAGGTTGTGATCGATAACGCCCCCCGTATTATTTCGCCGGCGCACTTTCTGCGATGCCGGTAGCCAGGGCCATGATGCGCTCCTGGCTGGCTTCGGAAATATCGAGTAATCCGTTCGAGCGTCCTTCAAACATGACCAGCACTCGGTCACACATGCCCAATACTTCTTCCAATTCACTGGAAG
>CAYYVY010000097.1:1007-12295 GCA_964475265.1 uncultured Anaerolineaceae bacterium | reverse complement strand
AATTGCGAATATTATCCGTGCTCATCGGCCGTACGTGCTGCACTTAAAGTCTAAGATCATCATCGAGACAGAAGTATAACCGAGAGACACGCGCAGGAACAGTAACGAGACACGGACGGAGGCAGCAGGCTTCGCCAAGAACGAGCGGTGGGCTCAATCGTATGAAAAGAGTCCCGCGGGCAGTTCAAATCTCAGCGGACGAACTTCGTTTTTGCACCAGAGGAGGAATTCGACGTTGCCTTTAGGACCGCGCAAGGGAGATTGCATCACGCCGAGCGGTGTGAAATCGAGTTCAGATGCGGCAGCGATAACACGTTCGACGACCTGGCGGTGGATCGCCGGATCACGCACGACTCCACGTTTCCCGACGGCCTTCCTCCCGGCTTCAAACTGCGGTTTGATGAGGGCGAGTAAATCCGCGCCAGGCGTGAGCCAGCCGCGGACAACGGGCAGCAGCGAACGCAAGGAGATGAAGGAGGCGTCGATCGTCACCAAAACCACCGGTTCAGGAAGCGCCTTCAATTTACGCGCGTTGGTCTTCTCCATGACCACGACGCGGGAATCGTTCCGCAAGCGCCAATGTAGGATTCCCTGCCCGACATCGATGGCATACACGCGTGCGGCGCCGTCTTGTAGCAAACAATCCGTAAAACCGCCCGTCGAAGCGCCAACGTCGGCACAGACCTTGCCGGCAACCTCGATCGGGAAGTGCGCCAGAGCGGCCGCCAATTTTTCCCCACCCCGGGAGACGAAGCGTGGCAGAGATTCGATTTCGATGTGTGAGTCACGCGCCACGCGCCTCGAAGGTTTGTGGACCACCTGTCCTTCGACGCGTACCTGGCCGGCCATAATCAAACGCTGTGCCTGAGATCGACTCTCGACCAGACCTTTTTCCGTCAGGAGGATATCAATGCGTTCCTGCTCGCTCATACCAAGATTGTACACAAGTTAACAAGCCTCACCGAAAACACTTGCTTGCGTATTGGGTTCCTGCTATCATCGCAGCCATGATTAAATCCATCGTAAAGACAATGCGCCCCAAGCAGTGGCCGAAAAATGGGTTCATTTTCGCCGCACTGGTATTTGACAAGCAGGTCTTCGACCTGGAACCACTATTGACGGCCATCGCCGGATTCTTCCTGCTCGGCGTTGGTGCAAGTGCGGTTTATTTCATCAACGATCTGGCGGATCTGGAACAGGATCGTCTCCATCCGACGAAACGATTCCGCCCGCTCGCATCTGGCGAACTTTCGTTAACGGTTGGCCGAATCAGCGCCGGAATTCTACTCGTGACGGCACTCGGTGCGGGCTTCGCGCTCAACACCTATTTCGGCATTGTCATCTCGATCTACTTGATCATGAATTTCTTCTACTCATTTTGGCTCAAAAACGTGCCGATCATCGATGTACTCGTGCTTGCCTCGGGATTCGTTTTACGCGTCGGCGCCGGGGTGGTATTAATCACCGTCGAAAGATTTTCTCCGTGGCTATACGTCTGCACCAGCCTGTTGGCCCTATTCATCGGATTGGGCAAACGCCGCTCGGAGTTGGTAATGCTGGCCGAAGAGGCAAACTCCCATCGCCGTGTCTTTGACCACTACACCGTTTCCTTCCTTGATCAATTGATCATCATCGTTTCAAGTACCACGATCATTGCATATTCGCTCTACACGTTCTCGGCCGAAAATCTCCCCTCCAATCACCTGATGATGTTGACCATCCCCTTCGTCATCTACGGAGTATTCCGCTATCTCTACCTGGTCAACATTGAAGACGCCGGTGGCGCGCCGGAAGAACTCGTCTTTTCCGATTTACCGCTTTTGGCGACAATCATCATCTGGGGAGTTTCATCCGCAGGAATTCTCTACTTGGGATCATGATCCGGGCAAGCGCTTCAGGCAAATTCATCCTGTTTGGAGAACATGCGGTCGTTTACGGGCAACCCGCGATCGCATTCCCGCTGCGCCAACTGCGCGCCAACGCACAAATCCGGCCTATTACTCATCAACCCCAAAGTCACGTTCGCCTCGTCGCCCCGGACATCGGCTTCGATGAATGGCTACACGAGGCCGACTCAAATAACCCGCTGCGTAAAATCACACAGTTGACCCTGGAGGAAATCCAAGTCCATTCATTCCCGGCGATCGAGATGCGCATAACCTCCGATCTTCCGGTTGCCTCCGGACTCGGCTCGGGCGCTGCCGTCTCGACAGCGGTTGTGCGCGCGCTGTGCCGGCACTTCGATCGTTCGCTCGAACTGTCACGCCAATCCGAGTTGGTTTATGAAGTGGAAAAAATCCACCACGGCACGCCTTCGGGGATCGACAACACGGTCATTGTGTATGACCAGCCGATTTACTTCATCCGCGGGCGTCAACCGGAACGACTTCCGATCGGAAGCGAACTTACCTTTGTCCTCGCTGACACAGGGCTGCCTTCGCACACCGGAGAGATCGTCGCCAGAGTACGTAATGCCTGGGAAAAGGATCGAACGTCGTTTGATTCAATCTTCCAGGAGATCGGCCGCATATCCGAACGAGCCCGATCGGCAATCGCAGATGCAGATGTACGTGTTTTGGGCGAGCTAATGAATCAAAATCAGGACAGACTCGAAGCACTGGGAGTCAGCTCGAAGACGATCTCGAAACTGCTCTCCACAGCACGGGATTGCGGTGCCTATGGCGCAAAGTTATCTGGAGCCGGCGTTGGTGGTATCATCATTGCACTCATCCAGCCAGCCGCCGGTGAAGTCGTCGCCGAGGCTTTAAACGCTGCCGGAGCCGCTTGGACTCGCGTGACCAGGGTATGACGATGATCTTTCTCAAATTGGGTGGCTCGTTGATTACGGATAAAGATCAGGCGCAGACCGTCAGGTATCTCATCCTGGAACGCACGGCGATGGAGATTGCTCGTGCGCTGCAGAAAAAGCCCGACCTGCGCATATTGGTCGGTCATGGGTCCGGATCCTTCGGCCACATCGCCGCGGCACGACACGGAACGGATCGCGGTACATCGACGCCCGCCGAATGGCTGGGTTTCGCCGAGGTATGGGCTTCCGCCCAGCGCCTCAATCGTTTCGTTGTGGATGCCTTCCTCAACGAAAGACTCCCAGCGGTGGCATTTCCCCCTTCCGCGAGTGTTACCTGCGCCGCTGGAGAAATTCAGGAAATGGCAGTTCAACCCATTGCGCAGGCGATCGAAGCGGGTCTCCTGCCGATGATTTATGGCGACGTCGCCTTCGATAGCGTACAAGGCGCAGCGATCGTCTCCACGGAAACGATCTTCGCCTATTTGGCGCAGCACCTGCAACCCTCGCGGGTCCTGATCGCAGGTATCGAAGCTGGCGTCTATGCCAACTTCCCGGAATCGAATGAAATCCTCCCTTCGATCTGCCAGGAAGATCCGGACAGGATCGAACTGGGAGGTGCGCAGGCAACCGACGTGACCGGTGGCATGCGCGGGAAAGTGGAAGCTGCATTGGTCATCGCCAGGTTGAACCCCAATACCGAAGTGCGCATATTTTCGGGTGTAGAACCCGGATCGATTGAGGACGCCATCCTGGGAGCGAAACCCGGTACACTTGTAAAGTCGAGCTAGTTCCTTTCTCCACCATCTCCCACTTGACGATTGTCTGGATCGAATGATCTGATGGACCTGAGATTAACCCAACGCGATGTCTGGCTGAGTACGCTGGTCTTCGGCGTGGTGGGTATTTTCCTGTCACTCCCGCTTGCAACTCTTTTTTCGGATGAGCGTTTCATTACCGCAGCCAAATCCAGCGCTCTTGCTTCGGCGATCTTCTGGGGCATCATGTCCGTAGTGCTGATGGGACGCTATTGGGATATCTATTATCGTTACATCTATCCGGATTGGATGCGTTCGATCAGACTATTAAACGTGCTGCTCTACGCCGCGATCGGCTTCGTAATGTGGAAGCTTGCTCTCGTCCTTGAAAATCGATTGATTCTCGTGTTCTGCATCCTCGGCGGTCTGCAAGGTGTCGCCGAACATATCTTCGCTGTGTATGGATTGCACGTGTTGGAGAAGGTACCCTTTCTCAAAGAAATAAGGCCTTTTCCTGTGCTCGTGTTTTCGTTTTTTGAATACATCGCCTATTGGTCGGTTGTCGCTTGGATGGTGCTCGGTCTCACTTACCTGCTTCCGCTGATATTCGTCTGAAACTCAAACGAGACGGCGATATGCCGTCTCGTCAAAATTTGCTCAAGTAGCCGGGATTAATAGTTGAAATCCGTTCTGTGTTATTCGTCCGCCGGACCTGGCGTAAATTCCACGCTGATCACTGGGATACCGCTCTCAACGCCGTAAAACGTAACCGCACCGCTCCACACCCAACCATCCTTACCCTGATCGATGCGTCGGATGTACCACCAGGTTGGTGGATTATAATCCGTGTTTTCATAGCGGCCGATCACTTCGCCTCGTTGTCCTTCGAGGAAATAATCTACGAATGCAAAAGATTCGTCTGGGCCATCCCGCACGTAGGCGTTGTAGTCCGCTTCGACGATGGGCGGTCCTTCCGTCGCAGTTGGCGTAGACGTCGGGCCGGGAGGGGTTGCTGTCGCAGTAGGTGGCTCTGGCGTCGGCGGTAGGGTTTGAACCGTTGCTGCGCGCGTGAGATCAGCGAGAGCCTGCGCCGTCGCTATTACATCCTCAGCTGAACGAGTCGCTGTTCCTGCGCCGCTACCTGCACATGCCCCCAAAAGACTCGTCACAAGGACGAGCATCCCCAGGAACGCTTTCGGCGACTTCATCAACCACTTCTTTTTGCCTGAAAATCGTCTCATGCTTCCGCTCGATGGATTAAAAAAACGACATCCACATAAAATGCCAGCGTTGAGTATACCGCATCCCGTACTTTCCGTCATTGAGCTACCTCCGCCATTGGTACAACCGTCCTCTGACGCATTCCATGGCCCAAATGCTATGATGGTTGCGTATGGGAGGCGCTTCGGATACCATTATACGCGCCATGCCAGAAAAGGCGCAGAAGACCGAAAAGAAAGCGAAACGAGCCACTTCCAGAAAAGAAAACGCCGAATATCAGGAAGCGTTGGATTGGCTCCAGCGCGCGAGGGATAAATTCCTCTCCGCCGCAATCGCCTTCTGCGATGGGTCAATCAGCGAAGGACAACTAAGAGCCGCCAGAGAGCTCCTTCGTGAATGGGAACAACGCGTCTCCAAGATGGAAGGTGAAGAAGCGGCGCCCTTCGTAGACGAAGAACCATCCACGATACACCCGCTACCTCCAGACGTTGTCACAACAGATCAGATCAGCGAATCCGCAATCGAAGAGGGCGCAACCGCTGATGAAGACTTGCCTCAGGACTTAAAGCAACGCCTCGCCGTACTCGAACAAAAGATTAGCCGACTCGAACAAGATTACCAGCAAGGCAGAATCAACGCCTCCCAATACCGAGCCGTACGGCGACATTACATGCAGCAGCGTGAAGTCGCGCTGCGCATGAACAAAATGCATCCGGATAGCGACCGTTGGCAGGTTGTGCTGGAAGAGGGCAAGACCAGTTATCTCATGCAGCTAAATGAAGCCACGTGTCAGTCCGTAGGATTGTACAAAATCAATTCCCGGGAGCGGATTTTTGCGGAGGGGGATATGCCCACGTCTGCTGAAGACGCGATGGGTTTACTGGGAACCTTCGGTTCTGCTGAAGAAGAAGGAAAGACATCACGCATGTTCGCCACGCAAATCGACGACGGTTCAGCGCTGCTGCTTATCCCCGGCAAAAGAACGGTCTGTCTCGGAGTCTTCTCGCAATCGCCTCCCGCCTGGCAGGTGCGTGCACTGCGTGAGGTGCACCGCAATTTCGAGGTCGTCAACCACAGCGCACTGGAAAACGAGAATCTCGAAAAATTGATTTTCCCCGACCTAACACGGTTTATTAAATAAAATTCGTGAATTCTCCATTTCGTTTCAAATATCGACTACAATAGATCAGCGCGCATTCCCAGTAGTCGATCATGGCTGTGGACGACCTCTTTTCCATTTTTGAATTCTCACTGCTTATATCTTTCGCCGCGGTCATCTCCCCCGGACCCGTAACTGCTGCAATTCTGACTGAGGCGCCGCGCAAAGGCTGGCGCTCGGGACCACTGATCGCCTGCGGGCATGCGGTTTTAGAACTCGCGATTCTCATACTCATCAGCTTTGGCCTTTCCGTCGTGATGCGAACCACGACTGTGCTTGCGGCAATCTCGATCGGTGGGAGTCTGATCCTGTTTTGGATCGGAGGCAGCTACATCCTCGCAGTGTGGAAGAACGACGTGGAACTCCCCCAGTCCAGTCAAGTCGCCGCGAGGAAATCTACTTCGGCTCTCGTTGTCTTGGGAATGATGACGACGCTTGCCAATCCATTCTGGTACATATGGTGGATCACGGTTGCTGCCGGATATCTCACGCAAGCGAAAGCCATCAGTACGCTTGCAGTGGTTGTGTTCTACGTCGGCCACATCAGTGCCGATTTTGCATGGGACACAGCACTCGCCACGGCTACGAGCAGCGGGCGCCGCTGGCTCACGCAGCGGGTGTACCGGGCCATGATCCTGATCAGCGGTGGATTCATGACCTATCTGGGTGTACGCTATCTGGTCAACGCGCTAGAATTCGTTTAAGAAACCCTGCCAAAGCGGGCTATTATCAGGCGGAGACAAGCGGGAAGGCTGAAGAGTAAGCGCCGATGGAAACGATAATCATCAGTCAGGATGCACCGGAACGAGACATGATTGCCTTCATCTTGCGTCAGGCGGGGATGAACGTCATTCAGAAAACAGAATCCAAATCTGTAATCAGCAATTGGTCGGAAGCGCCTGCGGCCTTGGTGCTGATCGTTTGCCAGGACATCGAGCACACACTCAGCGATTTGAAATCCATTCGCAACGTTAGCGAGGTTCCCATCATCGTGATCGGCGAGACGCTATCCCATTCCCAATCCGCAGACATTCTCACCGCCGGCGCCGATCTCGTGTTGCCGTTGCCGGTCCATCCGCGTTTGTTGACCGCCTATGCACATGCGCTCCTTCGCAGGGCTCGCGCGGCACCCTTGTTGGCCACTCCGATGTTGGACCTTGACTCGATTGCCCTCAACCCGTCTACCCGAAGCGTGCGAGTGCATGGAAGGGAAGTGCAGCGGCTCACACAATTGGAATTCCAACTGCTCTACGTTCTAATGACCAATCGCGGATTGGCCATCCCAACGGATGTACTCGTCGAGCGGGTATGGGGATACAGCGAAAAAGGCAACCGCGAATTGGTGCGCGGTCTCGTCAGTCGAGTGCGTGCGAAAATCGAGCGTGATCCCTCTTCCCCCGAATTCATTCATACGATTCCGGGGATGGGCTATCTCTTCGATATCAGCATCGATTAATACCATTTTGATACAATTCTTGCCGTTATTATACAAATATTTCATGCTAGTTAGACACAATTTCTACACCTTCCGCGTATGATGCGGGCGAAACGGATATTTTGTCAGGAGGTTCTCCATGACACACGCATTTTGTCCAGAATGTGATGCAAAGATCACGGTTGGACGAGACCCGAGGGAAGGACAACAAGTCAGTTGTCCACAATGCGGAGCATATTTGATGGTCGTAGGCGTTTCACCGTTGGAATTGGATTGGGCTTTCGATGAAGAAGAACTCGAATACGACGATGATTACGACTACGAAAGAGAGGATGATTATTAAATTCATATCGGTAGCAACGTATAGTTAGTAGCGTATTCCAACACAAACAACATAAACGGGGCGCAGACGACACTGCGCCCCGAATTTTATTCCCAACGTGAACGGGCAACAGATACAATGAAGGTGCTGCAACTCATTCAATGGGAGGATTGAAGTAATTGTACGCAGCACGGGAGATATCGGCGAACATCTTCGACGTCGGGTCCCAAAACATTTCCTGCTCTTGGAACAAGAATAAAGAAAACACGTAATCGCCACCCGGCGTATAGATAATTCCGGCGTCACCGATCATGTCGAAAGGTGAACTTGGCCAACCATGTTTATGTGCGACGCGTGTGCCATCCGGAACCCCAGCTTCGATCAGGCTGCCGATCTTGTTTTGTGCGAGCAAATCGATCATATGGTTGCATTCCTGGGGGGTGACTTGATCGGGATAGACGGCAAGCAGCGCCCCGCCGCCATTCTCACAGTGGTAGATATCCGTCAGCAACGTCCCGATATCGGACGGCGTCGTTTGGGTGTATTTATCCGGCCGAGTATTAATGTCCGTGCGTTGATTGGAAAGCGTATTAAAGGAACGCAGGAGTGGCGCACCTAAATAATAGTAACCCCCCGAGAAAGTGTTTTCCAAACCCAACGTTTGAAGGATGTCCGTCACCACAAGCGGACCGAGATCATCGCCAATTTGTTCCATCAGCCAATCTGAAGATTCGTTGCCGGAACGTGTGATCATGTCAAACATGTGATCGTCCGCTTCTTCACCGAAGGGCTCGTCAAATTCTACGAAGTAGGCCGTCATGATCCCGATCTTGATGGTTGAGGCTGCGCCGAAGGAAACATCCGGTTCCGAGAGGATGTCTTCACCGTTCAAGTAAACGATGTGCAGTTCTTCTCCCGACCTTAAGTTCACCAGGAAGAAATCCGTGAGACCATGAAAATCCGCCGCGTCCACGATTTGCTTGAGCAGAATTTCGAGCGTACTCAACGTCGGTCGTGGGGGCACGTCCTCCAGGACCGGCAGGTTAATGACTCGGGAATGGGGCAACATCAAGATGTCCCCGATCAACCTTTGCGCTCGATCGATGTCGAGTACGCGTCCTGGCTTTCCGGGATTGAAATTGGGCGTACCCGGGATAGGCTCGGCAAAATACGGAGGCTCGTCGTATCGGGCAGCGATATCCACCAGGACCAATTCGAGCTGCGAGACGGAATACTCCGCACGCAAGGGTATCGCCGCTTCTTCACCGGGACGATTCCAAAGGAAATCCATGAAACCAGACCAGAAATCATCACCTGTGCGCATCGACTCGGCGGCCGCCAGCATGACCTCCGTATCCAGACGGAAACCAACGCTTGCCGGTGACATGAGAATGATCTGATCGTCGTAGTGCAACTCGACGGGTGAACTGTAAGTCTGCAGGATACGTTCGACCGCTTCCGTCTGCGACAGGCCGCCGACGGGCACACCACCGACGGTCAGACCCTCCGGAAGATGAGCTCGCTGACGGCTGAAAGCGATCAATTCAAAGAAGAAAAAGGCCACGGCCGCTAATAGCAAACCAATCGAAATCCAGCGTAAATAATCAGGACCGCCTCGTCGCATCAAACCTCCAAGAACGAGAGTATATCACAGCCAAATGACGCTGATATTCGATCTTACAGCGCGTTGAAAGAGATCGTACTCGCTTCTGTGACACCGTTGCGGAAATTTCCAGGATTTTACACTACCCAGCCGCGCAGCAGCACAGGCAGGAGATTTGCGAAGGCATGCGCGCCCCAGGGTGCCCAAATGGATTGGAAACGATCGTAGAGCCAGCCGGATAGAATGCCAAAGGCAAATATACTGACGATATCCAACCATCCCTGGCGCCAATGCCCCGGATGAAAACTGAAGAGCGCCGCTTGAGTCAATATGCCCGGCCAACGACCGAATTTACCCTGCATCGATCCTCCGATATAGGCACGGAAAAAGGTTTCCTCCAGAAATGGAATCCAGACGACCAATCCAAACAGCAGCACACCAGTCGATCCGATTCGAGTCCAATCGTTCTGGACCCAGGTATTGAAGCCGAGGCTCAACCCGCGCCATGCAGCACCCGCCAGCATTCCCCAGCCGAAAATCGCCAGCGCACGCCTGCGCGTATAGCCATAGACAGCCGGGGTTTTTCGGAAGAGAATTAGCGCAATCCAGGGAAGAACGGCAACGACCCAGGACCAAGCGCGAAAGTACGCTTCGAAACAGCGACCCACGTCGAAAACCGTGACGATGTCGACGATGAGGATAAAGATCAGTCCCGGAACGGCCGCAGCCATGGGCAACTTCCCCGCTGCCCGCAACTCGTCGGTCGAATCGTTCGGCGCTCCAGGAAATCCGGCTTCGCTCAAATTTACGTCTCTTTCAGACGTTCCATCTGCGTCTTGATCTTATCGGCTGCCTGGTGGAATTCTTCGAGCTTGTCTCTTTCTTTTTGAACGACGTCGGCAGGCGCACGTTCGGAGAACGGCCCGGCCAGTAATTTCTCCAGGCGTTCGATCTGGGAACGAACTTCTGCGTACTCATCGGTCAGGCGTTCGCGCTCCGCTTTTACATCGATGACGCCTTCCATCGTGAGATGGACTTCGATCTGGCCGACAACGAGTGGAATCGCACCTGTCGGAGGCGACTGCAACGACTCGTGTATCTCCATTCTTCCGAGATCGACGTCTGCCAGTGATGCGATCGCCTCCCGCTGTTCTTCCAGCAGGTTCGCCATGGATCCGGCGTTGAACGCGACAGCGATCTTTGTGTCCGGGGTTATCCCCTGCTCGGAACGTGCATTGCGGATTGCTCGCACGACGTCCATTAACAGGTCGAAACGATCCATTATTTCCCGATCCGCATCCGCAATAGGCTCCGTTTGCGGCCATCGCGCCACGATGAGCGCGTCCTCCCACTCCGCCAGAAAACCAAATCCGCCCCCGTGTTGAAGGCAAGCCGCTTTCAACCTCCCCCAGAGTTCTTCCGTCACGTAGGGAGTGAAGGGATGCAGCAATCGCAAACATGCATCCAACACTTCCACCAGAATCTTGGCGGTATGCCATGCCCGCTCAGCGCCCTGCCTCAACTGCAACTTGGCGATTTCGAGGTACCAATCAGCGAATTCGCTCCAAAAGAATCCGTAAATCTGCCGGCCGGCTTCACCATATTGATAGGACGCAAACAGACGATCCACGTCCTCGATCAGCGTTGCGAGCCGACCTTTGATCCACCTGTCGGCAGACGTGAGTTCGATCGAAGCTTCCTGCAGGTTGGCTGTCTTCGTCAACGCCATGATCACGAAACGGCCGGCGTTCCAGATTTTGTTGGCAAAATTCCGGTTGGCCTCCACCCGCTGCAAACTGAGATTCATGTCATTGCCCGGAGTCGAACCGGTAAGCATCGTGTAACGCAGCGCGTCGGTGCCAAATTCGTCCATGACCTCCAAAGGATCGATCACGTTTCCCAAGGTCTTGCTCATCTTCTGCCCTTGCCCATCGCGGACCAGGCCGTGCAGATATACGGTTTCGAATGGCGCTTCACCGGTGAA
>CAYYVY010000097.1:0-997 GCA_964475265.1 uncultured Anaerolineaceae bacterium | reverse complement strand
TCATCCGCGCCACCCAGAAGAAGAGAATGTCGTATCCGGTTTCCATCATCGTCGTGGGATAAAAGTAGCGATAGTCTTCAGTTTCTTCCGGCCATCCCAGGGTGGAAAAAGGCCACAAGCCTGAGGAGAACCATGTGTCGAGCACATCCGGATCCTGCTGGATATCACTCGATTTGCAATGAACGCAGCGATCGGGATCGTCGCGCACGACGGTAATCTCGCCACACGCGCTACAGTGCCAGGCCGGGATACGATGTCCCCACCACAACTGCCGGGAAATACACCAATCGCGGATATTTTCCAGCCAGTTGAAATACACCTTCGTAAAACGCTCGGGCACGATCTTCACCTTGCCCTGGCGGACGACCTCGAGTCCCTTTTCGGCCAGCGGCTGCATGCGTACAAACCACTGTGTGGAAACCATCGGCTCGACGATCTCGCCGCCGCGCTGCGAACGGGGAACCTGCATTAAATACGCCTCGGTTTTGAGCGTGAGGTCGGCCGCTTCCATGTCGGCCCACAGCTTCTCGCGACACTCGAATCGATCCAACCCCTGATAGGGGCCGGCGTTTTCATTCATCGTAGCATCCGCATTGAGTACGTTGATCAATTCCAGCTCGTGGCGCATGCCGATTTCGTAATCGTTCGGATCGTGGCCCGGAGTGATCTTCAGCGCGCCAGTTCCAAACTCAATGTCCACGTAACTGTCTTCGATCACCGGGATGAGGCGGTCCAACATCGGCACCACGCATTTTTTCCCCAGCAGATGCTTGTAGCGTGCGTCCTGAGGATGCACAGCGACAGCGGTATCGCCCAGAATCGTTTCCGGACGCGTCGTTGCAACGGGGATGAATTCCTGCGAATCCGCTACCGGGTACTTGAAGTAATACAACGTTCCCTGCTCCTCGGAATTTTCCACTTTGTTATCGCTTATCTGTTTGTTATAGCAGTGGTATGATTTGTTGTAATTGGTTCACATGTAGTTTTACGTATTATT
>CAYYVY010000096.1:0-12555 GCA_964475265.1 uncultured Anaerolineaceae bacterium | reverse complement strand
TGTTCTTTACCTCTGAATCGGTCACCGAAGGTCATCCGGATAAAATGTGCGATCAAATTTCTGATGCCGTGCTCGACGCCTGCCTGGCGCAGGATCCCTATTCCCGCGTGGCCTGCGAAGTAGCGACAAAAACGGGATTCGTCGTGTTGATGGGTGAGATCACCACGGAGGCACAGGTCAACTACGACGAGTTGGCGCGCAAAGTGATCACCGACATCGGTTACGATGACAGCGCCAAAGGGTTTGATGGCAATACTTGCGGCGTTCAAGTGGCAATTGCGCGGCAAAGCAGTGACATTGCTCGAGGCGTGAACCAGGCGTTGGAAACGCGCTCCGGGGAAGTCACGGACGAGGAAGTGGAGACCATCGGAGCGGGTGATCAAGGCATGATGTTTGGCTATGCCTGCAACGAAACCGTAACTTTGATGCCGCTTGCGATCGACCTGGCGCATCGACTTACCCGACGCCTGGCAGCGGTACGAAAAGAAAATGCGCTTTCCTGGGTCCGCCCGGATGGAAAATCGCAGGTAACGGTGGAGTACAGCCATGGGCGTCCCCAACGAATCGATACGGTACTCATCAGCACGCAGCATTCGCCCGAGGTGGATGCCGAAGAAATCCGAGCGGGAGTGATCGAGGAGGTCATTCTGCCTGTGCTGCCGGCCGATCTGATCGACGACGAGATGAAAATTTACGTCAATCCCACCGGCCGCTTTGTAACGGGCGGCCCGTTGGGAGATTCCGGCCTGACGGGGAGGAAAATCATCGTCGACACGTACGGCGGAATGGGACGTCATGGCGGCGGCGCTTTCAGCGGCAAGGATGCAACGAAAGTGGATCGATCCGGCGCTTATGCCTCACGTTGGGTGGCGAAACACATCGTCGCCGCAGGCCTGGCGGAACGTTGTGAAATCCAACTGGCGTATGCAATTGGTGTGGCGCATCCGCTTTCCATCAACGTGGAGACCTTCGGCACGGGTAATGTTTCCGACGACGAGATCATTCACTTGATCGAGGAGAACTTCGACTTGCGTCCGGGAGCGATTATCCGTGATTTGGATTTACGCAAACCGATCTTTCAGCAAACCGCATCCTACGGTCACTTTGGCCGCGACGATATCGATTTGCCCTGGGAGCGCCTGGATCGTTTGGAGAGCATCCGCACGGCTGCCGGGCGGCAAGAAATCGCCGGTTGACCGATGCAGTGCTATACTGCGCCAGGTTTGTTTCTCGGGTTGCCCAAGCTGAATTTTGACTTCTCCTAGTGCATAAATTATAATTCGTGTATGCACTTGGTTGATGTCCCATCCCCTGCGGAAGATAAATAGCCAGGAGTATTCGATCTGGTTGAAGCAATGCGGACATAACCATGAAGTTCGGCTTTCCAGATCGCAGGGAAGCCGCTTTTCATTTTTTTAAATCGACGCAGCGCTGAAGCAGCTGCCCGAGTGGAAATCGACTTCGTACCGGCCGGGAAATTTCATACCGAGCACGACACATGCCGAAAACATGTTGTGCTTGCTGCAGAGGACGTATGACGAGTGAATTGAGAGCTGACTATTATTTTCTCCATCGAACACGATCGTGATTGGCGATCATGCGTATATTGGCGCTGAGTGATAATGTCGTTTCCCACATTTACAGCCCTGCGATCACGCAACGTTTCGCAGACGTGGATTTGATTGTCGGCTGCGGCGATTTACCAGTGGCCTATCTCGAATACATCGTCACCTTACTGCCGGCGCCGCTGGTCTACGTTCCTGGAAATCACGATCCGGACAGCTACCGGATTCCGGGTGGCATCAACATCGATGGTCACGTGATCAACGTGGGTGGCTTTTGGATCATGGGCCTGGGCGGTAGTCAGCGATATAAGAATCGAGGCAGGCATCAATACACGGAGTTCGACATGAGTTTACGGGTGGCACGATTGCTGCCTCGCTTGTTATACAACCGAATTCGCTACGGTCGAGCCATGGATGTGCTGGTGACGCATTCACCCGCCTGGGGAATTCACGACGCCATGGATGTGGCGCACACGGGCTTCCGCATCTTCCTGCGTCTGATAGGCTGGTTCCGGCCAAGGTTGATGCTGCATGGCCATACGCACATCCTGCAAAACATCCAGGTAGCGGAGACGGAGTATCGGGGCTGCCGTATCATCAATGTGTTTCCCGCTCGCACGGTTACCTTGTCTCAGCCCTGTATCTAAAAGCGGAGACCAGGGTTGGTGTTCGATGAATGAAATTGGAAGGGTCATAGAGACAGCGTGAAAAAGGAACGATCGAATCAGAAGCCAGATGTTGGGGAATGGGAGTGGCCGTTCAGCCTCGCCGATCTTACGGCGGGCTTGCGCCGCATGCTGGAGGACACTTCCGTGACGATCGACCGTGTAACGTCGTTGCCTATGCCGTCGCGCAGGCCGTCCATCGGTCGATTGCGCGCCATGGAGGTGGAATACCTCCTGGGCAACGAACCAGGCACCTGCCGGCTCGTCGTGAAGGAGCCGCGCGGCACCACCCGCACCGGATTGGCAGGCGCAGGACGAAGGGAAGTGGGCGTCTATCAGTCCCTGGCGGAACATTTTCCCATCGAAGTCCCGCGTTTGGTCGCCGCATCGCCGGTGGGGGATTGGCTTCTCATGCAGACTTTTGAGTCGCTGAGAGAACCGCAGGACTGGTGCAAGGCGGATTATCGCAAGGCGATCGAAGCGCTGGTTGATTTGCACGATCGTTTTTGGGGATTGGGAAGCGATTTCGACGCTTTCCCCTGGCTGGGCCGGCCGCTGTCTGCGGATTTCGAAGTTCATATGGCTGCGGCGGTGAAGGCGATTGAACGTGCGCTGCGCCAGGGTGAACCCGAACTATTAATTGGAGTCCAAGAAAGGATGCAGTTATTAAGAGCCTTGACGATGAACGCTGACAGGGTCATATCCCCACTGCGGCAGGAACCGGCTACGCTCTTGCACGGCGATTACTGGCCGGGGAATATTGCCATCTTGGAGGACGAACGCCAGATCGTTTACGATTGGCAATTGGCTTCCGTGGGCGCGGGGATCATGGATCTGCTCCTATTCGTGAATAAAAGCGTCTGGTGGTTCGACCCCCTGCCGACGGATCAGGAGGAAATTGTCACTTGGTATCGCCAGGGCATGCGCAAACAATGCGGCACTTGCTGGGATGACGAAGAGTGGGCAGTTTTGTGGGATCATGCATTGATGTGGCGCTTCCTGCAGGAGTGGGTGGACTTGCTGGCCGCTTCTCCGGAATCGTTGCTCGAAGCCCGCGCCGAACAGCTCGATGAAGTGTGGCTGCATCCTGTTGCAGAGGCCGTTGCGCGGAGGTTGAACGGCGCATGATACGCCGTGAAGCGACAACGCAGCGGAGAGGCGAAGTTATGCGGAGCACATCGGTGTGATTTTTTGCGGAACAACCGCTGGGAGCAGAAAAGCCGCAGATCGAGCGGAAAACGGAAAAATAATCCGAGAGGAACAAAATGGCAAAAGACCAATTACCTTCCCGTTCTGAAAATTTCGCAGAGTGGTATAACCGTCTGGTTTTGCAATCGGAGCTGGCGGATTATGCACCTGTGCGTGGTTGCATGGTCGTGCGCCCCTATGGATGGACTCTGTGGGAAAACATCACTGCGGCGCTCGACTCGCGTTTCAAGGCTACAGGTCACGTGAACGCTGCATTTCCGCTGCTCATTCCGAAAAGCTTCCTCGAGCGGGAACGCGAACACGTGGAGGGGTTTTCGCCCGAATTGGCCATCGTGACCATCGGCGGCGGTGAAGTACTGGAAGAGCCGCTCGTCGTCCGTCCAACCTCGGAGACGATTATTGGTCACATGTATGCCAAGTGGATAAAATCCTATCGAGATTTGCCCGTCTTGATCAACGTGTGGAACAGCGTCGTCCGTTGGGAACTGCGGACGAAATTGTTCCTGCGCACGACGGAATTTTATTGGCAGGAGGGGCACACGGCCCACGCTACTCCCAAGGAAGCCGAAGAAGAAACGCTGCGTATGCTCGATGTTTACGCCGATTTTGCTGAGAACGAAGCCGCCGTTCCGGTGATAAAAGGAAAGAAAAGTGAGAGCGAGAAATTCGCTGGCGCGCTGCATTCCTACAGCATCGAAGCGATGATGGGAGATACGCGTGCGCTTCAAGCGGCGACCTCGCATAATCTGGGTGATAACTTCTCGCGTGCATTTGAAATTCGTTATCTTGATCAGGACAACAACCTGCAGTATTGCTGGACGACGTCCTGGGGACTTTCCACGCGCTTCGTGGGCGCCATCATCATGGTGCACGGGGATGATCAGGGTCTGATTTTGCCGCCGCGCCTGGCGCCGTATCAAGTCGTTATCGTGCCGATATTCAAGGACGAGGCACAGCGCAGCCAGGTGATGGAACAAATCGAAGCCATCCAGCGGCAATTGGGCGATTTTCGTGTGAAATTGGACGATCGTGAGGGGATAACTCCCGGATTTAAATTTAACGATTGGGAACTGCGCGGCGTGCCCGTGCGTATTGAGATCGGTCCGAAGGACGTCGAAAAGGGAACCGTAGCGCTAGCGCGGCGGGATCGCCCGGGGAAAGCGGGGAAGCAGATTGTCTCGCAGGAAAATCTCGCAGCTGCCGTGGCGCATTTGTTGGACGACGTGCAAAATTCGATTTTCGAACGGGCGAAGAAGTTCATGGATGAAAACACCCACCGTGTGGACGACTATGAGGATTTCAAGGAAGTCGTGAAAAGTGGCTGGGCAGAAGTGTGGTGGTGTTGTGATGCGGATTGTGAAGCGGCGATCAAGGAGGAGACAAAGGCGACTTCCCGCTGCATCCCGCTGGACCAGGATGGCGGATCGGGGGTTTGCATTCACTGCGGGGAGAAGGCCGATCAGCGGGCGATATTCGCCAGAGCCTACTGAGCGGAGGCACGTGCGAATATGTCGGCGGTGAAACCCACTCGTCTCAACGAGCAAATCGACGAGATTGTCGATCAGATTGCGGACCCGATATCGCTGCGCCGCAAATGTGTGGACGTGCTCGATCTTTACGCCGATCGCACCCGACGTCCGAATCGCCTGGAGACGGCGGATGAAGTTGCACGAAGTCTGCGCGTGCCTAAGCCGGTTATTCGAGCCATCGGCGTTGCTTTACGGCGTCGAGCGCAGGAACAACCGCAGCATGCGCGTCCAGCCTCGGCGGCGTTGTGGGAGGCCGGATACCGGGAGACGCGCCTGCTCGCTTGTGCAATCATGAGTGGCCTGGCACACGCGGACGTACCACAGTGGGCGATCGACTACGCTGCCAACTGCGATGATGAAGAAGTGATCGTCGAATTGGCTCGCGTGGGGCTCGATAGTTGGCGCAAATTCGACGCGTCCAGGTTTCTGGATGAAGCGCAAACGTGGCTGCATGACTCGAGCCGCAGCATCCGCACCTTTGGCCTGCTTGCCCTCGGATCTGCTGCAGAAGATCATCAATTTAAAGACATCCCCTCGATCTTCCGCTTGATCGCCGGTCTCACAGCGACCGCGAAACTCGAGGAAAAAAGGGCGTTGCGCCGTTTAGTTGAAACCTTGGTGGAGCGCAGCCCTCCTGAAGCAGCGCGTTTCTTGATGGACGAAATCGCGGCAGCGGGCACGCCGGCGCAAAATTTGACGCGCAACACACTGGATTTGTTCCCGGCAAGGCAGCGCGAGTTGCTGGAGAGCACCTTGTCGGCGAAATGAGGGGTTGGTATAATCCTCAACTGCAGTGACTAGACCCACGGGCGGCAGCGTGATGGACACGTTGATCTTCCCGAAGGGTGACCTGCCAAGGAGCAGATGTCGTGACATTAACGAAAGAAGAAAAAACGAAAATTATCGACGAGTTTCATCGGCATGAGAAAGACACCGGATCGCCTGAGGTACAGGTTGCGATCCTGACCGAAAGAATCCAACAACTGACCAATCACTTGCGTACGCATAAACATGATGAGTCATCCCGGCGCGGCCTCTTGAAATTGGTCGGCCAGCGGAGACGACACCTTGCCTATCTTAAGCGCAACGATGCGGCTTCTTATCTTGACTTAACGGAACGGTTGGGTATCCGCCGGAAATAAGTCCACCCACGATACGAGTAGACGATTGATCTACTCGTGTCGGTTTATGGGGTATCGTCGCTTTCTCAATCTGACGAATCGAATAAAATATAGATAGAAAATACGCCTTGGCATATTGTCAAAGGGTTGGGAATTGGGGTTCGTCTATCAGGTGTGGAATGGGTTACCTGGTGGCCGCCCTCCAGTCCCTGACCCGCATTCGCCAAAGGCGGGAAGGGAATATTTACTTATGTTAGGTACGAAACAATTTCAGACGGAGATTGATGGGAAAACCATCATTCTCGAAACCGGCAAACTCGCCGGCCAGGCAGGTGGCGCGGTTACCGTCCGCCAGGGGGACACGGTCCTTCTAGCCGCCGCGACAATGGGGGCAACCCCACGGGAAGGCATCAATTTCTTCCCTCTCACCGTGGATTACGAAGAACGCATGTACGCCGGGGGACGAATCCCGGGGTCGTTTTTCCGTCGTGAGGGGCGTCCCTCCGAAGCGGCAATTCTGATCGCCAGGCTGACGGATCGACCCATTCGTCCTTTGTTCCCCAAAGACATGCGCAACGACGTGCAGGTCATCCTGTATTCACTGTCCGCAGATGAGGAAACGCCGATCGATGTGCTCGCCGTGCTGGGCGCATCCGCGGCGTTGACCATCTCCGATGTTCCCTTTAAGGGCCCTGTCGCCGGATTGCGGGTGACCCGCAAGGACGGCAAATTCCTGTCCAATCCCAGCTATACCGATCTCGGGGAATCCGATTTAAACCTGCGTATGGCAGGGACAAGCGAAGCGATCTTGATGGTGGAATGTAACTCGGACGAAGTCGATGAGGCTACGATGGTTGCGGCACTCGAAGCGGGGCATAAAGCCATGCAGCCGCTGCTCGACGTGCAAAATCAAATGCGCGCAGAAGTCGGGAAAGAAAAACGCGATTATCCCATTTTCACCATCTCGGACGAGGTGCGTGATGCTGTGGCGGAATTCGCTGGTGAGCGCATCAAGGAACTCGCATCACAATCGATGTCCAAAGCCGACCTCGATCGATCTTTGAACGAACTGCGCGACGAGACACTCGCTGCATTAACGGCTGAGGATGCTTTTTCAGACACGGATGTACGTGAGGCTTTTTCGGCGCTGCACAAAGCCGATGTGCGCGCACAGATCTTGGGACAGCATCATCGTCCGGACGGGCGTGAATTGGACGTCGTTCGCCCGATATCGGCTGAGGTCGATTTAAGTCCTCGAGCGCATGGGTCGGGCCTTTTCACGCGCGGCGAAACACAGGTATTGACATTGGCGACTTTGGGCACACCGCGGGAACGGCAAGAGCTCGACGGGTTATCTCCGGTCGAAGAAAAGCGCTACATGCACCACTATAATTTTCCTCCTTTCTCTGTCGGGGAGACGCGCATGTTGCGCGGCGCCTCGCGGCGTGAAATCGGGCACGGCGCACTGGCTGAACGCGCCCTCGTCCCCGTTTTACCCTCCTTGGAGGAATTTCCGTACACGCTGCGTTTGGTTTCGGAAGTACTGTCTTCCAACGGCTCGACATCGATGGCGTCCGTGTGCGGATCGACGCTGGCCTTGATGGATACGGGGGTTCCGATCAAAGCTCCTGTTGCTGGAGTGGCGATGGGTCTGATTAAAGAGGACGATCAGTACATCATTCTGACGGATATCCAGGGGATTGAAGACCATCTGGGGGACATGGATTTCAAGGTTGCGGGAACGCGTGAGGGCATCACGGCGCTGCAGATGGACATCAAAATTGCCGGAATCACCACCGAGATCATGTCGCAGGCATTGGAACAAGCCCGGAAGGGCCGCATGCAAATTCTCGAAAAAATCGAGGAGTGTATTCCACAGCCGCGTGCGGAGTTAAAATCCCACGCACCGCGCATGACGGTTTTAAACATCGATCCGGAGAAAATAGGCGCGGTAATTGGTCCTGGCGGGAAAATCATCCGTCAGATCCAGGAGGATACCGGCGCCAAGATCGATATCGAAGACGACGGTACGGTGTATATCGCCTCGGCGGATGGCCCGAGCGCAGAACTAGCAAGGCAGATGATCGAAGAGCTAACGGAGGAAGCCGTCGTCGGCCGTATCTACACCGGCCGCGTGGTGCGTGTGACGGATTTCGGTGCCTTCGTCGAAATCCTGCCGAAACTCGACGGCCTGGTGCACATTTCTCAGTTGGACAGCGAACACGTCAAGCGTGTTGAAGACGTCGCTCAGGTTGGCGATGAAATTACCGTTATGGTGACCAACATCGATGCGGATGGCAAAATCCGCCTCTCCCGCCAGGCAGTGTTGGAAGGGTGGACGCCCGAGGAGGCGGCTGCTCACGATCGACCCCCGGGACGTCGTTCGGGGAATCGTTCACAAGGCGGCCGCAGGCCCAAATCCCACGATCGGGATTGAGCGAGTGCCGCTCGACACCGAGCAGCGTACGTCACTTTCGATAATTGCTTGGGAGGCAGACGGGAATCGCCTACCTCCCAAGTTTTATTGCCCGAGCAGGTGATGTGCACTGTTGAAAAAGTATATGATATTGAAAATAGAGAAAATATTACAATATATATTGTAATATCAATTTTTGCGATTTATGGCGGCCGGGTGAGGTGGCGTTCGTCATGAACGGGGTGCCTCCCAAGGGTAAGAAATCCATACAACGCTCACGACGAAATCGTTTGCCTGCCGAGCCGGAACGGGTAGAATCTGGCTGACCTTGAATTCGATGCATCGGCTTCATCGGAGTTCGCAATCGGACACGATGCGCTTCCGGTACGAGATTGGCGCATGAAACCAAACACAATGGATCAATCCAACTCGCCATCCTGGCAGCCCGGCACGCGGCTTGTATTTGGCATCATTCTCCTCGTATTTACGCTCGGCCTGTTGATGCTTCTGCGTCAAATGATCGCCCCCCTGGTCTTGGCTTTCTTGCTGGCCTATTTGCTGCATCCGAGCACTTCCGGAATCAGCCAGAAGCTGCGTCTTTCGCGTGGGGCTGCTGTTCTGATCGTGTACGTCGTTTTGATCGCCGCTCTGCTGGCCCTGACGACGGGAGTCGGTGTGGCAATTTCGTCGGGTGTCGTTCAGTTGGCCTCCTACCTGGCGGATTTATCCGTCGAGTTGCCGAATCAGATCGTCGCCTTGGCGCAAGAAACCGTACGCCTCGGACCGTGGACTATCGATCTTTCGACTGTGAATCTCGAGCCCTTCCTGGCCGATGTTGCTTCCGCGCTGCAGCCGATCCTTTCGCAAACGGGGAGTCTGCTGGCTTCCGTGGCGAAAGCCACGGCATCGGCGATCACTTCCGTGATTTTGGTTTTGGTGTTGGGTGTCTATTTTCTGCTCGATATGGGAAACTTCGATGAGGCCTTCCTGGATTGGATACCTCCCTTGTATCGCAACGATGTTCGTTTGATTTTGGATGAAATCACGCAGGTTTGGAATTCATTTCTGCGAGGCCAGTCCATTTTGGGTTTGGTGGTCGGCACCGTCGTCGCTGTTGGCCTCACCCTACTGCAGGTACGATTTTCTCTTGTCTTGGGTTTAATCTCGGGGCTCATGGAATTTGTGCCCATGTTCGGGCCATTGTTTGCGGCCATTGTTGGTGTGCTGGTTGCGATTTTTCAACCGGACAATTGGTTGGGTGTAACGCCATTGGCCTACAGCGCGATTGTTTTAGCTTTTTACATCATCGTTCAGCAAATCGAGAACAACGTACTGGTTCCCCGAATTATCGGCAGGAGCCTGAACATGAGTCCGCTGGCTGTTTTGATCTCTGTGCTGGCGGGTGGGATGATCGCGGGCGTCCTGGGCTTGTTGTTGGCCGCCCCGGTGGCAGCCTCGCTGCGAGTGATTCTGGGTTATATCTATCGAAAGACCGTCGGTTTTGAAGACTGGACCGAGGTGTTGAACCCTGAATTGGACCACGCTCAATTCAGCACGCCGGGTCGTTTTCGGCGTATGATCGCTGGGCTACGGGATTTATTCCCGCGCCGAGATCGTCTAGCAAAGAACGAGAAAGAGAATGAAAACGAAACCTAATAACTCTCCAGGCTGGAGCTTGCTGACGAAGGCATTCGTCGGGGCGATCATATTACTAGTGATCGTGGGGCTTTTGTCACGCTTCCACGGTGTGATCCCCATCCTGATTACGGCGTTGATTCTTGCCTTTCTCGAAGTGCCTCTCGTTCGCTTGCTGAATCAAAAGATGCGTCTTTCTTGGGGCCTGGCCGCCAATATTTCCTTTTTACTCGTTCTGGTCGTCATTATCGGGCTATCGATTTGGGCAGGAATCGCGGTCGTTGGACAGTTGCAATCCCTCTTTCAAGTTCTACAGACGATGTTGATGGGTCTGCCCGAACAGCTGGCGAATATTTCCACGGAAACTTTCATGATTGGGCCCTGGCAATTCGACCTCTCACAACTCGACTTGCCCGCCCTGGCTGAAAATCTGTTGGCTTCGGTTCAACCTATTTTCAGGCAGGTCAGTACGCTGATCACCTCCCTGGCGTCGGTCGCCATAGAATCTCTGGCGAGCATATTTTTCACATTCGCCGTGGCTTACTTCATCATCATCGATTATCCGCGTATTCGTTCGGCCATACGCGATATCAGAATCCCGCAGTATCAAGAAGATCTCCATCGCCTGCGTAGTGCGCTGGCCACAATCTGGAACGCTTTCTTACGTGGCCAATTGCTCGTAGTCACAACCTCGGGACTACTGACCTGGATCTTGATGTCCACACTCGGGCTGCGCTTTTCTTTAGGATTGGGTGTACTCGGCGGCGTGGCGAAGTTCGTCCCGATTCTCGGTCCATTCACGGCTGGCTTGGTTGCCGCTTTGGTGGCGTTATTTCAGCCCGCCAACTGGTATGGCCTCACACCATTTGTACACGGCTTGATCGTCGTTGTCGGTGTCGTCGTTCTCGATCAGCTGATCGATTACCTCATCGTACCCCGCATCATGGGTGCATCGCTCAATTTGCATCCCGTGATCATCTTGCTCGGTTTGTTAATCGGAGCGAGTCTGGCCGGAGTTCTGGGTCTGTTGTTGTCTGCGCCGATGATGGCATCGTTGATCCTGCTTGGGAGATACACGTTTCGCAAGATGTTCGACTTATCTCCCTGGGATCCACCGATCGACGTTTTAAGAGAGCCGCGAACGCCGCCCGCCCGCCTTGTGCATTTCCTCGGCAGAATTCGTCGCATCAAAAGCAAAGACCATGACGGCTGACATACGATTCATCTCTGTGGGATGAGGCGATGACATCGATGCGCGAGGTCTTGAGAAGATTGCTGCAGCGTAATGCAGCTGACGAGGCGGACGTTCACAATGCAGAATTTTCTTACGCGGTCTACTGGACCAAGGTAGCTCGTGAATGGGATGCGGATCGAAGACGGCGTATCCATGCAGTGGTTAAGGCGTTGGTAGACAGAGCGGAGTTCGTCGCCAACGAATTTGAACGCAGATATTTCACACCGGAGATCGACGCCGAGAAACATTCCGGTGCCAGCCTTGTGGCACTGGAGAGGGTTTTGGCATCCCTCGTCGGCGGGGAGATAGAAGAGGAGTGATCCATGTCGGAAGATAACAACATCGAAACATCCACCCTGAGCGAGACGTCAAATTTCATGATTTGGAAGGCGGACGAACCCGATGGGGAGGAAACATATCACCTGGAATTGGGTACGGTTACCGTGCATTTCTTCACCGAGGAGTGGCAAGAATTCCTGGACCTCGTGCGTTCAATTAAATAATTCCGGCCCAGACGACGGCCATTATTCGGTTTCTCCCAGCCATTTGAAACGGGGATGCGTGCTTTCGAAGGCTGCGATTCCCTTTTCCAATTAATATCGATAGCCGGGAATATAGGAACGGGAGATCTTTTACAGCGTCCGCGTCTTGCTTGTTGGAGAACACGAGCTGAAGTGCGGCGAGAGACCGACGTTTACCCTTGGGTGAAACTGTAAGTCTAAAAAGGCCTGGAACGCGTTGTATCCGAATACGCCAGATGCTATGATTACGAGAATTGATTTTCGATTTGGATGTTGAACCATGTCGCAACGGAGAGAATTACTCACCTGGGATGAAGTCGACCGTTTGATCGACCATCTTACGCCTCAATTTGAAACCGAGTTTGATGCGATGGTGATCGTTACGCGGGGCGGGATTATCCCGGGGGGAATGATTGCCGAACGTCTCGACATCGAGAATGTTCTTACCGCCTCCGTCGATTTTCCCTTCGAGGCCGAGCGAAAAGCTGCAAAGCTGCTGGCATGGCCGCAGTTCATCCAGTTCCCCAACGAAGCCCAACTTTCGGGTCGGCGCATCCTCGTGGTTGATGACGTCTGGGGATCTGGTCGGACGATTACGGCGGTTAAGAACCGTGTTGCCGCCGCTGGGGGGATTCCGTATACTTGTGTCCTGCATTTCAA
>CAYYVY010000095.1:0-12647 GCA_964475265.1 uncultured Anaerolineaceae bacterium | reverse complement strand
AGCTTACCTCTTATTCCAACCTTCAAAGTTGCACTTCGGAGTTGAATCTACGAATGTATATACCAGTTTCGAATTCGAACGCTTCTTGATGAAAGCAGGAATACCAATTCGCATTTGACGTTTTCCCCTTTCTCATGGTATCATCCGACAATCCAGTGGGCCGCTCGTGCGCAGGGCGGCTCTAGTGCAGCAACCGGAGGAGCAAAACATCAGCGCATCAGAATTTCGGATTAACGAACACATTCGCGCGCGTGAAGTACGCCTCATCGGTCCCGATGGCAAGAATGTTGGCGTCGTTTCCATTAGTGAAGCATTGGGCATCGCCAGGGAAGCCGAACTCGACCTGGTAGAGGTGGCGCCGAACGTCGATCCACCCGTTTGTCGTGTTCTTAATTATGGGAAATTCCTTTACGAAAAATCCAAAAAGGATCGTGAAGCGCGTAAGGCACAAACGAAAGTAGAAATCAAGGAAATTCGTCTGCGACCAAAGACATCTCCACATCACCGCGGCTTTAAAGTACGCAGCGCAAGACGTTGGTTATCCGAAGGCAAGAAAGTGAGGGTTCGCATTCGATTTCGCGGTCGTGAAATCACCTATCCCGAAATCGCACTCGAAGACCTGAAACAGATTGCCGAAGAACTAGCCGACGTGAGCACGATCGAAACGATGCCCGACATGGAAGGCCGCACGATGTTGATGATGTTAGCGCCGATGAAGAACAAGTAAACGCAGTAGAATGAACGACAACCGATGGAATTTCTACCCCGCGGACTGAACGTCGTCCGCGGGGCTGTCTCGAAGGAGCATAACAGTGGGACGTAAGGGTAAGTACAAACTCAAGACACACAAGGCGACCGCCAAGCGGTTCCGCCAAACCAGCACGGGGAAAATCGTTCGCACGGTCAGCGGTAAAGGCCATTTGCGCCGCAATACACCCAAGCGAACCAAACGATTATTTTCCAAAATGGTGACGGTCAAGAGTAAGAAGCTCTCGAAACGAGTTCGTCGGTTAGCCCCGTATCTGAGTAAATATAAGGCTAATCCGAATGCCCGATCGGGCCAATCATCGTAACCGGAATTAATAGGTTGCGGCCGTTGGGTGTTCCAAACGGATGCAGTTTGCAGCATCGGCGCCCAGGGGTTCGCAGGAGCGAGTAATATGACCAGAGTAAAAGGCGGTATCGTCACACGCCGTCGGCACAAGAAAGTCCTCAAACTTACCAAGGGAATGTACGGCACGCGCAACAGCCTGTTTAGACGCGCCAACGAGGCAATGCTCAAAAGCCTGTGGTATGCCTATCGAGATCGTCGAAATCGGAAGCGTGACTTGCGCCGTCTTTGGATCGCGCGCATCAACGCTGCAGCACGCCAGAATGGCACGACCTACAGCCGTTTAGTCCACGGAATGAAGCAGCACGAGATTCGGCTTAATCGAAAGATGCTTGCCGACTTGGCTGTACGGGATCCGAAGGCATTTACATCCGTGGTGGAAGCTGCTACTCCCAAGTAATCATTAAGACAATTTGGGATTAAGAAACAGGACGCTGAAGCGTCCTGTTTTTATTCAATTCAAAAACACATTCCTGCAGATTACTGCACCGACGGCACGAGCGGCACGAGCTCCACTCCATCATCAGTATACGCCGGCTGCAGCACAAACAAATAGGTGCAATTAAAGACGCCGTCCATCCCCTCCAAGACGCCTCCTGGTGGGACTTCCAATATGTACGCATCCCCTTTGAAGCGATGTGTAAAAACGTGATCAATCTCGGGCGCCGAACTCAGACCGGGAAATTCGATACCGCCCGCCATCTGACAGTCGCCCTGGAGGTTGAAGTCGACCCTCTCCAGCTTTGCTTGGAGGTCCACTTTCCCATTCTCGCACTGCGCTGTGATCTCGGCCCGAAGAGGATATGATCCATGGTAATGCGTGATCGGGCAGGTATCATTGTCGCTCGTAATATAGCCTTCCATGTTGAGCATGATCTCGCTCTCATTCAAAGGATCGAATATCTCCTCATCAGCTCCCAACACGAGACTAAATGGCTCGAATTCCGATGTTTCCTCAAAATAGATTTCATGTGTGCCAGCGGTTATATTGAGTACACAAGTATGATCGTACCAAAGATAGTACATCGTCGTGCCCGTTGGACAAGGATCACTGGGCCCACTGAGTAAATCTCTCCCATCGTCCGCAGGTTCACTGAGATCGAATTCCAGTTCGACATCATCTTCGGCTTCGGTCTCTGTATCGGGTTCGCCGAGATCCAGGCCTTCGCCGAAAGCTTCCTCCGCGGACTGTTCGTCGCCCTTTTGTTCGAGGGATTCTCCCCACCCCAGCACGTTACAGGCGGCAATCATGGTGCAGACCATACCGATGGTGATGCCCCTTGCCATCATCCTGCGGAAACCCAATAAATGGCAGACGCGCATGATTCAATTCCTTTCCCACGCAGATCGGACGGATTTATCATATCGCGGCATATATTTTCGAGTTCTTCATCATATCTGAAACACCGCTGGAACCCGATTTGTGACACGGCGAGTAAAACCTGATTCGGGGATGTTGAATGAGCTGCATCGGTTGTCTATTTTAGGGAATGCTGAGCCGCTTTTTACTTTCCAATTCTCCATTAGCATACAACAACTGAGGAGAGAATTCAAAACCCATTTCGTGTGGGGCCGTTGATGTGTATATAGTCCCATGTGTATTTGATTCTGATGCTACAATCATGAGCAGAGCCTGCCTATTCGGAAGGAGTCTATGTCCACGTTGGTCGCCGAACACAAACTACCTGCAGGTCAGATCCTGCGCCTATTCCACGGCGACCTGACTGAGGAAAACGTCGACGCAATCGTCAACGCAGCTAACACTCTTCTTCATCATGGCGGTGGTTTAGCGGCCGCCATCGTTCGCAGAGGGGGAAAGAGCATCCAGGAAGAAAGTGATGTCTGGGTACAAGAACATGGCCCTATTACACATGCTCGGCCGGCGCTGACGGGAGCCGGGACACTGCCCTGTCGATACGTGATTCATGCCGTCGGTCCCATTTGGGGTGAAGGTGATGAAGACGCTAAGCTGCATACCGCCGTCACCGCCGCGTTATCGCTGGCAGATCAACGTGGCTTCAAGTCTGTAGCGCTGCCCGCCATCTCCACCGGTATATTCGGCTTTCCGAAGGCACGCGGTGCGGAAGTAATTCTGGACGCCATTACCGACTTCTGCCAGGTACATCCGGAGTCATCTGTGCAAGAGATACACATTACGCTGATCGATGCTCCCAGTGCGCGAGTCTTTACCGCTGCCTTCGCCTCCCGCTGGCCGGAGAAGCGGCCTTGATTACGTCAACCAAAAACCCACGCGTGAAATTAATCCACCGCCTCCAAAACGATCGCATGGCTCGCGAAAAGGAGGGGGTTTTTGTCATTGAAGGTACCCGGCTCATAAACGAAGCAATTGCCGCGCAAGCACGCTTTCAGATGGCGTTCCACACGGATCATCTGGATGTGCGCGGGCGAGGCTTGATCCACAACATGCAGCGCCTTGGCGCAGAGATCTTCCCCGTCTCGGATGAAGTTATGTCCGCCTGTTCGGACACCGTTGCCCCGCAAGGAATCCTGGCCGTTCTGCCGATTCCGGAGCATCCGATTCCCAGTAGCATCAACCTTGCGTTGATCCTCGATCGCATCACGGATCCAGGCAATTTGGGCACGATCCTGCGCACGGCACTCGCCACCGGCGTGGACGCTGTTCTGCTGACCGAAGGCACGGTCGATGCCTACAATCCGAAAGTGGTTCGCAGCGCCATGGGTGCACATTTACACCTTTCCATAGCGACCTCTTCCGTCGCAGGAATCCCGCGACAGCTTGCGGGTATGGAACTCTATCTTGCGGATATTCGTGCGCAACGTTCGTACTTCGAAGTCGATTGGCGGGAACCGGCAGGACTGATCATCGGATCGGAAGCGAGCGGGGTGCAGCCGGACATTGAAGAGATCGCCGCACATGGTGTGCGCGTTCCCATGCCGGGCAAAACGGAATCGCTAAACGCAGCCGTTACGACGGCCGTTATTTTGTACGAAATCCTACGTCAGCGAGGAGTGAGATGAAAATACGCGCCCTGACAGGCTTCTTGGATCCCGGCTATCCGGTGGAATCCAAACGCATCGAGACCATCGCAACAAGTCTGCAAACCTGCAAGGATATGCTGCAGGATTCCGGTTACGAGGTACAAACGCTGCGTATCGCCACACCCCCTCCGGCAGAGATGGAGCAGCCCGTACCACCGGGGGAACGCGCCAACTTCGCCCGCCAACTGGAAGCCGAAAGTTTCGTCAACGCCATCGACTACGCATCCATCGGTCCGGCATTGCCAGACGAACTCGACGGCTATGCCTTTATCCCCAATGTGCTCGGGGCGACAGAAATTGTATTCGCCTCGGGTTTGTTCGCCGACCCTGAAAACGGCGTTTCCCTCCCGGCGGCGCGAGCTTGCGCTCGCGCCATTCAGGAAACCTCGCTGCTGACAGACGATGGTTTTTCGAATTTGCGTTTTGCCGCCCTGGCCAACGTCGCGCCAGGAACACCCTTCTTCCCGGCCGCCTATCACCGGGGTGGAAACATGACCATCGCCATTGCCACTGAAGCGGCTGATCTGGCGGTGGAATCCTTGCGGGAAGCACGCTCGCTTTCCCTCGCCCGCCGGCGTCTTGTCGGCGCGATTGAAACTCACGCCGCGTCGATACAGTCTATTGCACAGAAAGTGGCCGAAAATCAGGAACCGCAGTTCCTGGGTATCGATTTTTCCATGGCGCCGTACCCCGAAGAAGCCCGATCGATCGGAAGCGCACTCGAAGCTCTGGGAATCCCCACAGTTGGCTTGAGCGGCACAGCCGCAGGGGTAGCTTTTCTCGCTGATTGCCTGGACCGGGCGCAATTCCTTCGCACAGGTTTCTGCGGTATGTTCCTGCCGGTATTGGAGGATTTCGTCTTGGCGGCGTCCGCAGCGAAAAAGGCGCTCAGCGTCAATGCTTTGCTGCTCTATGCAAGCCTCTGTGGCACTGGATTGGATACCATACCGCTTCCGGGTGACGTGACCGCGGAGGCCATCACTGCCGTCCTGATTGACATCGGAGCGGTTTCGTTGCGACACAATAAACCATTGACGGCTCGTCTCATGCCCATCCCCGAAAGCCAAGCGGGCGACGAGATTCACTTTGACTTTCCCTACTTCGCCGACAGTCGAGTGATGAATCTGGCAGCCAGGCCGTTGGAAGGCTTGCTCGCTGGTCCGGAGGTGCTTTATCTCGGACCGCATCTCTCGTGAGCGCTGACCTTGTCGATCAACCCGGGGTTCGATAGAATGGGTTGTCTTTCATCACGAGTGTTAATTGGGATTCGAAACCAGGGAAATACAGATCGTGATCCCTGGTTTCTTTAATCCCCCGACTTACATTTACCTGTTCTGCTGAATTATGAGGCTCCTCGATACCCTAAACCCCCAACAGCGTCAGGCGGTCACCGCAGATACGGGACCGGTTCTTGTCCTCGCGGGACCGGGTTCTGGCAAAACGCGCGTGTTGACGCATCGCATTGCCTACCTCGTCAGCCACGTCGGTGTCTCGCCGAACAATATCATGGCCGTGACGTTCACCAACAAGGCGGCGCGTGAAATGGCGAAGCGCGTGACACAATTGCTCGATGAATCCAGCAGCAAGCGCAGCGCCATCCAGGCAGGGGTCAGTTTAGGGACCTTCCATTCCCTGTGCGCACGAATGCTGCGGCGTGAAGCAGATCGATTGCCGTTCACGCGTGATTACGTGATCTACGATGACGCCGACCAGCAAACTCTGATCCGTGCCGCGTTCAAGGAACTGAACATCGACCCCAAGCAAATCTCTCCGCGAAAAATCCACGGCGGAATCTCGCGCGCCAAGAACGAACTCATCGAGCTGAAAGAATTTTCGGCCGAGAACTACAATGCGGAGGTCACGCGGCGAGTCTACGAGCTTTATCAGGAACAACTGCAGGTCAACAATGCGCTTGATTTCGACGATCTGCTGTTATTCGCCGTGCGTCTACTGCGGGACAACGATGACCTGCGCTTGCAATACCAGCAGCGCTACCAACATATTTTGGTCGACGAATTCCAGGACACGAACACCGCCCAGTACGTGCTTCTGCGTTACCTGGCGGGAGAGCAACCGGATCTCTTCGTCGTCGGCGATCCCGATCAATCCATCTACCGCTGGCGCGGCGCGGATTACCGCAACGTGCATCGATTTCGGCAGGATTATCCGGGTGCGCAATTGATTCTGCTAGAGCAAAATTACCGCTCGACGCAAACCATACTCGACGTTGCGATGGCGGTCATCGATCGCAATCCCGACCGGCAGCCCAAACGTCTTTTTACCGACCGTGGTGCGGGAGAAAAGATTACGCTGCACGAAGCGTACGATGAAAGCGACGAAGCGCGCTACATTGTGGAAACCATCGCCAATTTGACGCTGTTGGAAAATATTGACCCCGGAGATTGCGCCGTGATGTATCGCACGAACGCGCAATCGCGTGCGCTAGAGGAGGCTTTTCTGAAGGCGGGGTTGGCCTACCGAATCGTTGGTGCCCAACGATTCTATGGACGGCGGGAGATCAAGGACGTCGTTGCCTATCTGCGCTTGGTTCACAACCCGCGCGATCAGGTCGCGCTGCTGCGTGTGATCAACACACCGCCCCGCGGCATCGGGGCAAAGACCATCGAAACATTACTCGGGATCGCCGAGACGCAGGGTCGCACGCCGTATGAAGTTATCTCCGCACTGGCGAACCATTCTGTTTCCGATGAAGACGCGGCAATTTCGGGGCGTACGAAGCGCGCCCTGTCTGATTTCGGCCGACTGGTGAATCGCTGGCTCGAGCAGCGTGAACAGCTCAGTACCGATGCCTTGATTGACTTGGTATTGCAGGATATCGAGTACCGGAATTTTATTGACGATGGCACCGAAGAAGGGCAGGAACGCTGGGCGAACGTCTTGGAACTGCGTGCCGCGGCTCAGGAATTCGCACAATTGGGATTGACCACATTCCTCGAGCATGTTGCGCTGGTCTCGGACCAGGACACCCTGACCGAAACGTTGAACGCCCCAACGCTGCTTACTCTGCATGCTGCCAAAGGTCTCGAATTCCCAGTTGTGTTCATCATTGGGCTCGACAACGGCGTGCTTCCCCACCAACGATCCTTCAACGATCCCGAAGCGATGGCAGAGGAGCGCCGTCTTTTCTACGTAGGTATCACGCGCTCCCGGGATAGACTTTTCCTGCTGCGTGCCTTCCGCCGCCGGCAGGCCGGTGTTTCCACGCTCAGCGATGCCTCGCCGTTCCTCGATGATCTTCCCCCCGATCAACTCGACGGGATTCACCCCAATCGACATGCGTGGGATGAAGTCTCGTTTCAACGCCAGACTCGCTGGGGCGATGCAATTACGCTTCGGACTCAAGCCCGCTACCAGGCCGGAATGCGCGTCATACATCCAAAATTCGGAGAGGGGACCATTCTCTCGACGCAAATCGAATTCGATGATGAAGAGGTCACTATCATCTTCGACGATGGCGAGACGAAGCACCTGGTTGCCTCATTGGCCAATCTGGAAATCCTATCGGAGTGAGCGTGTTTTGATTACACGCCAGCAGGCGTGCGGGACCTGAAAAGAGATCCGGATGTGCCGGGTCGAAGGCCGGTATAATACAGCCTGCCACATATTCTTTGATAAGGAAGACTGCATGAATATCTTTCTCACTGGCGGCGCTGGTTACATTGGTTCGGCCGCGGCTCAAATGCTGCTGGAAAACGGCCATCAGGTTACGGTGTATGACTCTCTCGTAAAGGGTTACCGCGCAGCAGTCCCCGCAGGCGCGCGTTTCGTCCACGCAGACCTGGCAGATCGGGAGACGCTGGACGCCGAATTGTTGGCTGCAAACTACGACGCCGTGATGCATTTTGCTGCCTTCATCGAAGCCGGGGAAAGCATGCGGACTCCGGGTAAATTTTTCTATAACAACGTTTCGCTGTCGATTGGCTTGATCGACGCCTGTTTCAGGGCCGGCGTGCGGCGTTTCGTGCTTTCTTCCACTGCCGCCATTTATGCCTCCCGCGATGATCCGCTCTCGGAGGAGGCCCCTATTGAACCGGTCAATGCGTATGGCCAGACCAAGTTGATGATCGAGGAAACGTTGGAATGGTACCGCCGCATCCACGGTTTGCACTACAGTGCGCTGCGCTACTTCAATGCTGCCGGAGCACTGCCCGCGCGTGGGGAAGCGCATCAACCCGAATCTCATCTCATCCCACTCGTGCTTCAAGTCGCGCTCGGGCAACGCGAAAACGTTCAAATCTACGGCAGCGACTATCCCACACCGGATGGCACGGCCATTCGAGATTACATCCACATCCAGGATTTGATCGATGCTCATTTGCTGGCGCTCGATGCGCTTCAGGACCACGATCGTCTGATCTATAACCTGGGCAACGGTGCCGGATATTCCGTGCGCGAGGTGATCGAGACCGCACGCCAGGTCACAGGCCACCCGATTCCGGCCGTCGAATCGCCCCGCCGGCCCGGAGATGCGCCGCGCCTTGTGGCGTGTGCGGATAAAATCGTTAACGAGCTGGGTTGGAGACCGCAATACCCCGCTCTGGAGCAGATCATCGCCAGCGCCTGGGAATGGCATCAAGCGCATCCCCATGGATACGCGTAAATCCCCTGTCTCGCTTCGGAATCGGCAGTCGTGTCGAAAGCACGTGCTATAATCCCACGAATATCCATAGCCAAATTTTTCGAGGAGTTATATTTCCATGACCTATGAGTTCTCCAAAGTTCCCAGCGATGGGGAGAAAATCTCTGTATCCAACGGTGTTCTCAACGTACCCGGAAACCCAATTCTGCCTTTCATCGAAGGTGACGGAACCGGCCCGGATATCTGGCGCGCCTCCGTTCGCGTCCTGGATGCCGCCGTAGAAAAAGCATACAGCGGAGATCGTCGCATTGCCTGGATGGAAGTTTTTGCCGGCGGAAAGGCGTTCGATCAGTGCGGAGAATGGCTGCCGCAGGAGACGGTGAAGGCTTTCGATGAATTTCTCGTGGGCGTCAAGGGTCCGTTGACCACACCCGTCGGCGGCGGCATTCGCTCGCTCAATGTCGCCCTGCGTAAAGCCCTCGACCTTTACGTCTGTCTGCGCCCGGTGCGTTACTTCGATGGAGTTCCTTCGCCGGTCAAGCATCCGGAAAATGTCGACATGGTCATCTTCCGCGAGAACACGGAGGACATCTACGCCGGTGTGGAATTCGAACAGGGCAGCGCAGAAAATGATAAGTTTAAAAAACTGCTGCGGGATAATTTTCCCGAGGAATATGCAAAGATGCGTTTTCCGGAGACCTCCGGCATCGGACTGAAGCCCGTCTCCAAGCAGGGCAGCGAACGGTTGGTGCGCGCCGCCATCCGCTATGCGCTCGACAACGAACGCCGCTCGGTAACACTGGTGCACAAGGGCAACATCATGAAGTTTACCGAGGGTGCGTTCCGCAGTTGGGGATACGCATTGGCGGAGCGTGAATTCAGCGACCGCGTGTATACCTGGTCCCAATGGGATCGCACCAAAGCGGAAAAGGGTGAGGAGGCTGCGAATGCAGAGCAGAAAGCGGCCCTGGATGCGGGACGCTTGCTTGTCAAGGATGCCATCGCCGACATTGCATTCCAGCAAACCATTACCCGAGCGCGTGAGTTCGACGTGATCGCTACGATGAACCTCAACGGCGACTATCTTTCAGACGCCCTTGCGGCACAGGTCGGTGGAATCGGTATAGCTCCGGGAGGCAACATCAATTACGAAAGCGGTCATGCGATCTTCGAAGCCACTCACGGCACCGCGCCGAAATATGCAGATCTGGACCAGGTCAATCCGGGATCGGTGATTCTCAGCGGTGAGATGATGCTGCGCTACATGGGTTGGAATGAAGCTGCAGACCGCATCGTCCGCGGCATGCAAGGCGCCATCGCGGCCAAGACGGTGACCTACGATTTTCACCGTCTCATGTCGGGCGCCACGAAGTTGAAGTGCTCCGAATTCGGCAGCGCCGTGATCGAACACATGGAGAAATGATTCGCAGTGGAGTCGAGAAAGTCACGCGCTCGGGAGGTCTATCAACGTCTCTTAGCGGCATACGGCCGGCCCGAGTGGCGCAATCCACTGCCTGCGTTGGACGAACTGGTATCCACGATCCTTTCCCAAAATACGAACGATGTTAACCGCGATCGTGCATTCGAGTCACTGCGTACCGCCTTTCCCACCTGGGAGGCGGTGCGTGATGGCGATCCCGATGCGGTGATTGAAGCCATCCGTCCCGCTGGTTTGGCCAATCAGAAGGGGCCCCGCATCCTGCGCGTGCTGCAGCAGATAACGCAGGAACGCGGCGAACTCGATCTCGAATTCCTGCGTGATTGGTCTCCGGAAGACATTTTCCGCTGGTTGACCCGCTTCAAAGGCGTGGGGCCCAAAACAGCATCGATCGTGATGCTCTTTTCGTTGGACAAACCTGCTTTTCCGGTGGACACACACGTATATCGGGTCAGTGGACGGCTCGGCATCCGGGCGGCGGAAACGAGTGCGGTAAAAGCACACCAAATCCTTGCGCAAATTTTCCCAGAAGACCAATACTACGCCGCGCATCTCAATTTAATCCGGCACGGTAGAGAGGTGTGTCACGCGAGGAATCCGGAATGCCAACGCTGTGTCCTGAAGGAAATTTGTGAGTACCGTATGCAACAAGACAGTGGATAAGCGATTTGTATTTCGCCTGGTTGAATGTATCCTTCAGCAGGCATTGGGGGAGCAATTTCAACTGCAGCACCCTGAGGATGGTCTGGGGTCATGACGAAGAATCTGCGTTGGCGCGATTACTTCACGATCAACATCTACTGGGTCGGACTAACCACAATCACGAGCGCACTTACGCCGTTGATCGGGCCGCTGCTCGTGCAGCGCTTTGTCGGCGAAACTGTAAAAGGTTCATTTCTGGGAAGTATTCGCCTGTGGACGTTGATGGTCGCCATTCTTTCCCAGGCGTTAATGGGGATGTTGTCCGATCGCAGCACCCTGCGCTGGGGACGCCGTCGGCCGTTCATTTTTCTGGGGACGATGGCGGACATCGTCTTTTTGGGTCTGATCGCTTTTTCCGCAAGCCTCGAGGGCATGACGGGCTACTGGGTTCTCTTCGCGAGTGCCACCTCGCTGTCCGTTTCTTCCAACACCGCCTACAGTGCACAACAAGCACTGATACCCGACCTCGTACCACCGCATCAGCGCGGACGTTTTTCCGCCGTCAAGGTTATCTTTGAATTGCCAATCCCCATAATTCTGGTTGCACTTACGGTGGGGAGATTAATTGCGGCGGGAAAATTGGTGGCGGGGATTGTTGTGACGTGCGGAATTCTTTTCGTCAGCATGGTGATTACGATGTTCGTGCGCGAGCGGCCTTTGGAAGCTGTACCCGAGCGCCGGAATTGGGCTCCGTTTTTCCGCTTGTTGTTCATGACCGCGATTTTCACGGGAATTATTCTGGGCGTTGGCGAAGTCGTAAAACGCACAGCGGGGTATCTCGAATCGATCTCTTCGGCGATCACGGTGATTGTGTCCATGGGGATGATGGGACTCGCGGCAATGCTGATTGTCGTGGGAATAGGCGTGTGGGTCAGCTTGCGGATTGCAATCGGTGAGGTTATCTATAAGAGAAAAGAATTCTTCTGGTGGATCGTAAATCGTCTCACCTACCTGGTGCCGGCATCGAACCTGGCAGCCTTCGCGGTGTACTTCCTGCAAGGCCGTTTTGGTTTCACCAACGAGGAAGCCGCAGTGCCGGCAAGCCAGTTGATTGTGGTCGTGGGTATGTTCTTACTTCTTGTCGCTCTTCCAAGTGGATGGCTTGCCGATCGTTACGGCCGTAAGCGGATTTTGATCGTCAGCAGTCTGGTCTCGGCAGCAGGAACTTTGATCACCCTGCTGTCTTCCAATCTGACCGTTCTATTTATTGGCGCAAGTTTGATCGGTGGCGGAACCGGCTTGTTTTACAGTGCAAATTGGGCTTTGGGCACGGATCTGGTTCCGAAGGAAGAGGCTGGCAGGTATCTGGGAATCGCAAATCTGGCCGGCGCAGGAGCGGGAGCTGTAGGGGCGTACATTGGCGGACCCATCGCCGACTCCATCACCCGTGCCGTCCCGCAATCTCCGGGACTCGGATACGCGTTATTGTTTGCCGTCTTTACGATCCTCTTCCTGCTTTCATCTCTTGCGCTGATTAAAATCCCAGACACCCAGCGGCGGACAATCGAGGAGGCAGGTCGCGCAGTCTGATTTGACGGGGGATAAACTGGATGTACAATCGAATTGGCTATCGTTGAACAAGAATCAGAAATGTTCGAAGACCTGAGGGAAGGTGAGTATGGCCAACGAAGAAAAGATCGGCGAGGTGACACATTACTTTGGAAAGATCGATGTAGCCGTCTTGAAGATCAACAAAGGTATAAAGCTCGGGGAGAAGCTTCATTTCGTCGGAACGCATACCGACTTTTCCCAGGAAATTAAATCCTTGCAGATCG